>CANGQA010000102.1 GCA_947455995.1 Hyphomicrobiales bacterium | reverse complement strand
ATGGCGTTGATCCTGACGCAATGGCCGATCCGCCGCAAAGTGGGGCCGTTGCTGTTTGCCGCGATTACCCTATTCGGTTTGGCCATGATCGGTTTCGGCCTCTCGACGTTGTTTTGGTTGTCGATGCTGTGCCTCTACCTCTCGGGTCTTGCAGATATGATCAGTGTCAATATCCGCCAGTCTCTGGTGCAGGGTAATACGCCAGACGCGATGCGGGGCCGTGTGTCGGCGGTGACAACCGTATTTATCGGGGCATCCAATGAATTGGGCGAATTTGAATCCGGCGTGCTCGCTGCTTTGCTGGGGGCAGTGCCTGCTGTGGTCTTGGGTGGTGTCGGCACCGTGTTGATTGCCGTTTTATGGACACGGCTCTTTCCAGCGCTTGCGGCCCGCGATGGGTTGCTCAACGAGGGCTAGAAAAACCTATTCCGTCAAAACGCGGTTGCTCGGAAATGTGATTTCGATCAAGGTTCCGCGTCCGCGATCGCTCTTGATCGAGAAGCTGGCGCGGTTGGCTTCTGTCAGAGCCTTGGTCAGCGGCAGCCCAAGGCCTGTGCCACCGGCTTTGCGGCCAGCTGCAGTCTGCCGGAAAAATTCAAGCGCGGTTTTGATGTCCTCTGAGTCCATGCCGACACCGGTATCACGGATACGCAGGACGACTTCGCCATCCTGTGTCAGCCCGGTGGTCACAATCACCTGCCCGCCGGCATCGGTGAATTTAACGGCATTGGAGAGCAGGTTAAGCAATACTTGCCGCAAGGTGCGTTCGTCGGCCACAATTTTGGGCAGACCGGTAGTGAGCGAGGAGCGCACAAACACCCGATTGCGCTCGGCATCGGGATGGATCATCCCCAGCGCGGCTTTGACTGTGGCATTGGCATCAACGGCAGCAAAATCGAGATCGAATTTGCCAGCCTCGATTTTAGCCAGATCGAGCAGATCATTGACCAGAGACAGCAGATGATGGCCGGAGGAATGGATATCGCGCAGATAATCCTGATAACGGGGATTGCCAATCGGCCCGAAACGCTCCTCGACCATGACTTCTGCAAAACCGAGAATAGCCGATAGCGGTGTCCTTAATTCATGGCTGATCCGCGCCAGCATGTCGGATTTCTGCGCATTGGCGATTTCGGCCTGTTTGCGGGAATCGTTGAGATCTCTCTCGACTTTTTTCCATGCGGTCAGATCGCGCAGCACAGCACAAAAACGGCTGTCATGGTCTCCCGCTCTGCCCAATGTCATGAACAGGGGCATATGCCCGCCCTGCGACACCTGCCCGATGACCTCACGCCCGTCATTCATGAGCGACCGTACACCGTTTTCGCTGAATCCCTCGAAATAGTCCTGCACCAGTGTGTGTGATTCCATGGCAAACAGCGTCAGGAAAGGCTGCGAAACCACTTGCGCTTCATCATAACCGAACAGGGCCTGCGCACTTTTGTTGAGGCTGACGATGTTGCCCTGCGGATCGACCACAACAACGCCATCGGTTGCGGTATCGAGAATGGCCTCCAGCTCGCTGATCCTTTGCAAGGCTTTAAGATCGGCAAGAGCCGGGATCGGTGTGGTCTCGATTGGTGTCGCGGTCGATGCTGGACTGGCGTCTTGATCGGACAAGACCAGATTCGACGGCACAAACACCATCATGGAGGCAGCAAGATGCCCCCATTCAATGGTCTGGAACATGACGCGCATGTCGACTGTATTGCCGTTGCGTGTGCTCAAGGCCATCCATTCCGATCCATGGCCTCCTTCGTGCTGATCAGGGAAAAGACGGGTAATAGCCCCTTCGGCATGGAATTCATCGGCACCGGGATAATCGAGGCTTTGCAGTAAAAGTCTATTCATCACAATTGGCACATCGCCACGGCTTACCAATACGCCGACAGGCAGCCGATCAAGCAAGTCCTGCACATCCTTGGCGATCTCGAAATTATGGATGGTTGGTTGTGATGCGGGAGCGGCGAGCGGGTGCTCTGACACCTCGACAGATCGAGGCGCCTCCGCCGGGATTTCCTCTCTTACAAGTGAATGGGCCGTCACCGCCTGGGCGAGCAAGCGGCCAATTTCGTCAAACGCTTGCTGTTCACGGTCAGAGAGGCCCGCGCCTGAAAAGCCGGGAGCGGGGGGGGATTTGGGTGGTTCAGGGACGATGGGTACAACAGGGGATTTAGACACCACAAGGCCTTGGGTGGTGCCAAAACCGCGATAGCCCGAATATTGCCCATCCAGGTCATTGACAGGCGCGCCCGACAGATGGGTGTCGAGCAAAGCATCGGGCGTATGCCAATGAACAGCCAGGTTGCTGAAGGTTGTGCGACTCATAATCGCCGAAGCCAGTGCGCCACTCACTTCGCGGATGGCAGGATTACCCAGTAAAGATTGTCCTGCCCATGGCGCGAGCAAGTGGTCAGGCGCCGGAGCAGCCGACAACAGGCGGTTTTGGGCATCGCAAGCCCAAATAAACCGCACAGGACGTCCCGTTGTCTGGTTGCCCGCCCGAGTACTGCTCGTCACACAAGTCCCCGCTTTAAACCCGGTCATGCCCTTGAGGGCGTTGAACGGCGCTCCATACTGTTCGGTATCCGTTTCATTCTGCAGGCTGGTTTACAGGCAAGTGATTAAAAAAGCCCAAATGGGGCGCAATAAAGCATGAATACAGGGATCATATTTATACCCTTAAGTTCAAAAAGGAAGGGCTTTCAGGACACTTGACAATTGTGCAACGCAACAATATATTGCATTGCACAATACGAAGTGATTGAGCCAACAGAACGCCGGATCGTCTGGCGCCGGGGCTCTTATAGAGGGCAATGCCATGATGAAGAATGCAGGTAACTACGAAATCCCGAATGAAATGCGCGATTTTGCTGAAAAGAGCGTCGAGCAGGCACGCAAGGCGTTTGACGGTTTCATCGGTGCGGCCAGCAAGGCTGCTGCTGCTGCTGAAACACAAGCGACCGTTGCAAGTGCATCGAGCCGTGAAGTGGCCCAAAAGACGATTTCTTACACCGAACAGAATATCGCTGCGAGCTTCGACTTCGCACAGAAGGTTGTGCGCGCCAAGAACCTGCAGGAATTGATGCAGGTACAGGCCGAATTTGTGAAAAAGCAGGCCGAAGCCTTGCAGCATCAGTTGCAGGATGTTGGCGCAACCGTACAGTCCAAGGTGCAAAAGGCAGCTGCCGATGCCCATGCGACTGTTGAAAAGGCAACTGCCGAAGTCACAAAGGCTGCTTCTCAGGCAGGCCGTCGTAAATCCTAATCTGTTGATTTTACTTCAGATAAACCATTTTAAACAGCTATTTGAAAAGTCCGGGCTTGCGTCCGGACTTTTCTTTTTCAACAAATGTTCAACTTGGTCTTGAAAAATTTGTGGCATCGTCATAGGGTCCGCCCGCGTCGTTAGGGCAGCTGTAGCTCAGTTGGTTAGAGCGCTAGATTGTGGATCTAGAGGTCCCCCGTTCAAGCCGGGGCAGCTGTACCATTCTTTCCGTATCCGGTGAGATGGAGCCCATGGGTTTCATCAGGATCGTGCGGGGCCGGAATGGCCGCCTTCATTAGCATGAAGGCGATCCCGTATCCTGTATGATCAAGAGTGGCAGCCGTGACGATCAACCCAGAATTTTTAGCAGCTCTTGTCCAGATCATCTGGATCAATATCCTTTTGTCTGGCGACAATGCCGTCGTGATTGCGATGGCGTGTCGGGATTTGCCAGCCAAAACCAAAAGTAAAGGTATCATCCTTGGCGCTGCTGCGGCGATCGGCCTTCGCATTATTTTTTCTTTCGTTGTGACGTTTTTGATGGCGCTGCCGTTTTTGCGGGTTATTGGCGGTTTGTTGTTGTTCTGGATCGCCTTTGATCTCCTGAATGCGGAGGACGGGCATGGTAAGGAGATCAAGGGGCATGATAAATTATTCCATGCGGTTCAAACCATTGCGATCGCTGATGTGGTGATGAGCCTGGACAATGTGCTGGCCATTGCCGCCATTGCCAAGGAAGACATGATTTTGCTTGTGATCGGCCTTTTGATCTCGATCCCGCTGATTGTTGCGGGTTCATCGATTATTCTGGAGGCGATCAAACGGTTTCCGGTTTTGTTGTGGGCTGGGGCCGGTTTGTTGGGCTGGCTTGCCGGCGGCATGATGATTCACGATGTCTGGCTGGTTCCGCATGTCGCCGAACTGCCCTGGATCCTTCCGGAGCCACTGGATATTTATGTAGGCGCAGGCCTGTTCGGCGCTGTCTTTGTGCTGGTGGGCGGCTATTGGGCCAAAACCCACAAATCGGCAAATGTCTGAGCCTGTTCGTCCATCAGAGCACTCCCCTGTACCGGAGGGTCAAACTCCGGATTACAGTCCAGTCACGGTTTACAGTCCTGTCACGGTTTACAGTCCTGTCACTTGGCCTGGTTTTTGGCTTGGTATGCGGCTGACTTTGCCGCTTTTGCCGGGGATCATGGTCTTTGGTGCGGCCTTCGGCGCGGGGGCTGCGCATAAGGGCCTGAGTCTGTTCGAAGCCATATTGTCCAGCGGTCTGGTCTTTGCAGGAGCCGCACAACTGGTGTCTTTGGCTCTATGGCAGGATCACTGGTCTTTCGGATCGACCTTGGCGATCACACTGGTGGTGTTTGCTGTCAATGCCCGTATGATCCTGATGGGCGCCGCCCTGCATCACTGGTTTAAAACCGCATCACCGATGTGGCGCTGGTTCAGCCTCTATCTTTTCACAGATGCCAACTGGATTTTGGCTGTACGCTATCATCAGGATGGCGGGCGGGATTATGGCATTTTTGTTGGATCGGGCGTGTTGCTATGGCTGGTCTGGGTCATCGTCACTGTGCCGGGTTATCTGTTGGGGGCATTGGTACCCGATCCCAAAACATGGGGTATTGATCTGGTCATGCCGATCATTTTTGTGGTGATGCTGATCCCGCTCTGGAAAGGAAAACAGGCCGCTTTACCATGGTTGGTCGCGGCTGTTGTATCGATCCTGGTGATGAAGGCCGTTGAAGGCTATGCCTTCATTGTTGTGGGTGCTTTGGCAGGCGCAATAGCGGGGGCCTTGATGCCGGAGGCGCAGTCCGATGTCTGATCTGCTTCTGGATCGGCTGGAAACGTCATCGGGAGCCTTGCTGGCCTTGCTGTGCATGGCTGCAGCAACCTATCTCTGCCGTCTGGGTGGAGTTTGGCTGATGGACCATCTGCCTCCATCTCCACGCTTGCGGCGTGCTCTTGGAGCCTTGCCGGGTTCCATCATTATTTCAACGGTCGTTCCGTTAGGCGTGATGGGTGGCCCTGCGTCCCTGATCGCTCTTGTTGTGGCTATGCTGGTCATGTTCAAATTGCGGCGCGATGTGCTTGCGCTGGTGGCGGGGATGGTGACTGTGGCCCTGCTGCGCCGGATGGGTTTCTGACAGGCCCTGATTCTCGGTTGATTGGCGATCAATCGCGCAAACGGGCTGTGATTTTCTGCACAAGCTGGTCACGCACTCCACGATAGGCATCGAGCATCTGGTCACGCGATCCTTGGGTGAGGGAGGGATCTGGCACGGGCCAGTATTCGACATCGGCCGACACCGTGCGGGTGAGTTCCAGTGCCTTATGATGGGCTTCGGGGCTAAGAGAAATAATAAGGTCGAAATTAAGCCCCTCCCACTCATCCAGCTCCTCAATGGTGCGAGGCTTGTGTTTGCTGGCATCAATGCCAATTTCTTCCAGTACGGCGATGGTGAAAGGGTCAATTGTCCCCTTGGTGACACCGGCTGACTGGATGTAGAGCGTACGACCGAAATAATGGCGTGCAATCGCTTCCGCCATTGGCGAGCGGATCACGTTGAAACCACAGGCAAACAGAACAGCTTGAATGTGGCGTCCCTTTTCGGTCTCCATTCCCTTCAGCCTTTCCAGTGCAAGGCGGCAATGAGGGTGAAAAGGCGGCGTGAGGTATTGAAGTCGAGTTCAACCTTGCCTTGAAGGCGCTCTGTCAGCAATTCGGCTGCATCATTGTGCAAGCCGCGGCGTCCCATATCGATGGCTTCGATCTGTGTCGGGCTGGCGGTACGAATGGCTTCGTAATAGCTTTCGCAGATCATGAAATAATCCCGCATGACCCGTCGGAACGGGGTGAGCGAGAGCACGTGGGTCATCAGCCGATCACCGGCTTCGTTGCGGATATCGAAGGAAAGCTTGTTGTCGATCATGGACAGGATCAGCGAATATGGGCCGCCTTCGTGGCCCGGAAGCGCAAAATGATTGGCCTCGATCAGATCGTAGATCGCGACCGCTCTCTCATGCTCTTTTTCCGGCGTGGTACGACCAATCGAGATCTCGTCAAGCTCGATTGATGCCAGCGCGTGCCGTTTTGATCCTGACATCGCGTGTCACCCCAAATTCAAACGGGTTGATACCGAGAGCGCATGGCCATCAAGCCCTTCGGCCTTGCCCAACGCAATCGCCGCCGGTCCAATGATCCGCAGGGCATGGGCATCGCATTTGAGCAGGGATGTCCGCTTCATAAAATCCAATACGCCAAGGCCGGAGGAGAAACGGGCCGATCGGGCCGTCGGGAGGACATGGTTGCTGCCGCCGACATAATCGCCAATTGCTTCAGGCGTATGCGCGCCGATGAAAATTGCTCCGGCATTACGGATGGCCGCTGCCAGTTCCTCCGCTTGAACGGCCTCGATTTCGAGATGTTCGGGCGCCAGCCTGTCAACCAGCGCAATGGCTTGGTCCAGGTGGTCAACGGTGATCACCGCACCGAAATCGCGCCAGCTTGCGCGAGCAATGTCGCGCCGGGGCAGGGTTTTAAGTCGGCCCTCGACCGCCAGAATGACCGCCTCGGCCAATTCGGGTGAATCCGTGATCAGGATGGATTGAGCCGCCGTGTCATGCTCGGCCTGTGCGAGCAGATCAGCCGCCACCCAATCCGGATTGGCATGGCGATCGGCCAGAACCACCACTTCCGATGGTCCGGCGATCATATCGATGCCGACCTGCCCAAAAACCCGCCGCTTTGCCGCAGCCACATAGGCATTGCCAGGTCCGACGATTTTAGCTACCGGCGCAATCGAGGCTGTGCCATAGGCGAGAGCCGCAACAGCCTGCGCGCCGCCGATGCGATAAATTTCCGAAACGCCTGCAATATCGGCTGCTGCCAGCACCAGCGGATTGAGATGACCGTCAGGTGTCGGGACCACCATCACAATGCGCGGCACACCGGCCACTTGTGCCGGCACCGCATTCATCAGCACGGACGACGGATAGCTGGCTGTACCACCAGGCACATAGAGACCAACGGCTTCGATTGCTGTCCAGCGATGTCCTAATTCGACCCCAATCGAATCCCGATAGCGGTCATCTTGGGGCAATTGACGCGCATGGTGGCTTTTGATGCGCGCATGGGCCAATGACAATGCGCTGAGTGTTTCGAGTTCGCATTGTTTGATTGCCGCCTCAATGTCGGCACGGGTGACGCGCAATTGACCTGCCTCGATCTGCAAACGGTCGAACCGCTGGGTGTAATCAACCAGTGCCGTATCGCCACGCTGGCGCACATCCGCGATGATGTCGCGCACAACGTGATCGACCTGCTCAGAGACTTCGCGTTTCATAGCGAGCAATTGGGCAAAGTCCTCGGCAAAGGAGTCCGCACGGCTCGAAAGACGGGTGACCATGTTCATATCTCCTTGCTGCTGTCGGGCAGATCGGCCAAAGCAGCTTCCAAAAACGCAACATCCAGTTTGATCAGTCGCCCTTGCGTGAAATGCAGGATGACCTGCCCCGCCGGAGCCGAATCAGGTGTGAACGTCACAGCCAGCAGATGCAGGACCTCGTCACTCTGCTGCAGTGTGATATTTTGATGTTGTGCCTGAGTAACGCCCTCGAAATGCACACCGGTGCTTTTGCGGACAGGGGGGACGGCTTGTCGATCGAGCCGTTGTGCCACAAAGGCAAAGCGCTTTTGCTTGGGCAGGAAGGCAATTTGGTTCACGCGCAATTCGGCATCCTGCAAGTGGGCAGAAAACACAGCAAGGTCCTCGCTGTCGATTGCCATCAGCTTCAAATCGTCATGATGTGTCGGGCCTAAGTGATGGGTCATGGCATTCCTTTGATCCGCAACAGGCTCTTGTTAACGCCCCGAAGCGTTTGCGGCAACCGCGGCCTTAGGGGGAGGCCGGATCAGCCATCGCTCGAGAGCCGCTCGATTTCTGCACCGCAGCGGGCGAGTTTCTTTTCCAGTGCTTCAAAGCCGCGATCGAGATGATAGACGCGGTGGACGGTTGTTTCACCTTCCGCGGCCAATCCGGCGATCACCAGTGATACCGAGGCGCGCAGGTCTGTTGCCATCACGGGTGCGCCTTTAAGCGTTTTGCGGCCTTCGACAATCGCCGTATCGCCATCGAGTTTGATCTGCGCGCCAAGGCGGGCCAGTTCCTGCACATGCATGAAGCGGTTTTCAAAAATTGTTTCGCGAATATGCGAGGTGCCCTGCGCACGGGCCATCAATGCCATGAATTGGGCTTGTAGATCGGTCGGAAAGCCCGGGAAAGGGGCGGTTGCAACATCAATCGGTAAAATGGCCCCACCCTGGCGGCGGATTCGGATGCCCTGGTCATTGGCTAGAATCTCGGTGCCGGTTTTGGCCAGCACATCAAGGGCCGATTGCAGGAGGTCGGCGCGGGCGCCTTCCAGCAACACATCACCTCCCGTCATGGCCACCGCCATGGCATAAGTGCCGGTCTCGATCCGGTCAGGCAGCACCGTATGATGCGCACCTCCCAATTGGCCGACGCCTTCAACCTCGATCCGGCTGGTGCCAGCCCCGTTGATTTTAGCGCCCATTTTGATCAGGCAATCAACCAGATCGACCACTTCTGGCTCGCGCGCCGCACCGTCGATCACCGTATCGCCGCGAGCCAGAACTGCCGCCATCAAGGCGGTATGCGTGCCACCCACCGTGACCTTCGGGAATACGATATGGCCGCCGCGCAAGCCTTGGGGAGCACGGGCGACCACATAACCGTTTTCGATTTCGATGTCTGTGCCCAGCGCTTCAAGCGCCATCAGAAGCAGATCGACCGGTCGCGTGCCGATCGCGCAGCCGCCCGGGAGAGACACGCGGGCCTCGCCCATGCGGGCCAGCAAGGGGGCGATGACCCAGAAACTCGCCCGCATCCGCGAAACCAATTCATAAGGGGCCGTGGTATCGACAATATCGCGTGCCGACAGGGTAATGCTGTCGCCCTGATCCTCGCTCTGGCCCAGCCGTTTGCCACCAATGGCGGCATCGACGCCGTGATTGCCGATGATCCGCAGCAATTGCCGCACATCCGACAGGCGCGGCACATTATGGAGCGTCAGGGTTTCGCGGGTCAGCAGGCTGGCAATCATCAGCGGCAGGGCTGCGTTTTTCGCGCCGCCAATGGTCAGAGAGCCAATCAGCGGGTGTCCACCGACAATGCGGATACGATCCATCTTCACTTCATCCTGTTCAACATGCTCAACGCTCGTCCGTTTGAGCGAGGGTCGGCATAGGCTCTGCGGTTTCCTGCGGGTTTTGATGTATGGCAGGATTAACCGCGCCGGTGGCGGATTGGTCATGGACAGAACGCACTCGTTGCTGGACTTTGCGCCGCTTGAGGTTTTCACGCAAGGCCGCCGCCAAACGCTGTTTTCGCCGCAAGGCTTGATCCGTCATTGGAGTATCCACAACCCGCTTCAACTGGTCTTTGCTTTGCCGGAACCGTCCATCCCCGACAGGGACGATTCGGCATAGCTGATCATGACAAAATCCCTAAGCTGATCTCCGGAACATGACAAGTCTTGTGATTCTTCGGCGTCGCTGCTTTGCCGCCTTCGAGGGGTGAAAGATAACGGCAACGACCCAATCCAGCGGGAGCAATCCGGGTTGACGACCCCCTTTCTTGATAAAAGTAAAAAAAATGAGGGCTAGGCAGTTGCGTGATGGGTCTCCTTGTGGCAGTGTCCGCGCCGCTTGGGGAACTTATCCCATGCTGCCGTAGCTCAGTGGTAGAGCACTCCCTTGGTAAGGGAGAGGTCCGGAGTTCAATCCTCCGTGGCAGCACCATTTTT
>CANGQA010000101.1 GCA_947455995.1 Hyphomicrobiales bacterium | reverse complement strand
CCGTTATAACGGCATACCGAAAGCCCACTTCTTTTTATTTCTCAAAGAGTGTGAATGGCGGTTCAATCATCGCCCAGCCAGCAACCTCTTGAAGACCATCTCAGAATGGGTCAAAATGTGAATACTGAAACCTTATCTATGTCAGCCCCAAGAAAAAATGAAAAGTTGATTTCATTAATATTTCATGAAAACTAAAGGGAATCGAAGAGAATATATATTATGTCTTGTTAAGTTGTTGCGTTGGGGGAATTCATGTCTGAGCAGTCAAAATCTCATAATGCGGGATCGTTAAAAGCGTCTGATCTGTTTGTAAAAGCACTGGAAAATGAAGGTGTCGAATATATCTTTGCTGTGCCGGGTGAAGAAAATCTCGATCTGCTCGACAGTCTGCGCACCTCGAAAATCAAGCTGGTATTGACCCGCCACGAGCAAGGCGCAGCCTTTATGGCCGCGACTTACGGTCGTTTGACCGGCAAAGCGGGGGTGTGCATGGCAACCCTCGGGCCTGGTGCAACCAATTTCGCTACACCCGCTGCCTATGCCCATCTCGGTGGTTTTCCGCTGATCATGATCACCGGCCAGAAGCCGATCAAAAAATCCAAGCAAGGCCAATTCCAGATTGTCGATATTGTCGGCCTGTTCAAGCCAATCTGTAAAATGTCGAAACAAATTGTCAGCGGCAATTCCATTCCTTCGCTGGTGCGCGAAGCATTCCGGTTGGCAGAAGAAGAGCGTCCCGGCGCTGTACTCCTTGAACTGCCCGAAGACGTTGCAGCTGAAATGACCGATGCCGATCTGATCCCTCCGCATCACCGCTATTATGCTGTGGCTGATGATGTCGTGCTGGATCTGGCCGCCGATCTGATCAAAGCCTCTCGATTTCCGCTGGTGCTGGTGGGTGCGGGGGCAAACCGGCAACATGCCCGCGAAGCCATTTCTAACTTTATTGGCACCACGCAGATTCCGTTTTTTACCACACAGATGGGCAAAGGTGTGGTCGACGAGGATTCTCCGCTGTTTCTGGGCACTGCCGCCTTGTCCGATGATGACTATCTTCACCGCTATATCCACCACTCGGATCTGATCATCAATATCGGTCATGATGTGGTTGAAAAACCGCCATTCTTTATGGAAAAGGATGGACAGAAGGTCATCCACATCAATTATAAATCTGCGCAGGTCGATCCTGTCTATTTCCCGCAAGTGGAAGTGGTAGGCGATCTAGCCAAGTCTATTGACCATCTGGGCAAGAAACTGGCCCATAAAACCAGTTTCGACCTCACCCTGTTCAAAGAGGTCAAAGCCGAAGTCCATAGCAAAATCTATCAAGGGTGCGAGGACGGCCACTTCCCGATTGTGCCGCAGCGCATCGTCAATGACATCCGCTCGGTGATGGGCGAACACGACATTATCGCGCTCGATAATGGTGTCTATAAAATCTGGTTTGCCCGCAACTATCACACCCACCAGCCCAACACGATTTTGCTCGACAATGCACTGGCAACCATGGGGGCGGGATTGCCGTCTGCCATGCTGGCGGCTTTGATCCATCCCGAGCGTCGGGTCATGGCGATTTGCGGGGATGGCGGCTTCATGATGAATTCACAGGAACTGGAAACCGCTTTACGCCTCAAGCTCAATCTGGTGGTGATGGTTCTCAATGACGGGTCCTATGGCATGATCCGCTGGAAACAGGCCGGCGGTGGCCACCCTGATTGGGGTCTGGAATTCGGCAACCCCGATTTTGTCGCCTATGCCAAAAGCTATGGTGCGCACGGGCATCGTGTCGAAAGTGCGGAACAGCTCAAATCAACATTAAACTCCGCGTTCAATGCCGGTGGTGTGCATCTGATCGATGTTCCCGTTGATTACTCGAACAACAAGAAATTGCTGATCGACGATCTTCGCAAAAATCACAGAACCCATTGAGCCGGAGTTGGATCAGATCATGTTAAAGGTCACAAATCCGTTCGATCATTCTGTGATCGGTGAAGTTGAATGGCGCAACTGGGCGCAGATCGACCATGATCTATCGGTCGCCCACGCATTGCACGCCAACAAATCATCATGGCTACCGCTGCACCAGCGTGCCGCTATTTTGAAAAAAACCGCGGCTTTGATGGCAGCCCGTTTCGATGAACTGGCCTTTCTGATCGCCAATGAGGGTGGAAAACCGCTGGTCGATGCCCGCGTTGAAGTGGCGCGGGCGATTGATGGCGTTGAGCTCTGCGTCAAGGAATTGAGCCATCTGGATGGGCGACAGATTCCGATGGATCTGACACCGGCCGGTGCCAACAAGCTGGCTTTTACCTTCAAGGAGCCTATCGGCCCCGTGGTGGCCGTATCAGCCTTCAACCATCCGCTGAACCTGATTGTCCATCAGGTCGCCCCTGCGGTAGCCACCGGCTGTCCGGTGCTTGTTAAACCGGCTGATGACACACCGCTGTCATGCGAGATGTTTGTCAAACTGCTGTATGAAGCCGGATTACCTGAACAATGGTGCCGGTTTGTCCCGTGTGATCTGGCCACTGCTGAGCAAATGGTCACCGATCCACGCGTCGCCTTTTTCAGCTTTATCGGTTCGGCCAAAGTCGGCTGGATGCTGCGGTCCAAATTGGCCCCCGGGACCCGTTGCGCGCTCGAACATGGCGGTGCAGCACCGGTCATCGTCGATGAAGGAGCCGATCTTGCCGTTATGATCCCCAAGCTGATCAAGGGCGGTTTTTATCATTCGGGACAGGTCTGTGTGTCGGTCCAGCGCATTTTTGCGCCCAGAGCACAAGCCGAATTGATTGCCGGTTTGCTAGCAGAGAAAGCCGAAAAACTCGTGGTCGGCAATGCTATTTTCGACACCACCGATTGCGGCCCCCTGATCCGTCCCCGCGAGGTTGACCGTGTCGCAACATGGATAGACGAGGCCAAGGCATCGGGTGCCACCATCCTGTGCGGTGGGACCAAACGATCCGATACCACCTATGCGCCGACCGTACTGCTCAACCCGCCAGCGGATGCCAAAGTCTCAAAGATGGAAATTTTCGGGCCTGCCGTCTGCGTCTATGGCTATGACACGATCGATGAGGCCGTAACAGCCGCCAATAGCCTGCCCTTCGCCTTTCAGGCCTCTGTCTTTACTCCGCAAATGGCCACAGCCCTGCGGATCGGCCATGCGCTCGATGCATCGGCTGTGATGATCAACGAACACACCGCCTTCCGCACCGACTGGATGCCCTTTGCCGGTCGCCGCCAATCGGGCTACGGCATTGGGGGAATCGGCTACACGATGCGCGACATGTGCGAAGAAAAAATGATGGTGTTTGCCGGCTAATCACCCCTCACCCACCACAAAAAAAGCCCGCTTGCCGCGGGCTTTATTCGTGATTGTTGTCATTTTTGATTATGCAGCGGCAGCAGTGCTGATCGCACGGAAAGAATGGGCATCTGCCCGATCCCACGCCGTTTTATAGCGGTCATCAGCAGTACCATTGAGCAAGGCACCTGACTTCATTTCTGGATAGAGATCGGCAAAGGTCTTGACCTCACTTTGCGAAATCCGGCGTGAAATATGCTCGCGGTGGAATTCGCTCGGATGTTCGAGGCCTGCAGCTGCTGTAAGTTCAGACAGGGCATGCAATGTATTGTTGTGGAAGTGGGCCACGCGATTGGCCTTGTCGGGCACGACAAGCGCACGCTGGCGGCTCTGATCCTGTGTCGCAACACCGGTCGGGCAGCGATCGGTATGGCATGATTGCGACTGGATGCAGCCGATCGCGAACATGAAACCACGTGCAGCATTACACCAATCAGCCCCCAACGCCATCGCGCGGGTGATATCGAAAGCGGAGGCAATTTTGCCGCTGGCACCCAGTTTGATCCGGTCACGCACGCCGATACCCACCAGCGAATTATGAACAAAACTCAAACCTTCGCGCAACGGACGACCGATATGATCCATGAATTCCATCGGTGCAGCACCCGTCCCGCCTTCTGAACCATCCACAACGATGAAATCCGGATAGATGTTGGTTTCCAGCATTGCCTTGCAGATTGCCATGAATTCCCATTCATGCCCGATGCAGAGCTTGAAGCCAGCGGGCTTGCCACCCGACAGGCGGCGCATTTCGCCGATGAATTTCATCATCTCGACCGGTGTCGAAAAGGCTGAATGGCTCGAGGGCGAGACGCAATCCTGCCCCATAGGCACGCCGCGGGTCTCGGAGATTTCAGCGCTCACTTTAGCCGCAGGCAGTACGCCGCCATGGCCGGGCTTTGCGCCTTGCGACAGCTTCAATTCCACCATCTTCACTTGCGGATTGGAGGCCGTTTTGGCAAAAGCCTCTGGCGAGAAAGTGCCATCGAGATTGCGGGCCCCGAAATAGCCCGATCCAATTTCCCAGATGATGTCGCCGCCGCCCGCCTTGTGATAGGGACTGAAACCACCCTCACCCGTATCATGGGCAAACTTGCCCAAAGCCGCACCCTTGTTGAGTGCGTGAATGGCATTCGGGCTCAATGCACCAAAGCTCATGGCCGAAATATTGAACACAGAGGCATTATAAGGATGCGCGCAATCGGGACCGCCGATGGTAATGCGGAAGTCATCCGGCTTGGCATTGGTAGGCTTCATCGAATGGTTCAACCATTCAAATCCATCCGCATACACATCATAATTCGTGCCGAACGGGCGTTTGTCCAGCACGCCTTTGGCACGTTGATAGACCACGGCTCTTTTATCGCGCGAGAAAGGCATGGAGTGTTTTTCGTCCTCGAAGAAATATTGCCGCATTTCAGGGCGTATTTCTTCGAGCAAAAAGCGCATATGCGCGGCAATCGGATAATTGCGCAAAATGGCATGATGGGTCTGGAAATAATCATGCAGACCAAGAGCCGAAAAACCGCCGCTGACAATCAGCAGCACCAGCAAGGCCGGATGGGCCGGCATAAAATTCAACCCGACCAGCGAGGCGACAAACAACGACAGCGCCAAGGTCAGGCACATAAACCGTGGTTGAAACGGCATCAACAAAACAGACATCACTCAAACTCCCCCCACACACACGCTACTGAATGATCCCTTCAGCTTGATCAGGATATTAGACACCCGAAGCTGACGAAACAATCACTGTTTCTTTATTATGGCCATAGACTTTCAGGAATCGGCTTACAATCGAATAACCTGATCCCATCTATGATAAAACGAGCAAAGTCATAGGTCCGACACGCTACTCCTTGTTGCAAAACCTGATCAAAACGCCTTCAGAAAGCTCCCATGCCGATGCCCGACAGAATCAAACCCCAATCGAACAAGACGACACAGGTGCGGATCGGCCATCGCACAGTGATGGCGCAAGGAATCGAAACGCGTTTTTGGGCCGATTTTTACCATCAATGTATGGTGATGACCTGGCCGCGGTTTTTCTTCAGTTTCGCCGGCATTTTTCTGGCTATCAACACGCTGTTTGCCGTGTTGTATCTGTTCGGGCACGAGCCAGTTGCCAATATCCGTAAAGATCACCCCGAAGATCTGTTTTTTTTCTCGATCGAAACGCTCGCCACAGTCGGTTACGGCGATATGCATCCGCAAACCACCTATGGCCATGTGATCGCTACAATTGAAATATTTACTGGCATGTTCTTGATTGCAGCAATGACCGGTCTGGTGTTCAACCGCTTCTCGCGGCCGCGCGCCCGTATCCTTTTTGCCAGATCGCCGGTAATCGGACAGCACAACGGCCTGCCGACATTGATGCTGCGCATGGCCAATGAACGCCATACCGTGATCAGCGAGGCAACGGCCGCTTTATGGGTTTCCTTGCTAGAAACCTCAAAGGAAGGGGTGCGAATGCGTCGCTTTCATCAGTTGCCACTGGAAAGGAATCAAAACCCGCTCTTTGCCTTGAGCTGGACAATCTTTCACGCCATCAACCCCGCAAGCCCGCTTTTCAATATGACGGAAAGCGATCTGGAGAAAAATGAGGCGCTTTTAGTCGTGACCTTCAGCGGTACCGATGATACGGCCAGCCAATCTCTCAATGCACGACAAACCTATGCCTGGCATGACATCCGCTGGCATCACAGCTATCGCGATATTCTGCATACAGACAAAGACGGTCAATCCCATATCGATTACCGCTATTTCCACGATACGCAGAAACAGACGCCGGACCCATCCTCACCCCGGCAATGATCCGGCCGCCGTCAAACGGCTCATCAGAATATTGGCACCGATACCCACGCCAATCAGCACACAACCGCCGATGATCACACTGGCCTCGAAACCGATGCTTTGAATACTGACACCATAGATCATCGGACCGACAGATTGTCCCATATAGAACGAGAAAGCATGCAAGGCGAAACAGGACGCACGCGCAGATGGTGCCAGTTCTGTCACCTCGGTCTGGATAGAGTTGTGCATGAGGAAAAAGCCGATCCCGAGCGCGACCATTGACAGAGCCGTGCCAACCCAGCTGATCGACAAGCCGAGGCTCATCAAAGCCAGACCAGCCAAAATCCCGCCTGCCCGCATCATCTGTGGACGGGTGGCAAATTTAAGAATAACCGGCACCACCAGCGTGTAAAGGAGACCGCCCAAACCAAGACCGGCAATGGCAAATCCCGCCTCGCGAAGGCCGCCAAGTTGTTGTTGCTGCATGAGATTTCCGATAAAGGGCGTCACGCCATAAATGGCTGCACCTTCAAGGCAGACAGCAGAAAAGCAGACATAGGAGCGAGGATTGCGCAGCACGAGCCGATAGCGGCTGATCGCTTCAGGAATATTGATTGGCTGGCTCGGCTGTTGGGAGCGCGGCAACCACAACGCGGCAACAACAGCAGCCAGACAGGCCAGAGCCGCACAAAGGCCTAAAACACCCCGCCAGCCAATCATTTCTGCAATGATACCCGCAGCACTCGCCCCAACCAATTGACCAAGCAGTGTCGCACCCAAAAAGCGGCTTAGCGCAACCTGCCGAACGGCCAAGGCAAATGTGTCACCAATCAAGGCGAAAGAAATAGGAAGGATGCCCGCCCCCGCAATCCCAGCGAAAATGCGGAACCAGAACAGCGAGGTCAGATTGGGCGCCAGCGCACAAGCGAGCAGACAAACCGCCAAAGCCACCACAGACACCCTGATCAACAGGCTTTTGCCCAGTGCATCCCCGACCGGCCCCAAAAGAGGCTGGCTAAAACTGAACGGCATCGTATAGGCCGAAGCAAGCAAAGCGACAATTGCGACAGGCGCGGCAAAGTCAGCCGCAATCGCCGTCACCAACGGATCGACAATTCGACCTGCCATCGCGCCGGCAAATCCGCATAAAGATAAAACCAAAAGCAGCACAGGGAACCGACACTTTTAAGAGGACAGGATTTAAAAATAACAATAAATCGATTTAAAGAAGGTTTTAAATCAGCAAGATTAAAACTTTCAAAATTACAAAATTGACTATGCGTGAAACATGGCAGAATTAAAATAGGCGGAGATCGAATGTCTGCCTTGCAACGGACGCTGAGCCCGCTGCAAGGCATGCCATCAAAACCGATCAAACAGCACAAAAGATTTCAATCAAACTTTTGGAGAAACATTCTGTGCCGTCTGGCCGAACAGGATTTTACGGCTCTCGTCATTCACGGATGGGACATTCGAAATTGCTGCGCCTTTGGCATAGGCCGTGACAACAGCAGGGCGCGCTTTGATGGCTTCAAACCAGCGTTTGATATGGGCGAAGTCATCGAGATTTTGCCCCTGGCGTTCGTGTTGAACAATCCAGGGATAGCAGGCCATATCGGCAATGCTTAAGGTATCGGCGATAAAATCGCGCCCTTCGAGACGGCGGTTCAAGACCCCATAAAGACGATTGGTTTCTTTCACATAGCGGTCGATGGCATAAGGAATTTTTTCCGGTGCGTAGATCGAGAAGTGATGGTTTTGTCCGGCCATCGGACCCAGGCCACCCATCTGCCAAAACAGCCATTCCAGCGTCGCCACCCGCGAGCGCAAATCCTGAGCGATAAACTGTCCGGTTTTTTCGGCCAGGTACAGCAGAATGGCACCGGACTCGAACACCGAAACAGGCGCACCACCATCAGAAGGATCATGGTCGACAATCGCAGGCATACGGTTGTTGGGGCCGATCTTCAAAAATTCAGGGTTGAACTGTTCCCCCTTACCAATATTGACCGGATGGATCGTGTAGGGCAAACCGGCTTCTTCCAGAAAAATCGTGATCTTGTGGCCATTCGGTGTTGGCCAATAATAGAGGTCAATCATAGAGCTCATCCTTCGGGTTTGGAGCGATCATCAAGCCGATCTTTGGGTACTCGCTTAGGGTACTCGGGCAAAACACAGACTGGATCCTAACATTAAAAATAACGCTGATGCCAGCAGACCAAGCCTTGTTGTCAGGTGAAAAAGCATTTGGTTGCTGATCGAAACAAGACTTGAATAACATCGAAAATGACGGTTTTTTGACAGGTTGGACAGACAAAACAGCCTGAAAGCCATGGGTGAACAACCGCTTTCTGGTGCCGTGAAAGCCACATTCAGCCCCCTTTAGAGCAAACTGGACGCCTATCGAGGCCGGTTTCCGCACTGTGTTTTTGCAGTCGATAGGCTTCGGAAAATTTCAATTTTGCAACCTCCAAGTGGCAGCCAAAAGGCCCATGCTGAGGGCCTGGACCCTCATGACACTGCATACGACGGTCCCTCACAACCTCCCCTCCCAAATGGTCTAAATTCATCAAACAAACAGCAAAATCATGTGGAAAACTCAAAAGCAGACGTAAATTCAACTATTTGAATTGCGTAATTTTCTAGAAATGACAAAAATAAAAATCAGGGTTTTCTGAGGAAAAAAATATCATGAAAATTATACAAATAAACCAATTTTAAATTATACAACATTGATAAATAATGCAAAAATTTAGTTAAAATATAATATCAACAGAATTTAATATCAAAAAAAAATTAAATTCGACAATTATAAAATAACATAATTTTGCATATAAAATAAAATTTATAAAAATAGAAAAAATTTTGATGTTTTTAAAAAAATGCCAACAGGGCATTTCAGTAGTTAAAATTCTATTAAAGACCAACAAAATCAATGATATAGTATAAAAATTAACAAAGGATTATCCACAGGATGAACGGAAGTGGTTTTAATGGCCTTTCAGAGGCTTCAAAAGGCATGGCAGACGGCCCTTGGGCTCGCCTTTTGCAGCACTTGAGCGACCACCAAATGCGGCTTAATTCGAGACAAAACAAAGGAAAAAACAGAGCCGCTCGATCCTGCAAAACAGAATAGAATCAAAGACAATTTGAGCAATTTCGTAATCCGGCCCACTGCCCCCAGGATTGGATCTGGCGAATAATCAGCAGTGACGAAAATTTGACACCTGGTTGCCATCAAAACGCCAGCAATGACGACGATGGCTCTCCATCGCATGAGGCCACGAGAATGGGAGGCCGAAATCGGACGTGAATAAACGCCCTGTGAGCGGGCTCGATGAATTTTTCCGCAACGGACTTCACCAACCAAACACACACCCGTCAGCGGCCTTCTCTGTGGGGAGAAGTCATCCTGGTGTCGTGAGTGTGAAGATCGATCATCTCAAAATGTATCGATCAGCAGATTTGAGTTTTGCAAGATGAGCGAATGACGAACGAACTCGCTTCACCTCCCTCCCCCTCTCCGTTCACAAAGCTTCCGATCTGAACAAGAGGCTGACAGCGAGCATACAAGAAAGCCTTCAAATCAGGACAATCAGGGGTAACCGAACCAGAAAAAACGGAAGAAATAAAGAATGCATGCTCAATCCAAATAGAGCCATCAAACTGCCTATGAAAGCCAAAAGGACACGTTTCCAGTGATGACGTTTGCAGGTTTGCGCTGGCTGATATTTTGGCATAATTTGGCACCCGATGGCCCCAGCGAACAAGACGGCTCACATTCTGGACCTCATGCCGATTTGACAAAGGAGTCCAATCGGGACAGAGGCAGAGATGAACCTCAAATACCATAAGTAAAAACACGTCAAACAGTTGATTTTCAACGATATTTTTTAGAAATACAAAATAATTGAGGACCTACAAAAATCTCAAATGCAACAGATAGTTATTTTTTGCCCAGATAAATATTAATTTTATAAAATTATCTATATTTATCAATGCTATTTTATAAAAAATTACAATATTTTGATAATTTT
>CANGQA010000100.1 GCA_947455995.1 Hyphomicrobiales bacterium | reverse complement strand
TTAAGGCGCTGCTCAGAAAGGCCTCCGAGCGCACCGTCAACGGTCTGTGGGCCGCGATCGGTCGCATCATTGATCTCTTCCCGCCCGCCGAATGTGCAAACTACTTCAGCGCCGCAGGCTACGATGCAACCTGATAGGATTCTGCTCTAAGCAGGGGGGGAGGGAGGCCATGACCTTAAGGCCGGTCTGCAGCTCACTGCGAAGCTAAAGCCCGTTTGGTCAACGGCGCGACTTGAACATACTTATTTTTAGGCAGTGAAGCGGTACAAAAACAAAAAAAGCGCAGTAAGCGCTTTTCTCACATCCAAAGGCGTAGCTTGTTAGTGTGCTACTGCCTGAAAATCCACTTCGATCATCCTGTCAGCAAGCTTCTGGAAGTCGATAGGATAGGTGTTGTTACGGATCGCATCACGGATGCTGTCGACTTTTGAACGGTCGATCGGAGCATCGGATTGCTTGCCGCTGTAACGAGGCGTTGAGACCTGAACAGGAGCTGGATCAATGCTTAATTGCTCCAGAATACCCCCTGTAGAGGGCGACGTCGCAGCTGTAGCGGCCTTCGCATTGCGTTGCGAAGTTGGCTCCAGCACTGTCATCTTGGGACGCAGACCATCAATCATTTTATACCTCACCTACGATCAATAACGGTCACCGGGAGAAAATCTTTAGCAACAAGTTGCACTTTTTTTTCTTCAGATTGAGCTCAATTATTCGAATCGCTTTCATTACTTTAGCTGAACAATTCCCCCAGGTCCAAGCTTTCCTACAAGTTTGGCCCCGGTTTTTATGTTTCGCACAGAAATTAAATCACCTTCATACCCGTCCGTTTCGGCACGACCGGGCATAAAAATCTCGAAATTTGCCCCGCCAGCCTTCAAAGTCACCGTTTCGCCTTTTAAAACGGACGGTGCCTTTGCTACATTACGGGTGTTGAGAATGCTCGTAGGACCTACAGACGTGGTTAATCTGAGGCCGACGGCTTCCTGAACGGTTTTGAAGGCCGTTACACCGGGCGACTGCGGCATTTGCCGTTCTTCCAGCATATCAGCCGTTAAAATTGTGCCTGCGGTCAGATCGACGCGCGGCACGATGGCGGTAAACATGTCGCGTGCGATCATGCTGTTATTGTTCAACCCCGCCGTCTGCATCACTGCCACAGGTGACGGGGCGGTGGGCGTTGATGATTGGGGTGCTTGCTGCGCGGACGCGGTCATCGCGTGGACAGGGCCAGCGGTATCATTTTCAACACTGACCGTATAGGTCCAGGCGGTCGGTCCCTTGCAACGGATTGTATAGCTTGAAGATCGGGCACTGCGTGGGGCAATCTCCGGCTTTTCACTGCAAGCAGCCAGGCGCAACCGGTCATCAAGCGGCCAGATATCCCTGTCTTTGGGAGCTGGCTTGCCGTTGGCCTGCATGTAATCACGCATCAGCTTCCGAATATCCGAGGCATTCCAGCTTTCCTGCTGGGCCAGCACGGTCCCGCCCAAGCCCGCGACACAGACCAACGACAGGCCCAGTCGGGTGACTGCTCCTATGCGGTACCGGTTAGCGGGTAAAGCGGGGTGCTGTGTCATTGCATCAGGACCGCAGTGGCATTGAGGGGCACATTAGGAGACTTTTTCATCAACCGGGCCACCGAGGTGCTGTTGCCGGTCGATTCAATCACCATCAACTGCCAACCTTGTCCTTTCTGGCCGGGGAACTCGACCAGAAAATAATCGCCCGCTTTGATCCCGTTACGATTGCCGACCGACAGGCGCACATTCTGGGCCGAGACTTCCATCACGCGGGCCCGTAAGGGCTGGCAGCCAAGCATTTCTTCCAGACCATCGATCACTTTGGCCCACAAAGGCTCGAAATTGACGCTTTCAAGCTCGATAATGTCGTTGTCGGTGCCCCAGATCCGGTGTTTTACCGGAATATCAATGGTTTTTTGCACTGTTGGTGCACTTTGTCCGGTCAGGACATCCTGCAGACGCAACGTCACGCTTGCTTTGATCGAGACTGTATTGAGGGCAATATTGTCACGTCTGGTGCGTTCCACCACCATGTCGCCGGTCATCGTATAGCCACCGATCATGGCAGCAGGGGCCACGCCCTGCATGATGCTCATATAGCTGTTGGGGGAGGATTGATCGGGACGGCTGTAAAGGGTCCGGCGATCCTCGATCCGGAACATCGTATTGTCCTGCATGGTCTCCAGCGCACGCGCGACAGAGTCATCGGCCAGCCGTTGGGTATGGCCAGACAAGCCCGGTGCAACCCTGACCCGCATGTGCCGTAATTCCAGATCGAACCGGCGACCGGTCTTGCAGCTTTCTTCCGCGCTATCGATCAGCGCCTCGATCACAACGATATAACGGTTGCCTTCGCGCCGTTCATCCACAACCTGATAGTCTTTGATCTTGCCTTGGACCAGAATGGTGCTTTCCTCTGTGGCAACACCTTGGGTTGAGAGGTGGCTCGCGCCGCGTACCGACATATTGGCTCTGCCTGCCGCATCATATAGCGCTTCGGCCAAAGCCCCTTTGCGGGCGGCTGTTGTATCATTGCCGACCATCGCGGCAGCCCCTTGTGCCTTCACCACACGGGTGGCGGCTTGGGCAGGGTGCGTCAAAGCCCCCGCCGCAAAGGCGATGGCTAGCAGCAAAACCGGAATGACTGAGGGCAAGCGAAGCATGATCACCTTGGTGTTCCTTATCAGCGGTAGGCCGGAGCCCGGGGCAGGCTGCGCGTGGTACTGACTTCGCTGGCATCGACTTCCAGAATGGTTTCATAGACATTGGAGCGGGTCGGGGTGATGCTGACCACGCGGGCACCGCGCACAAGGCCCATGACACTGCCACGCAGTGAGTCATTCAGCATCGTGCCCTCGGCGACAGATGTATAGGCATCAACATTGAGACCGTGGATTTTTTCGGCCAGATCACGCATGGCCATCAGCCGCGAGGCACGGATGGCCATCAGCTGCTTCTGCGCCAGTGTCTTTCCGGGCTGGTTCGATACGGTGGCATAACCAATGCCCCGATAGGGTGCATCGGAGGCTAACGTGCCCCCCATGGTTGAGACGCATCCGCCCAACAAGGACGATAATAAAGCAACAACAAGCACTCTTTTCACGGGTAAAAATCCCTTACACAACTCTGCACGAAGCAACTGAACGGAGGTAAAGCAAATATCGTGCCGAAAGCGGAAAGATGGTTAAAAATTCGTTGGCATGGCCCTTGCTTTAATGGAACCAAGCCTGCCGGACCTGTCGGCAAGCCTGTGTTTTGTCGGTTTATCGCCAAAAGGTGACGTAAATCCGACGTGTGGAGTGAGTAGTGTGGCGGATGTAGTGTCAAATTCCCAACAGCTAGGGCTCGGGCAGATTGCTCGATCCTCAGTGCTGCCTTTGGCGCTGATAACCTTCATTCTGATGATGGTTGTGCCGCTCCCGCCTTTGCTGCTCGATATTTTCTTTACAGCCAATATCCTGTTGTCGCTGTCTGTGTTGATGGTCAGCGTCAACACCTATAGGCCTCTGGAATTTTCTTCCTTCCCCACAGTGTTGCTGTTTGCGACGGTTTTGCGTCTGGCGCTGAATGTCGCCTCGACCCGTGTCGTGCTGGTTCATGGCCACTCGGGCACCGATTCAGCGGGGAAGGTTATTCAGGCTTTCGGTGAATTTGTGATCGGCGGCAACTTCGTCGTCGGGATGTTGGTGTTCGGTATTCTCATCGTCATCAATCTGGTGGTGATAACCAAGGGTACCGGCCGCGTCTCTGAAGTGACCGCCCGTTTTACACTGGATGCGATGCCGGGCAAGCAAATGGCCATTGATGCCGATTTGAACGCCGGCTTGCTGACCCCCGATCAGGCACGCAAGCGTCGCGCCGAAGTCGGGCAGGAAGCAGACTTTTACGGCTCCATGGATGGTGCCACCAAATTCGTGAAGGGCGATGCCATCGCCGGTCTTTTGATTTTGGCGATCAATATTTTTGGTGGTCTGATCATCGGCATGGCCCAGCATGGCCTTAATTTCGATGCTGCCGCCCGCACCTACATCACTCTGTCGGTCGGCGATGGTCTGGTCGCCCAGGTTCCATCACTGTTGTTGTCGATTGCCACCGCTGTGATTGTGACCCGCAGCTCGGGCGGTCAAGATTTGAGCCAGCAGCTGATGCGGCAGGTCGGCATGCGCCGCGCCTGGTGGCCAGTGGCTGGCATGTTGACACTGTTGGGCTTGATCCCCGGCATGCCAAGCGTGATCTTCCTGATCGGTGCGGCAGGTGCTGCGGCTGTGGCCTATTATTCAACCGATATTACGGCCGAAGAACAGGCCGAGGCCGATGAAGCGGCTGCTGCTGCCGCTGCGGCGGGCAAGGAATCCTTCAGCTCCTCAGAGAACAAGGAAGAACAGCTGACCATCGAAGATGTGTCGGTATCGTCCTCCTTGTTGTTGGAAGTAGGATATGGCCTCATTCCGTTGATTGAGGATGCCGACAAAAGTGCATTGGTGGCCCGTATTACCGGTATCCGCAAACATGTGTCCCGTGATCTCGGGTTTGTCTTTCCCGCTGTCCGTATCCGTGACAATCTGACTTTGTCGCCATCGGCCTATCGTATTACCATTGGCGGGGCGATTGTGGCCGAGGACGTTGTCTATCCCGGTCGCTTGCTGGCAATCGAGAGCGGTTCCAGCAATGTGGTGATCCCTGGCGAAGCGGTGAAAGACCCAACCTTCGGCTTCGATGCGGTCTGGATTGATCCGATCGACAAGCAGCGCGCTATTGCAGCCGGTTATACCGTGGTCGAGCCCTCCACCGTGGTGGCCACCCATCTGCATCAGGTCTTGATGCAGCGTGCATCCGATCTGTTGGGTCAGGACGATGTGCAGACCTTGCTTGACCACGTGTCGAAATCGGCTCCGAGCCTTGTGTCGGGTCTGGTGCCCAAGGTGATTACCCTGGCCCAGCTGACGCAGGTCCTGAAGGCTCTGATCATCGAGCAGATTTCCATCAGCGATTTGCGTCGTATTCTTGAAGCTCTGGCTGGTGCCAAATCACGTGAACCCGATGATCTGATCGAAACCGCACGTATCGCACTGGCTCCGATCATCGTGCAGCGCGCTTCTGGTCCGAAAGAGGCCTTGTCGGTGATTACCCTTGATCCGGGTCTGGAACAGCTGATTGTCCAGAGCGCGCGTCAACCGGGCCGTGATACGTCGCTGATCGAGCCAGGTTTGGCCCGCAAACTCGTTGAATCCTTGCAGGAGCAATATCGTATTCTGTCTCAGGCCGGCAAATCGCTGGTTCTCGTGACCGCTCCGATCCTGCGCCGTGAGCTGTCCGCTATTATCCGCCAGTCCATTCCTGATGCGCTGGTCCTGTCATACAAAGAAATTCCCGAGACCAAGCGCATCAATGTGATCGCTGTGATCGGTGGTACCGAGTAAGGAGTGCTGATTGATGATGATGCGCACAAAGGTTTTTGCTGAAGACAGCCGCGAAGCGATGATCAAGATCAATCGCGAGATCGGTGAAGATGCCGTCATTCTGTCGACCAAAAAGGTCAATGGCGGGATTGAGATCGTCGTGGGTCATCCCAAGCGTGAAAACGCCGCCTATCCTGATGAGCTGCCGACAGATCCGAAGATGCGCGCTTTTGCCTTGGCCAAAGCACAGGCTCAGGCTTTTGTCGAAAAGCAGGTCAAATCGGAAGCTCCCAAAAAAGTCTCCTATGACCTTTCGATCGGCGATGATGAAACCCAGCTGTCTTTTGCGCCTGTCACCAAGCCTGCGATCAAATCCGAGAAGGCGATGGAATTTGACAGGTTGCTGAACGAGACGGCCCGCCAGTTCGACCGTCGGGTTAGCGGTGGAGCACGTCCTCCCACACCCTCGACACAGCCCAAGCCCGTTACCAAGCCTTCCTTCTCGGAAATCGAGGCAGGTCGGCTGGCCGCTCTTGAAAAATCGGTCAACGAAATCAAGTCTATGCTTGGCTCGCAAATGCTGATGGGTGGTTTGAAGGCGGCGGGTGCTTCGCCTGCGCTGATCTCTGTCTATCTGGCCCAGTCCGGTTCGCTCGACGAAGGGCATGGCGATGGCCGTTTTGCACGTTTTCTTGCCTCGCGCATGATGCACAAGGCTGCTCCGAACTTTGCCGAAGGCCCGCGTGTTGTTGTCACATTGGGGCCGTCCGGTTCGGGTAAAACAACGTTGCTGTCACAGATCGCTGCGCGGATGCGCATGGCGATGCCTGATGAAAAGATCACTTTCGTGAATGCTGATACCAGCCGTCTTGGCGCTTCCGAGCAATTGCGTGCCCATGGCCGTATTCTCGATGTGCCGGTGATCGACATCGAGCGTTCGGCAGAACTGGCCAGCCTGGCCGAAAGCGCAGGTCGCCGTCTGTCCATGTTTGTTGATATGCCGTCAGATCCGCGTGAATGTGCAGAATTGCTTGATGTGCTTGAAAACACCAGTGAATTGGCTCCTTTGTTCCGTTGCGGTGTTGTCTCGTCCAATCTGTCGGCTGAAAGCCTTGAATCGATGCGCGAACGTTTCCCTAAACTCGATGCGATCGCTTTGACCAAGCTTGACGAGGCACGAGTGACCCTGCCTGTGCTGTGCGATCTGAGCATGAACGGACCGGGTGTGGCTTTCATGTCGGTGAATGCGCATCTGGTGCGCGGGTTGTACGAGCCCGATATCGCCATGCTTGAAAAACTGATTCAGGGCAGTCTGCCAGCATCTGAAGCCATGTTGATGGGATTGGGGAGCGCAGCTTGATCCGACCCCAGTCCATAGCCATCACCAGCGGTAAGGGAGGGGTCGGCAAAACCTATTTGTCGATCAATCTTGCCGTGGCGATTCAGCGTCTGCAACAGCGGGTGCTGTTGTTCGACTCTGATCTGGCTTTAGCCAATGCCCACATTTTTCTGGGTTCGCAAGTTGAACGCACCATTCTGGACGCCCTGGGCGACCATATGTCGATGCGCGATATCCTGACCGATGGGCCTGACGGCATGAAGCTGATTGCCGGCGGATCCGGCCTGTCTGAATTGCTTGGCCTCTCGCCCGATTTGCGTCGGCACATCGTGTCGATGTTTGGCGATCTGAGCCCTTATTTCGATTATCTGATTGTCGATACCGCTGCCGGTATTGAGGAAAATGTTCTCGATTTCGTCGAGGCCAGCGACCGGATCATGGTCGTGGTTGTGGGGGAACCCGCCGCCTTTATCGATGCCTATGCCTCGATCAAAGTGCTCAGTCAGGAATCGGGCCGGGAAGATTTTGATATCATTGTAAATATGGCGCGGGACGAGGCCCATGGAAATGAGATTTTCCAGAGGTTCAAGGCCATTTCATCCGAATTTCTGCATGTGAACCTGAATCACATCGCCACCATTCCGCATGATGATTTTCTGTTGAAAGCCGTCAGCCGTTGCGAACCGATCGTGAAAGCCTTTCCGGATGCGCCGGCAGCGCGCGCAATCGAACGGTTGGCAGCCACCATCATTTCATCTCCTGCCCCTGAACCTGTGGGGGTGCATCGTGGTTTCTTTTAAGCTAGAGATAATGGAAAGATGCGATAAGGCTCTATTGTGACCAGACTGACCTATACACCCGACATTCTAAGCGAGCGCGAGATTGCCGAGCGTGTGCGGTTGCACATGCCTTTGGCGCGCAAGATCGCTTGGCAAATGCACGGGCGTGTTAGGGATTTGTTCGAGATCGAAGATCTGATCCAGATCGGGATGACGACACTGGTCGAGGCAGCCCAACGCTTCCAGGATACCGGCGAGGCAACCTTCGGGACCTATGCGGCGGTTAGGGTACGCGGTGCGCTGGTCGATCATCTGCGCAATCATTTGTCGATGACCCGCACGGCGGTGCAACGGCGTAACCGCATTGAAACCGCTGAAGCCTCAGTCCGCCAGCGCGGGGAAGACCCCACCAATGTCAACATCATGGCGACTGAATTGGGGATTTCTCTGGTCGAGTTCCGCTCGTGGAAAGACCAGATCGTGCCGGTGACAGGCCGCTCGCTCGATGAAATCTATGATGACCATTCGGTCTGGTTCGCCGATGAGGGACCCAATCCCGAATCCGCCCTGCTTGATGACGAGTTGCGGCAAAAACTGGTTGAAAACCTCAAGAAGCTCGGCGAACGCGAGGCGTTGGTTTTGCAGCTTTATTATGTCGAAGATTTGAATCTGGAAGAAATCAGCGAAGTGCTGTCGGTGACAGTCGGCCGCGTCTCGCAGATCAAGAAGGCGGCGATCACCCAATTGCGCCGCACGATGCTGGAAAGCGAATAACCCTCCTGCGTTGAGGGTTATTCCGGATCTGCTAAATCCTCTAGCCCCGACACAGGCCCGGAATAGGTCAGATCCATCGTAAGATAGCGGTCAAGCGCACCCGTTTTCACCGAATGTTTGATTTCGGCCAGCACTTCTTCGATGATGTCGCGGGTGGCAACCTGTATCACCAGTTCCTGATCGCCCTTGCGGGTCAGCGGCAATAAACGCCCGTTCCACATGATGGAGATGACCGTCTGGCCTTTCTCGGAATGGACGATATGGTGTCTGTCGCGCCAGCGGCCGACATTGAAAATTTCTTCGATCTTCCCGGTTTCCGGATTGATCAATTTCTGCCGATAGGAATATTCCGTTGGGTTGCAGTAATAACGCCAGTAATCATCAATCAGCGCGATCAATTGCGAACGGATTTCGATCAGCGGGCGCGGCACTGCTGCGACCTTCCGACCTTTGGCATTAATTTGCGAGAGCAATTTTGGATTAAGCATGGATCATTATTACCAACGGCAGACCGAATTGACCACAGGCAACGCTTTCAGAATGTAAAAAATCCATAGAACCATTACACCATTAGCGAGCAAAAATCGCTTAGCACGATATGCTGCAACGTGCGATGGTAAATTGAAACAGGCATAAAGATTTTGGCCCAGCAAGGAAATAACCGGTCAATTTCAATAAAAATGCTGTTTTTCTGTATTTTGCGCCAAAGTGGCACATGCCTTGCTAGCTTATCAGGGAAATTGTCGGGGCAAGTTGTGCAACATCCTGCACAGGGCCTTGATTACCTGAAGAGTTACGGAGCGTACCGCCATGATGAGAACCTCGCTGACCGGTCTGCAAGCGGCAAGTAAAACCCTCAATGTTGTATCCAACAACCTTGCCAACGGCGCCACAACGGCGTTCAAGCGGTCCGTTGCTCAGTTCGAGGATATGCGGATCGGCGATACCGCCTCGCGGCCTCAGTCTCAGGTCGGGCAGGGTGCTTTGACGATCGAGGTGCAACGCCAGACCCAGCAGGGTGCCTTGGAAGCGTCGAATAGTTCTCTTGATATCGCTATTTCCGGCGGCGGCTATTTTGTGCTTGGTTCTGGTAATGCCAATGGTGATGCCACCTATTCCTATAGTCGGGCCGGCAAGCTCTCGATTGGTAAAAACGGCGATCTCGTCAATGCTGAAGGCATGCCGGTGACCGGTTATCAGACCCTTTTGGGCAATGTCACCAGTTCGGTGCCGATGCCTCTGAATTTCAGCTCGGCGGCGGGTGGTAATCTCGGCAACATCAAATCTGTCAGCATTGACGGTTCAGGACGCGTCTCGATTGCCAGGAATGACGGCAGTGTTGCTGCTGTCGGCACATTGGCGATGGCCAATTTCAGCAATGAAGGTGCTTTGAAACAGCAATCAGGCACGATTTTGAAGGAAACCGACCGTTCAGGTCCTGCCATGTTCAGTTCCCCCGGCAGAAATGGCATGGGTGTGATCAATCAGGGCAATCTGGAATCAACAAACGTTGATATTACACAGGAATTGCTGTCGATGGTGACGGCCCAACAGGCTTATAACGGCAATTCCCGTGCCCTGCAGACCGAGTCAGAAATGCTTCGTTCGGTCACTGAAACCTTGGTTAAATAAGCGAAGATTGCAGTTGGGCTCGGGCTGCGTTAACCGCACCCGAAAAAAACCACTGATCTCCAGGCAAAACCTAGAGAAAATTCTCAACTATCGCTGGAATATCAGCCGATTTTTGTTATACTTCCCAGCTAGAGTTCGAGGGTAAGAGTTGTAATGGCCATTTCATCCGTCGGCATGATGCGTCAGCCCTTTCTGGATTCAATTCCAGATCGGTTTCCTGTCGCTCAAGCCTTCCCGCTTCCCAGCGGGACATCGGACAGCCAGCGGCCTGTTCTGCCGATCGAGGAGATCTCTGCCCCCGATCGTGTCGTGCTGCCTTTCGAGCCGACCTACCTGCAACGCAATGCCGAAGTGCGCCGTCGTTACGGCACGCCCAATTACGAAGGCATCGGCAGCGAGAGCCGCGCCCCTTTTGCGCCGGTCACCCAGCTTTACAATCCGCATGGAACACCGACCGCCGCAGTCACAACCCAGCAATGGTTTGACCAACGCGTGTCGTTCGAGCCGTTCTACGTGCACCAGTTTTCGATG
>CANGQA010000099.1 GCA_947455995.1 Hyphomicrobiales bacterium | reverse complement strand
TCGGCGCGCTGGGCCGACAGATTGGCAATGTCGAATTGCTCGAGCGCCGCCAAGGCAATGGCGCGGTCATCCTCGCCCCATAATTTCAGCATCGACCGCCAGCCCGGCGTCGTGGCCAGACGGCCCATCAGAACATTGGTCAAAACATCCAGACGACCTGCGAGATTGAATTGCTGGAAAATCATCGCACAGCGGCGGCGCCATTCGCGCAATTCCATGCCGCTCAAGGTTGTGACATCCCCGCCATTCCACAGGATGCGCCCTTCGGTCGGTTCCACAAGACGGTTGACCATCCGCAACAGCGTCGATTTACCGGCACCCGAACGGCCGATCACCCCGACAAATTGCCCTGCGGGAATAGACAGCGAAACAGAATCGACCGCCTTGGTGTGACCGAAGGATTTGGTGAGGTTTTCGATTGTCAGCATTGTTCAGCCCCAGATTGAATAACCGAGGCATTACGCGCTTGAGATGACAACTCCATGACAGGGTGTGGACAAAAGTGATCCATGCAATCAAGGCGCCAGACCTGCCGGCCTGTCATCAAATTGAGACAAAAATCATATTTGGGTCATGCTGATTTCCGGTCCTTTTGCAAAGGTGGACAGCATGACGTCTCTCAACTCCCCGCGTGTGATGGATGGTTCCATATCGGCCAACAACGCCGCTTTGTTGCAACAAGCCGTCTACGGGCAGAAGGAGCAGGAACGGGCCAGTATGCTGGACCGGCTGTTTGCATTCTGGTTCCAGCGGCTGGTCTATCCGCAAATCTGGGAAGATCCTGTCATCGACATGCAGGCGATGGGACCGCTTGCGGGAAAACATGTCATCACCATCTCGTCGGGCGGTTGCAATGCGCTGTCCTATCTCACGGACGGACCCGCCAAGGTCAGCGTGGTCGATCTCAACCATGCCCATTGCGCCCTGATCAATCTGAAAATTGCCGCCGTTTGCGCACTCGCCTCCCATGCCGATTTCTACGCCTTTTTCGGCCATGCCGACCGTAAGGCCAATGCCGCGCTCTATCACAACAAGATCAAAGCCCGTTTGCCCGCGCGTGCCAGAGACTATTGGGAAGAGCGTAGCCTGTCGGGTGTGCGCATCAACGCCTTTACCAAGGGCTTTTACCGTTTCGGCCTGCTCGGCAATCTCATCGGCTTTCTGCATACATTGGCCCGCCTGAACGGCATCAAGCTCGAGGAACTGCTATCGCTCTCGAGCATCGCGGAGCAGGAGCGCTGGTTCGATCAGAAAATCGCGCCGATTTTTGACGGCTGGTTTGTCCGCAATGTCGCCGCCAGCCCGCTGGCTTTGTTCAACCTCGGCATTCCGCCCCATCAATATCAGGCTCTATGCAATGGCGAGCCGAATATGATGGCCGAAGTCCTCAAACAGCGCGCCCGCAAGCTGGCGACTGTCGTGGACATCAAGGACAATTATTTCGCCTGGCAGGGCTATGGCCGTCGCTATGACACCCGCCCCGAAGGCTCATGCCCGCCCTATCTGATGGCACGGCATTGGGAGTCCCTGCGGGCCAACATCAACAACATCCATGTGCAACAAGCCTCCTATCGGGATGTGCTGATGCAACAACCAGCGCGCTCGATCGATCGCTATCTGCTCCTTGATGCCCAAGACTGGATGTCGGACGAGGAATTGCGGTTGTTGTGGAACGAGATCGAGCGCACCGCCACACCCGATGCCCGCGTGGTCTTCCGCACAGCGGGCGAAGCCTCCTGCATCGAGGGCAAACTTTCAGCAGAGGTCGCTTTGCTCTGGCACCGCAACCACAGGGTATCCGACAGCCTGCATGAAAAGGACCGTTCGGCGATTTATGGCGGCTTGCATGTCTATGAGCGTATGGCGGCGCACTAATCAGCGTTTGATGGCCTGCCCGTAAAAGGCGTATCCGCCCAAGGGATGCGCGCAAGCCACCTGCAAATTATGGGAGGATGCGAGACCGTTCCAGACCTGTTCGAGATCCTGTCTCGGCACGGTATGGAACGCCCGCAACCATGCCAGCAAACCGCGCTTGAACCAGCGTGGAAGCCCGACCATCAATCCGAAATCAACGACCATCAAAGCCCCGCCTTTGGCCACCTGTCCTGCCGCGCAATCGAGGGCAGTCTGCCAATCCGGTATCATCGACAGCGTGTAGGAAAAGAACACACGGTCAAATGCGGGCTTTGCAGCCACGGGTCCGCCAAGCGAGGGCCCGAACACGGCAACAGCATCAAGCTGCGTTGCATCGGCAAAGCCAACCGTCACACGATCCTGCAGGCCCGCTTTGATGATGGACTGGCGCGCGACAGCCAGCATCGCCTCGCTGATGTCGACACCATAAAACCGGCAATCGGGATAGAGCTTGGCCGCCTTGATCAGATTTCGGCCCGTGCCGCAACCGATTTCAAGCACTTTGCCACCAGCGGGCGGATGCAGATCGTCGATCAGCCGGTCGCGTTTCAACAGGTAATATTTGCGGGTGGCATCATAAATGCCCCGCTGCCAATGATAGAGCCTGTCCATCACATCGGCTTGTGTGTTCATAGCTTGCTGTCCCGACCCATTATTTACAGGCCAAAAAGCAAAAACCTGTGACAGTTCCAAGACAGGATGGCGGCAGACCGGCTTAACCGTCGGATTGTTTAACGGGAATAAGCAGCCAATGCATCAAACGCCACGCGGCCAAAGCGGCCAGAAATTGAACGATCACAAAGCCACCAACATCGTCTGGCCGGATTCCCGAAAACGAATTGGTGAATGCCCGCGCAATCGTGACAGCCGGATTGGCAAACGAGGTTGAGGCGGTAAACCAATAGGCGGCGGTGATATAGAGACCGACCAGCCACGGGATCGCATGCGATTGAAAGCGCAGACCTGCCAGAATGGTCAGCACCAGACCGAAAGTCGCCACGCCCTCCGACAACCATTGCGCATGGCCTGCCCTGATATGGGTCGACGCGGTCATGATCGGCAAATCGAACATCAGATGCGCCAGACAGGTTCCGGCAATGCCGCCGCCGATCTGCGCCATGGCATAGAGCAGGGCATCGGATTTAGGTAATTCGGCGCGCATCACAAACACAAGCGACACTGCCGGATTGAAATGCGCGCCCGAGATCGGTCCCAGACAGGAAATCAATACAACCAGAATGGCGCCGGTCGGCAGGGTATTGGCCAGCAATTGCAACCCGACATCCTGCGTCAGCGTGGTGGCCATGATGCCCGATCCCACAACTGTGGCGACAAGAATGGCGGTTCCCAGCCCTTCGGCAACAAGACGGCGGGGCAGATCGAACACGGCACTCATTGCGGCAGGTTTCCGATGTCTTTGAGCTTGGCACCCAATGCCATCGCATCAATGCTTCTCAGCGGCAAAGCGGTGAAGACCTCGATCCGGTTACGCATCTGTTTGAAGGCTGTGACAAACGCCGCCTCTTTTTCGATGTCGGTTCCCTCGACAACTGCCGGATCGGGAATGCCCCAATGGGCGGTCATCGGCTGGCCCGGCCAGAACGGGCAGGTCTCCCCCGCCGCGCTGTCACAAACCGTAAAGACAAAATCCATCACGGGCGCATCGGGTCCCGAAAATTCGTCCCAGCTTTTCGACCTGTATCCATCGGTCGGATAGCCATAGGTTCCGAGCACTTTCAGTGCGAAAGGATTCACCACACCTTTGGGCTGGCTTCCTGCCGAATAAGCCCTGAACCGCCCTTCCCCCAATTGACGCAAAACACCTTCGGCCAACACCGAACGGGCCGTATTGCCGGTGCACAGGAACAACACATGATAGATGGGATCAGACATCGACGGTCTCCTTGGTCGGACAGCAGGGCACAAGATCGGCCATCAAGGGGGCACAAATGTCAAAGCGGCCACCACAGCAATCTTTCAACAGATAGACGATGACTTTTTGCAAACACACCAGATTGGCGCGGTAGACAATCGAACGGCTGTAGCGGGTCGATGAAATCAGTCCGGCATGGCTGAGAATGGCCAGATGGCTCGACAACGTATTATGCGGCACACCCAAGGCCTTGGACACCTCACCGGCAGCCAATCCCTCGGGCTCGTGCGCCACCAAGAGCTTGAATGTGTCTAGCCGTGTCGATTGGGCCAGAGAGGCAAGAGCCATAATTGTTTGTTCATTTGTCATATGTCGAGAATAATCGACATATCAATCCTGTCAAGCCTGTGATCCGAAGCATGGCAGGATCGACATTCACACAACTGTCACATCCACTTGTCACACAGGGGGATATTTTTCCGGACAGGGGCAACATCATGCGCGTTTCACATTTCGCTTTTTCACTTGCGCTGGGACTGGGGTTTTTGAGTGCGGCAACAGTGCAGAGCCAGACCATCTATCCCCTGCATCGCGCCGAAATTCTCGCGGGCTCCAAATTCGATTTCAAGGTCGAGTTTCCCGGTGCACCGAAAGAAGCTGTCACGAGCGTCACCATCAATGGCATGGACCCGGCTAAAATTCTCGGAAGCAAGCCAACCTTTGTCGAGCGCGAGGACGGGCAGGACTATTCCGCTCTTGTGCTTCGCGATGTCACCCTGACCAAGCCGGGCATCTACACCGTCAGCGCCAAAATGGGCGATCAGATCAAAACCGTGTCATGGGACGTCTATGCGGTGCAAAAGCCGCGTGTGGCCAAAAATGTAATCCTGTTCATCGGCGACGGTCTGTCGGTCGCCCATCGCACGGCTGCCCGCATCATGTCGAAGACAATCAGCGAAGGCCATTACGGTGGCGAATTGGCGATTGACGACATGCCGCATATGGCGCTGATTTCAACCGCCGGCACCGATTCCATTGTGACCGATAGCGCCAATGCGATGAGCGCCTATGCCACGGGCCACAAATCCTGCGTCAATGCGCTGGGTGTCTATTGTGCACGCAACAAAAACACGCTGGAGCATCCGAAGATTGAAACCATCGGCGAATTGCTCAAGCGCAAAATGGACATGTCCATCGGCGTGATCACCAATACCGAAATCGAGGATGCCACGCCCGCTGGCATTGTTGCCCATACCCGCCGCCGCGCCGATTTCAATGACATCGTCAAAATGTTCTATGACGTGAAACCCGATGTCATCATGGGCGGTGGTTCGCCCAACTTCCTGCCCAAATCGGTCAATGGCTCCAAGCGGACCGACGAGACCGATTATCTCAAATTGTTCCAGGAGGCAGGCTATCGCTTTGCATCCACCGACAAAGACATGAAGGACGCTGCCGCCGATCCCAAAACCACCCGATTGCTCGGCCTGTTCAATACCGGCAATGTCGATGGTGCACTGGATCGCCGACTGTTGAAAAAGGGCACGGTCGCCAAATTCCCCGACCAGCCCGATTTGACCGATCAGGTCAAAGCGGCTGTCACTGTTTTGTCGAAAAATCCGAACGGCTTTTTCCTGATGGTTGAATCCGGCCGCATCGACAAATACAGCCATTCGCTGGATGCCGAACGGGCGATCTTCGATACGATCATGCTCGACAATGCGGTTAAATATGCCAAGGATTTTGCCGCAAGGAAAAACGATACGCTGATCATCGTGGTGGGCGACCATGCCCATCCGGTGTCCATCCTCGGCTCCTATGACGATGATCGTGCGGGCACCACACCGCGTGAAAAGCTCGGTGTCTATGCCGAGGCCAAATTCCCCAACTATTCTGCCCCCGATGCCGAAGGCTATCCGGCCAGCGTCAATGTATCGCGCCGCATCGCCTTCAATTTCGGGGCCTATCCCGATCATTGCTTCAATGCCAAACCCTATCTGGACGGCGAGAATGTTCCGGCTGTGGCCGGCCCAGCCAAAGGCGAATTCGTCGCCAATGAGAAATATTGCACCCAACCGGGCGCGGTCCGCCTGACAGGCAATCTGCCGAAGGAAGCCAATTCCGGTGTCCACTCGGGTGATGATGTCGTGCTGACGGCCATCGGCCCGGGTTCGGAATTCTTCCGTGGCCATATGGAAAATGTCAAAGTGTTCCGCGCCATGGTCAGCGCTTTGGCCGTGCCCGTCAAAGACCGTGCCAAAAAGTAACCCGATGACAGCGGATGACCCATCAGGCGCGGGGCCGACAAGCTCCGCGTCTTTGCATGACGGCCTCAGACTAACACGCCGACAGCTGTGCACAGGCTTGGGCGCGGCTCTTGCATTGCGTCCTGCCCAAGCGCACGCGGCGGATGCCGAGGTTATCCATTTCGACATGTTCTATAAAAGCTTTGGCGTGCGCGGCATCGAATTTTCCGATCGCCTAAACAATCTCGTCAACAAAACCGTGGCGATCAAAGGCTATATGGCCCCGCCATTGAAGCCCGAAAGCCGGTTTTTTGTGATGACCCGCGAACCCCTCGCCATCTGCCCCTTTTGCCAGTCGGATGCCGATTGGCCGCTCGATATTGTTGTCGTCTATCTCAAACAGGCCTCGCCGATGATCTCGGCAGGCACCTCCATCGATGTCACGGGCACCCTGGCTCTGGGTTCCTATCAGGACATAGAGACGGGTTTTGTCAGCCAGTTGCGCGTGATCGATGCCACCTACCGGAAAAGCCGCTGATGGGACTGTCAGGCCAAATCACCGCTTTGCGTCTGGACGTCACCCAGCCGGATGCAAGTCCTTTGCGTATTCTTGACCTCCCGCACCTCGCTCTCGATGCGGGTGAAGTGATCGGGATCAGCGGTCCCTCGGGTTCGGGCAAAACCAGCCTGCTCCACTGTCTGGCCGGACTGATGCGCCCGACCTCGGGTGCCATCTTATGGAATGAACGCGATATTGCCGCCTTGCCGACAGATGCTTGCGATCTGTGGCGGCGCGAGCATGTCGCTCTGGTGTTTCAGGATTTTCAACTGATCCCCGAATTGAGCGTGATGGAGAATATGGCCCTGCCGCAATTCTTTTCACAGTGGCGTCTGACTGACACACAAAAAGACAGCCTGCACAAACAGGGACTACAACTGGGTTTGAACAATCTCCATCAACGCGCATCCAGCCTGTCGCGCGGCGAACAGCAACGTGTCGCCGTGGCACGGTCCTTGTGGCATCAGCCTGATCTCATTTTAGCCGACGAGCCGACGGCAAGCCTTGATCGGGTTCATGCCGACAAGGTGATGCAGGCCTTGCTGGAACACGCACGCCAACACCGGACCACTTTGATTGTGGCTTCCCACGATCCTGCCGTCTTGGGCCTGATGGATCGGGTGATCGGGCTGGAGAACGGGCGCACCGCAACAGGACAAGCCGTGTCATGATGAACCCCTTGATCATGGTCAAAGCCGATTACCGCGCCATGCGCGGATCAGCCTGGGCGGTTGTGTTGCTTGTCGCCTTTGCAGTAGCCATTGGCGTGGCCCTGTCGGCACAGGAAAAAGCCCTGCGCACCGGCACCACCCGCGCGGCAGCCGATTTCGATCTGGTCATCGGGGCGGCAGGCAGCGCCACCCAATTGGTGATGACAACCGTCTATCTCCAGCCCGAAGCCTTGCCGCTGATGCCGGGAGAGATTCTGAAATCCCTCGGAACCGATCCCCGCGTCAAAGCCTTTGCGCCGATTGCCTTCGGCGATGTCGTGCGCGGCTATCCCGTCATCGGCACCACGCCGGATTTTGTGACCCGCTGGGGGCGTTATGATGCGCCCATGCAAGGGCGCTTTTTCTCGGGCGAGAACGAAGCCGTTATCGGCCATGATGTCGCCATGCAACTCGGTGAAGAGATCATACCCGCCCATGGATTGGGCTCGGATAATTCTGCAAAAGGCGCACCCTCGGCACTGGAAGCAAGCCATCGCCACGAAACAACCCGCCTGCGCGTGGTCGGCCGACTGCCTGCCACAGGAAGCCCGTGGGACAAGGCCATTCTGGTGCCGATCGAAAGCGTGTGGGAAACCCATGGCTTCGGCAACGGCCACCGTCAGGACGGCAGGATCGGCGCCCCCTTTGATGCAGAGACAGTGCCGCCACTCCCTGCAATTGTTGTCAAACCGCACCGGATTGCCGATGCCTACGCCTTGCGCAGCGATCACCGCAAAAACGGCTTGATGGCCTTGTTTCCTGCCGAAATTCTGGTGTCGCTCTACCGCAATCTGGGCGATGTGCGCGATGCCATGCTGGTGGCATCCATCCTCAACGGCGTGTTGATTCTCGGGGCGGTTATCTTGCTGATTGTCGCCCTTTTCTCTCTCCGCCGCCGCAGCTATGCCTTGTTGCGGGCCTTGGGAGCTTCGGCCCTCTATAGTGGCGCGGTGGCATGGCTGGGCGCTTTCGGACTGATTGCAGTAGGGTGTCTGGCTGGTCTGGCACTGGGATGGGTGCTGACAGCGGCACTGTCGCTTTGGCTTTCCACCCAAACGGGTTTGGACTTGCATTTGAGCCCTGACTGGACCCAAACCCTCCCCGCTTTATTGCTTCTGCTGGCAGGGTCTTTATTTGCCGGCCTGCCTGCTGTGATGGCTTATCGATTGTCCTTGCACGAGGCCTTGCGCGGCGAATAGGCCTTCAGGCCTTGCGATCTGCGGGATGATTGATCCCGTCAGACGTGGGGATTGTTTCGATGTCAAACGGGTTCACACCTTCGAGACAACCGATATTATAGCCGAACAAACGTGGATCCGACCTGCGGCGGTGATGGGTATAAATCCCGCATGTGTCGCAGAAAAAATGCTCGCCGGTCTGTGTCCCGAATTGATAGCGACGCAGATGGTTTTGCCCTTTGACGATCCGGAAATCGCCTTCGGCCATTGTCCCGACCACAGCCCCTCGCCTGCGGCAAAACGAACAATTGCAGCGTTTGGGATCGACAATCCCGTCAGGCAAATCGATTTCCAACTCGACTGCATGGCAATGGCAGGTCAAGCGATGTTTTTCCTTTATCAGGCTAGACCCGATTTTTTTAAGTCCCATCTTCATCCCCCGGGCGAGGTCCGATTGTGATATAATGATCATCATTATCGCAGTTTTTTTGAATTTTTTTAAAAACACACCTTTTTAATTATCTTTTTCAGAGAGTACATTTGATGATCTGAAATCCCTTAGATGTCCTGTGAACATAAATGAAACTTTCATCCTAAGGCCTCTTAATGACTAAAATTGACTTTGATATGACAGACTTGGATATATTTGTCCGCAATGCATTGCGGGACGAGGGTCACATATTAAAGGCCGATAAAATCCATTCTTTTTTTGGCAACATCAGACACAGCATTGCGGTTTATTCGTCTCAACACGTCGATGAGGTGCCTGCTCGCATTTCATATAATGCACTCAAGCGGTTGTGGGGTGCGATCAACCAGACCGTTCCTTCTATCGGTTTGATACGGGCTAATGTGTTGTCATTGCCAAACGCTGCCAAATTTCATTTGATGCGAAGGGCCACCTCGATATTGACGGATCATTTTGCAGACGACTTTTCTGAAAACATATTTGACGATTGGGTGCGCTCTGCAAATCCTCCCGAGCTGATCCGTATCCTGAAAATACTGATCAGCGAAGGAGGTATGATCGTCAATGGGCGAAAGAGGCGGAAGTCCCAACAAATATTTGAGCCCATGATCATGGGCGTCATTCGCGGAACAGGAATTGGACTTGGTCAAGGAGGGCGACCAATACTATCAGCACGCGATGAGCTTGTGATGCATTTGGCAGTCGATTGGCTTAATGCAACTGGCAAGGCACCACAGCAAGGGCGCAACGACAAGAAAGGCTTCGCTGGCCTCGTCCATATAATCTTTGATCTACTTGAGATTAAGAGCACTCGCAAAAGCGACAGCACCGACGAGGCCAATGGTGCGGGGCAGGCCCTACGGCGCTACTGGTCAGCCATTACAACTGGAAGCGGGACAACGACTGGCAAACGGCACCCTGCTCAACGACCGAAACGCCCCTCGACTTCACGTAATAGGATTACCAAAGACTGATCACACTTTAATCTCGCACGTTACGGCATCCTTGGTTCAACTGATTTTTCGGTGCATCCAAAGCCATGAGACCGTGACAACGGGTTTACGCCAAAGTCAATTTCGGGCCGATGCTACAACGACTGTATGAAACAGTTTCAACACACGAATCACTACCAGATCATGCCCCTCACGACCCTCCCGGCCGGGGAAAATGCCTGCGCTGACACCATGGATAGTCTCCCTTTTACCGAGGAATTGAATTGTCCAGAGGCACTGCGGACACCCAGCCAAGGGCCTGAAGCCATTACACATGCCACCCCCCAAACAGCGCTAACGGATCTCGCCCGACTCCTCGGCCGTCAAGCGGCCATGCATGTCCACAAATATCGATTTGAAGGACTTGGTCGTATTCAGATTGCTCTGCGTGAGATGGGGGCCAGTGTTGATGTATAGTTTTGATTGGTAAATTTTCTTTGTCTTTATTTACTGATTTATTTGACCGTTATTTGCTGCCATTACTGTCTGTAACGAAGTTTACTTGCAATTTTATTACAGATGAATATGATCACAATCATCTAAACTGTCGATGAGGAGCTCGGAATGGTTGAGGCATCAGTTAACAATAATGCAGGCAACACGATCACTGCCAAGCCTTCGCAGGCCTGGGCGGGTCGTATTGCCGGTATCGCGAACCGTTATGAACGCTCACACATCAACCTGTTAGGTCTCCACTGCTCCATATGCGGGATCGAGCCCGATCAGGTGTCCGACGAGGTCATGGCGAGATTTGAGATCTTGGCCGTCAAAGATGGTCGAACCCCATCGCGCGCCAAGCAGTTGCGGCGGGATGTGACCAACGCATGGAACAAGCAGTCCGAGATTCATCCTGACTGGCCACAGATCAAACTGACGCTAGTCAACAGCCGCCCGCCTGCGTCGGTCTCGAT
>CANGQA010000098.1 GCA_947455995.1 Hyphomicrobiales bacterium | reverse complement strand
CGCACCGGAAAAACCGCCGTTGTGCCAACAACCGGCAGGGTGGCACGCGGGGCGGGGGTGATGACATATTCGACACTCATCAAAGCGTTCCTATCTGTAACAGTTTCTGATTGCGGTTATCGATCAGCCTGATTGTAACCCTTTTGCCGAACCCGTCGAGCTCGAATTAAACGGGAACCACATGCGGTGCTCACACCCCGCCCATCCGGCAGACAATATCCCATTCCTCATCAGTGACAGGCTGCACCGACAGGCGCATCGAGGTCACCAGTGCCATTTTCGACAGGGACTCAGTTGCCTTCACATGCGCCAGCGTGACAGGCTTTGGTAGCGGTTTGACGGCTTTGAGATCAACCACCACCCACGCCTCGCCCGGTTCGGCTGTCGGGTCGGGATAGGCCTCGCGGATCACCTCGACAATGCCGACAACCTCTTTGCCCTCGTTGGAATGATAGAAAAAGCCGCGATCACCCAGTTTCATCGCCTGCATATGCTTTTTGGCCAGATGATTGCGCACCCCGTTCCAGAACGTGCCTTCCGCTCCGGCTTCGACCTGCTGCTGCCAGGACCATTTGAACGGTTCAGATTTATAAAGCCAATAGGCCATTGCCTGCTCCTAACGTTCAGAGACCACCCAGCGGAAGATGGAGCGGAACCACTGATCCGTAAAGTCCCGATCCCATATTCCCGGTGCTTAATGTTCGGCTTTGAGTGGACGTGCCATCAAGCCTGCTACGGCCTCGTCGATACCAGAACGGCCTTCAAGCACCGCATTGACCGCCTCGGCAATCGGCATATCGATACCCTTGCTGCGCGCCATGCGGACCAGAACGGCGGCGGTCAAAGCACCTTCCGCCAATTTGCCGCCCGAAGCCTGTTCAACCGAGGCCCCGCGCCCCAAGGCCAGACCGAAAGCGAAATTGCGCGATTTGTCGGAGGCACAGGTCAGCACCAGATCACCCAGACCCGACAGGCCCATCAAGGTCTCAGGACGCCCCCCGAAGGCTTGCGAGAAACGCAGCAATTCGGCAAAGCCTCGAGCCGTCAAGGCCGCCCGCGCGCTTTCTCCCAAACCACGACCGCTAACAATACCTGCCGCAATCGCCAGGACGTTTTTGGCAGCGCCGCCAATCTCGACACCGCGCATATCGGTGCTGTGATAGACGCGGAAGCGCGGCGAGGATAATGTTTCAGCCAGAGCCTTGCACGCGGCCTCGTCACGTCCGGCCAGCACCACGGCGGTGGGCAGACCAAGACCGACATCCTGCGCAAAGCTCGGCCCCGAGAGGACCATGACGGGCACACCGGGCATGGCCTGTTCTACCACCTCGCTCATGAAACAGCCCGAGACACGGTCGATCCCCTTGGCGCAGATAACCACTGGCACGCCCTTCGGCAGCACGGGCTGCAAGGCCTTTGCCATCTCCGCCACGGTCTGTGCGGGAACCACCAGCAGGACTGCCTGTACGCCGAACACCGCAGCCTGCAACGAGGCTTCCGGCATCACCGTGTCATGCAATCGCACACCGGGTAAACGGGACTGATTGGTGCGGTCATGCTGCATTGCGGCAAGCTGGTCGCCATCGCGCGCCCAAAGCATGACGCGGCATCCTGCAGCAGCAGCCGCATTGGCCAAAGCCGTGCCCCATGCCCCAGCACCGATCACTGCAATAGACGGCCCGGTCTCTCGCGTCATGCGACACCCTCGGGCTTGATCGTGTCAGGAAGCTCGGACACTTTAGCCATCAACGGCCAGCGCGGCTTAGGAGGCGTGTCAAGCGGGTCGATAAGACCCAACCGCAACCGCTCGATGCCTGCCCAGGCGATCATCGCGCCATTGTCGGTGCACAACGCAAGAGGTGGCGCCACGAGGGTCAGGCCGCTCTCGGAAGCCAGACGCTGCAAGGCCCGCCGCAGGGTCATATTGGCCGCGACACCACCTGCAACCACCAAAGCATTGGGCGTGCCGATCGAGGTGCGGAACAGCCGCAATGCCGCGCGGGTGCGATCCACCACCACATCGGTGACAGCGGCCTGAAATCCTGCACATAAATCGGCAATATCGGTATTGGTCAGCGGCGCAATCCGCTCCGCCTCGATCCGCACAGCAGTTTTGAGACCGGACAGAGAGAAATCGGCTCCGGCGCGTCCCAGCATCGGGCGTGGCAATGCGAAGCGCTCGGGGTTGCCGCGTTCCGCCTCGCGTTCGACCGAGGGACCGCCCGGATAAGGCAATCCCAGCATTTTAGCGGTTTTATCAAAGGCTTCACCAATGGCATCATCAATGGTGGTGCCAAGACGGACATAATCATCGACCCCGCGCACCGCCAATAATTGTGAATGCCCACCAGAGGCCAGCAACAACAAATAGGGAAAATCCACACCATCGGTCAACCGGGGCGACAGAGCATGCGCCTCCAGATGATTGACCGCCAGAAACGGCTTTCCGGTGACCAGCGACAGGGTTTTTCCGGTTGTCAGCCCGACAATCACCCCGCCGATCAAGCCGGGGCCGGCGGCGGCGGCGATGCCGTCCAGATCCTTGAAGGAGACCTGTGCCCGCGCCATCGCGCGGCTGATCAAACCATCGAGTGCGGTGACATGGGCGCGCGCGGCAATTTCGGGGACCACACCGCCATAAGGGGCGTGTTCGTCGATCTGGCTGAGGATTTCATTGGACAGAATTTGCCCGCGCCCATCGCGCTGCAATGCCACAACGCTTGCCGCGGTTTCATCGCAGGTGGTCTCGATTCCTAGAACGATCATGCGGTTTTCGCTCCAAAATCCATTGCCGAGCCAGCCTTTTATCAGATTACTAGCATTAGAGTTTCTTTTCTGCCCTATCAAGCCAGAGTGCTACTCCCTATAATCGGGGTTTGACAATAGACTTCATTGCCAGATGGACAATGACACCCGGGACAAGACCATCCATGCAGGTGATTATCACCCGTGCTGCAACAGATGCACAGGCCACTGCCCAACAGGTGGCCGATTTGGGCTGCATACCCGTGGTCGTCCCGCTCTCGACACGCCTTGGTTTGCCTGTGATCATCCCTGATCAGCATTTTGACGGCGTGATCGTCACCAGCCGCGCAGCGCTCACAATGGTGGACCGGGCGCAACTGGTGCCTTTGATGCAGGTTCCGATGTTTTGTGTCGGTGACGCCACCGCCACACTGGCGCGCCACACCGGGTTTGCAACGGTTTTTTCCGCTGCCGCCGATGTCACCGCGCTGATCAACCTCGTGCGGGATCGGTTAAACCATGGCCAATCACTGCTCTACCTGACCGGAGATCCCCGCAAACCCGATATCGAACAGGCTTTATCAGACACAATGCGGCTGACCACTCTGACGACCTATCGGATGCAGACAATTGCAGCTTTTCCGCAAGAGGCACTGGCACAACTGGATGATCCGCATCCGGTTTGGCTGCACTATTCGCAACAATCGGTTGAACGTGCCGCCATGTTGGTCGCTGCCAGTCAGCAGCCCGATCTCTTCTCGCGCGCCCGTCATCTGCTGATCTCGCCGGCTTTGCAATCCAGCGTCAAGGCCGGAGGCGGGATTTATGTCACCATTTCTGCCCAACCCAACCAGCAGGCGATGCTGGACAGCCTGTTAACGATGCGAAAGGCATTGATGCTATAAACTGCCGGAAATTTGGCCCTGACCGCATTTGGCGCAGGACTCATTTGACTCTAGCCTCATTTGGCTCAAGCCTCATTTGGCTCAAGTCTCATTTGGCTCAAGCCTTGGCTTGTTGTAGTTTAAGCGGACAAGAGGTGAAGATTTTGGACTCCAGCACCAAACCGGCCCCAACGGTACCCGAATCGACCACAACCTCGCCTGAACCGGCGGAGGGCACCCATTTTGTGCCGCATCCCGACACTGCGCCTGTCCCGCCCGTGTCCTCTGCTTCATCCCACACGCCAGCCCCGAGCCTTATGCGTCCCCTCCTCGCTGGATTGGCGGGTGGAGTGGTCAGCTTCGTGATCTTTTTCGGCTTGTCGCAACTTTTGAACCCGATGGCGGACATTTCGGATCGTCTCGCCATCGCAGAAAGCAATATCACCGCTGCCGCAACCCGCCGCGCGCTGGAAACCACCGATAAGCGTCTGGCTGCTCTGGAAGCCCGGTTTGATCCACTCCGCAGCGAGATTGAAACCATCAATCGTATGCTCAACGGTGCTGGAACGGTTGATGTGACCCCCTTGGTGCGTCGCCTCTCAGCCCTTGAAAGCAGTATCAGCCAGATCAAACAAGACACCCAGATCGACAAGTCCGCTGTTCCGAGCACAGTCGCTACGAGCACGCTCGGTTATGAAACCGCCAAATTGTCATTGGCTTTGCTGATCAGTGACAGGCTGGAAGCCGGACAACCTTTCTTGTCGGAATTGGCTGCGCTGGAATTACTGGGCGTCGATGCCTCGATCCAGCCTTTGCTGCATGACACCGTCAATGGCAGTCCTTCACAGGTGCAACTTCTCGGCCAGTATGCGGCCCTGATCCCGCAATTGCGCAAAGCTATCCCAATCCCTGCTGATCAGAGCTGGTCGGCTAAGATCTTGCAAAGCCTGAGCACGCTGGTCCGAATCCGGCGGGTTGACGACAATCAGGCCACCGATCCCGAAAGCCGCATCCATCTGATTACCCTCGCTTTGCAGGCGGCACGAACCGACGAGGCGCTGAAACATTTCAATCTTTTGCCCGATGTCATGCGCGCACAGGGCCGGGACTTCGAAGCCCTGCTGCACAAGCGGTTGGCGGCCGTGATGGCCGGTGATGCTTTGCTGAAATCGGCATCGGAAGATCTGCTGGCCGCAAGCCGGACGGCAAAAGGTGGCGGCAAATGATCCGCGCTCTCAGCATCCTCATCCTGCTGGCAGCAGCTGCTACCGGACTGGCTTGGCTGATGGATCTGCGCGGCGGATTGCTGCTCAATCTTGGCCCCTACCAGATTGAGACCTCGCTGGCAGTGGCTGCGATCGGCACACTGGCACTGGCGGTGACGCTGGCAGTGATGTGGGCCTGCATCCGGTTTGTGATCAATATTCCGCAGGCGCTGAGCCATTACTATTCGGGCCGCAAACGTGACAAGGGTTATCAGGCTGTTGCCCGTGGCATGATGGCGATCGGAATGGGGGATCGTAAAACTGCGGAACGTGCCTCCAGGGATGCCGATCATTTCCTTGGCGCCGAACCGCTGGTGTTGCTGTTACAGGCCCAATCGGCCCAGTTGAGCGGTGACAGGCTGGCCGCCGATCGTGCCTTCCGCACGATGCTGGAACATGACGACGCCAAAACGCTCGGCTTGCGCGGATTGTTTATCGAGGCGCAACGGCACGGCAACCCCGAGGAAGCCCTGTCATTTGCCCTTCAGGCGCAACAAGCCCAACCGGCTCTGTCATGGGCCAATGAGGCCCTGCTGGAATGGCATTGCCAGCAACAGGACTGGTCGCAATCGCTGGTGCTGTTGCAACGCATGCAGAAACAGCTGGATAAGACGCTTTATCGCCGCCAGCGTGCCGTTTTGCTGACAGCCTATGCGACAAGCTTACACAAGACCGATGCCGAGACGGCGCTCGATCTGGCTCAAGAGGCGGTTAAACTGGCCCCTGATCTTGTCCCCGCAACGGTGCTGCTGGCCCAGTTGCTGATTAAACGTGATGATTTGCGCAAGGCCAGCCGTTTGCTGGAAGCCTGCTGGTCACTCGCCCCGCATCCCGATCTGGCCCATGCCTATATCCATTTGCGCCATGGCGATTCACCGAAGGACCGGCTGACACGGGCCGAAGTCCTGACCAGACAAAACCCTGACCATTCCGATAGCCGTTATGCGCTCGCCCTTTGCGCGATTGAGGCCCGTGATTTCGCCCGTGCCCGAGTGCTCCTAGACCCCGAAATCGCCAATCGGCCAACCACCCGCTTCTGCCTTCTGATGGCCCGTCTGGAACAACTCGAATCCCACGATCCTTCGGCAGCGCAACGATGGCTGGCCCGCGCCTCCCGTGCTCCTCGTGATGCGGCATGGATTGCCGATGGACTGGTTTCCGATCAATGGGCGGCGGTTTCCCCTGTTACCGGACGGATTGACGCCTTCAAATGGATGTATCCGCAAGAATCCATCACCTTTACAGACCCCGACGACAATGATGCACCGGAGCCTGTGACCGTTACACTCGCCGCTCCAAAAATGGCGAGTAAAACCATCCCGGACACCAAAAAGCCCATCCCCAGAACATCCTCATCCGTGGTTTTTCCGCTGGTAACCTCACCCGACGATCCCGGTCCGATGAATGAGCCCAACGATGATGATGCGGCACAAAGCAGCAAACCGCCTAAACCGGTTCATCTGTTTGGCGGTTAAGGACTAAAAAAGTCGGCTGAAGGGATGGAAATCCAACCCGTCCTGCTGTATGACCTCAACCGTTGCCGCTTTAGCTCAGTCGGTAGAGCGACTGATTCGTAATCAGTAGGTCAGGTGTTCGATTCACCTAAGCGGCACCACTTTTATCCTGATAAATCAGTGAGATGTTCAAATCTTGGCTTCCGGGAAGCCTCCCTTTATCCTACCGATTGAACACCTGAAACGCGCTCGGGATTGCCGCGGTTGCACCATTTTTCTGCACCTTCGCGGGCGTCATGCAAAATGGCACCGCTATCAGGCCCTATGATCAGCCGATTATCAGCAAATTTCACCTGTATGTTGTGCGAGTTTGCGATTGATTAAACTGCAAAGTGTGACAAAAAGGACATGCACTTGCGTTACCGTCTCTGATATTGCATTTTTTTGCATCTTAATACTCTTAATCAGAAACAATTTCGTTGATTGCAACCAAAAGATGAGATTTAAGGCTTGTCAGTGTTGAGCTTACGATCAGTCGGCCAAGCAAACAATACGCGTTTATGGGGTGGGGTTTTTTTGCATGTTGTTTGACCACTGTGCTCAATGCCAGCAATGCTGCACGATTGATGCCGGTCATCCACCGCTTGATGTCAGTTTGACACAATCAGAAACTGCCCGTCTTGGTTCGGTTTGCATCGAGGATCATTGCGCCAATCTCGGAACCAATGGCTGCAAGCTCGGCAATGAAAAACCATTTGGCTGCACACTGTATCCGCTGTCCTATAATCCCCATTCCCGGGATTTCTTTTATGACAGTGAATGCCCCCTGATGCCGACCTACATCTCACAATTGGCAAACGCCGATAGCGAGGCATCGCAGCATCTCGCCCAGATGCGCGAGACCATTGCGGTTCTTGAGCATCAAGAACCTGCTTATCTGTTGCACAACCACATGGTCGATATCGATTATTTCGACCTGCTGAAACTTCCTGTTCAAGCCCCACCTCCATCACAGGGCCAGCACAAATGAATACGATGAAGCACAAGCTTGTTGACGTTGAACCTCTGGCCAAGCCAGCGGGAGTCAATCTGGCGCCCACAAGTTTGATCAACCGTGTCGGCTATCAGACCTGGACAGACGAAAACCTGTTTGTTGAAAGCAATCACAACGATATCCGCTATTATACATCGCGCTGGGATGCCCTATGCCCCTATATCGATGTCAGCGAAGACATGCTGGAGCGGGCACCCAAACCATTCATTGTCTATGCCCTGCCGCCAAATTGCGCCTTCGGTGTCCCCATCAACGACCAATATGGCATGGTGGATACCCAATCCGAAGAATTCTGGAACGAACCCAGACGCGCCCGCAAATTCCGTGAATATGACAAACTCTTCAAAAAATTCACCCATACCGAGGACGTGATCCCCGGCTCGAGCCTGAGCGTCGAGGATATCTATGCGATGGGCGGCGAGCATTTTGCCACTTGCGAAATCGATGCCCGCGAGGTCGCAGGATTTGTCGATTATATCCGGACCCTCGATGTTCTCCTTCTGAGGGTTTACGACCCGCATGGGGAACTTGTGCTGACCGAAGTCGCGATTATCCTGCCCGACTATAATCAGGTCTATGGCAGTTTCTGCCAGTGGAACCGCGCTTATAAAAATCGCTCCCCCGGCATGTATGCCTGCTTGCTGGCCAGCCGTTGGACCCTCAAAAACGGTTTGCGCTATTACAATCTCGGTCCTGTCGGCGACTATAATTATAAGTCACTGTTTGTGACCACGCTGGAACCGATCTATTCGCTGGCTTTGACCGATCCCGATCATCCCCTTGCACTTGATCCGACTTCACCCTTGCATACCGACTTCAAGATCGAGCATTGGAACAGGATCTATCGCACCGCTAAACAGTGAAATAAGGCGACTGGCTTGCCATAGAACAGGCGCCCTTTTGCTCGCGTTATTCGAAAATATGCACGCCACCAAAGCTGTGGTCATAATCCATCATCAGTTCTTCACCGATCTTGATGTTACGGAGAGCCTCGAACGAGCCGTCTTTGTTCAGCCGCACATTCGGTGTCTTGGTGTGGTTGAGATAGATTGCAAAATCCATGGTGTTCATGCCCATGGTTGAAACCAGCACCTCATCCTCATCATAATAGCAGAACATCTCGATCTGCTTGCGTACGCCCTTCAGCAGACTTTTGAGCTCGGCATGGGTGAATGAAATCTCACGATGTTTGACGAGACTTCGCAACGGATTGACACCTTTGGGAATGGGCCGCACGGCAAACACGCCGATGCCATGCACGGGTGAAATACCCAAATGGCAATACACCTCGTTGACGAGGTGGCTCATGATCACTTCTTTAGGGGTGAGTTTCTTTTTATCAGACATTTCCAACCACAATTTTTGAGAACATTTATCACCAACTCGAGCTAAACTTTCACTGTTATGAATGCCGCTGTCAAAGCGATATTTGGATTTTAGGCAATTATTCTGAGCATGTTGCACACCTGCTACCCTGTTGCACCCTAGCGCAATACAAGCGATTGGCTTTAGAATGATTGAATAGTGTTGAACAAGTGCAGGTTATTCTTGATCGAAAAGGCTCTTATCGCATCATCATGACACAGCCCCCCGATAGCGCGCCCTCTGCCTCGCATTGGATCACCCCGCTTCTGCTGACGCTGGCGGTGCAAAGCGTGTCATCTTTCCTGCAGCGTATGCCGCCTGCTATCGCACCCGCTCTGGCGGACAGCTATCAACTGTCTCCTGAATCCATCGGCTATCTGTCGGCCAGCAATGTGATCGGGGCGATCCTGTTTTTGTTTCTCGGCGCCCCATTGTTGCGGCGGCTCGGATCTGTGCGCTCCTTGCAAGTAGGCCTGCTGTTCGGTTCGATCGGCGCACTGCTGTTTGCCTTGCCTTCCCCGGCCACTTTGCTGATTGCCACTTTGATGATGGGCTTCGGCTATGGTCCCTCGACACCGGCGGGAAGTGATATTCTGCAACGCCATGCCCCGGCCAAACACCGCTCGCTGATCTTCTCAATCAAACAGGCGGGAGTCCCCTTTGGCGGTATTATGGCAGGCTTGATCCTGCCCTATCTGGTCGAATTGGGCGGCCTGAACTTGTGTCTGTGGTTTGCCGCCGGTTTTGCTGCACTGACTGCTTTGCTGATGCAGCCCTATCGGGCCGCCATCGATCATGAACGTGACCGCAGCCAGAGCCTGCATCTGCGGCAATTTTTGAGCCTAGGGAATATTTCCAAACCCATCAATGCCCTGCGCGACACACCGCAACTGATGCGGGTGGCGATGAGCGGCACCTGTCTGGCTTTGGGCCAGGGCGTCTGGATTAGTTTTCTGGTCACCATTTTAGTCAACCAGATGTCGATGAGTCTGACCATGGCCGGTCTTTATTTCTCCCTCATGCAGGGCGCTGGCGTGTTTGGCCGCATTGTGCTCGGCTGGGCTTCGGACCGTCTCGGATCAGGCCGACTAACCCTGCGCCTCGCCATGATCAGTTCTGCGTTGACCACGCTGTGTCTGCCCTTTGTGACGCCCGAATGGTCATTGCTGAGCATTACAATCCTGTGCATCGTGGCAGGCATCACCGTAACAAGCTGGAACGGCGTGCAAATTGCCGAAATTACCCAGCTCGCCCCCCCGCATCAGGTGCGCGAGGCCTCCTCGGGGGCCACTCTCGTGCTGTTTATAGGCTATGTCGCGGGTCCCGCAGGATTTGCCCTGCTGACCTCGCTGACCGGTTCGATCCCGTTCGGGCTCTATGTCACCAGCCTGATCATTGCCTGCGGCCTATTGATCCTGCCGGCCAGACGTCCCGGCGCATAACAGTTGTCCGGCCCCCATGGTCACAGAACCGAGATCATGCCGCCATCGACATAGATGACCTGACCATTGACATAATTGGAGGCAGGAGCCGCCAGAAATACCGCAGCACCGATCAATTCTTCCGGCATGCCCCAGCGCTTGGCGGGCGTGCGGCCCTTCACCCAGGCATCGAAGGTGGGATTATCGATCAAGGCCTGATTCATATCGGTGATCATATAACCCGGACCAATGGCGTTGGCTTGCAAACCGCTTGCCGCCCACTCTGCGGCCATGGCCTTTGTCAGCAATTTGATGCCACCTTTGGATACCGTGTAGGGGGCAACGGTGGCACGCGCCAGTTCCGATGTCAGCGAGGCAATATTGATGATCTTGCCGTAACCGCGCGGGATCATCCTTTTGGCTGCCTCGCGGCCGATCACGAAGGCACTGGTCAGATTGGTTTCGATCACCGAACGCCATTCGGGTGTGGTCAGTTCCACCATGGGCTTGCGCAGTTGGATACCTGCATTGTTGACCAGAATATCGACATGTATGCCCTCGGCATCCAGCACAGCGAAAGCTTTGGTAATGGCGGCTTCATCGGTGACATCGAACACGCAAGCGCGTGCCTGATGGCCTTTGGCCGTCAATTCGGACACCGCCTGATCAACCCGCGCCGCCTTGGTGCCGTTGATGATCACGGCTGCACCCGCATCGGCCAGACCTTCGGCAATCGCCCGTCCCAAACCGCGTGAGGAGCCTGTGACAAGTGCCGTGCGGCCTGTCAGATCAAACAGGGGATTGGTCATGATGTTTCCTCTCGGTGATTTTATAAAGCGTGTGCGGTGGATGACCGGACGTTCGGGCAGGATGCATCCGTTGTCAACAAGGGGCCAAAAAAGGCAGGGCCAATGCTGTT
>CANGQA010000097.1 GCA_947455995.1 Hyphomicrobiales bacterium | reverse complement strand
GGTTACGGTTCCGAGGGCGGGCTAGAGGCTTTGGAGGGTTATCTGGTGACCAAAATCGTGTCGCAGGCAGGTCTTTAAATCGGTGTGAGCCAGCAACTCCGAGAACAGTTTTTAATAAGGCGGCCTTCGGGCCGCCTTATTTCGTTCAAGCGGTGTTCTTTTTGCCCATTTCCGGTAAAAACCACGCCAGCAAGCCAAATGCGGGCAAGAATGAGCTGACAAGATAGACTGTGTTGATACTGGTCGCATCCGCCAGTTTGCCCAGTGCGGCTGCGGCAATGCCGCCAAGGCCAAAGGCAAGGCCGTAGAACAGCCCCCCGATCATGCCGACCCGACCGGGCAGCAACTCCATCGCATAGACCAGTATGGAGGCCAGTGCGCTCGACATGATCAGGTTGATGATCACGGTCAGAACGCCTGTCCAGAACAGATCGACAAAAGGCAGCATCAGGGTAAAGGGCAGGGCGCCCAGAATGGAAAACCAGATCATGATGCGCCGGCCGATCCTGTCGCTCAACCAGCCTCCCATCAGCGAGCCGATGGCAGAGGAAAACAGGAAAACAAACAGCATCACTTGCGAAAACTGCAAGGAAACCGAGAATTTTTCCATCAGATAAAACGTATAAAACGAGTTGAAACTGGCTGAATAGGCGACTTTTGAGAAAATCAGCACCATCAGGATCACAATGGAAAGCATGGTGTTGCCGGTGATCACAGGCAGGGCGTTTTGAACCGAAGCAGCGGCTGCATTTTTGGCGCGCTCGATGTTGGAGCGGATATGCCAGCGCCCCGCCCAAGCCAGAATGACCATCCCCGCCAGAGCGATCAGCGAGAACCAGGCAATGCTGGTTTGCCCCCCTGACACGATCACAAACACCGCCATCAAGGGGCCAATAGCACTGCCGGTCTGGCCGCCAACCACAAAAACGGCCTGGGCAAAGCCAAGCTGGCCGCCAGACGCGCGGCGTGCCAGACGCGTTGCTTCCGGATGGAAAATAGACGAGCCAATGCCCACCATAGCAGAACCGACCAGCAAGAACGTGTAATCATGCGCAAGAGCCAGCGTGATCAGGCCGGCCATCGAAAATCCCATGCCGACCACCATGGAATAGGGCATCGGCTTTTTATCGGTATAATGACCGACCATCGGCTGGAAAACCGAGCCGCACATCTGGAAAACAAAGGTCAACATGCCGATTTGTGCGAAATCGAGCTGATAATTGGCTTTGATGATCGGATAAATCGCGGGCAAAAGAGACTGGATGGTATCGTTGATCAGATGTCCCACACTCAGCGCGATCAGGACAGAATAAACGGCTTTGTTTTTGGTCATCGATTGGGGGCCTGCTGTTCTGCGCCGCTCATGAATGAGCACACAAAAGCACGGCCGCACCTGTTTGCAAAGCGGATTAAGTCCATGCTGCTGCATGGGAGTATTGCAGTTTGTCCTTATGTCTGCGTTTTAGGGCAGGATAATCAGCCTTTTCGGGGTTTTGAGGGCCTCGTTGGTGCCGAAGACAGGTATTCCACAGAGGGGGAACTGTGCATCGCTTGCGGATAGAGTGCCATCAGATCCAGCACTGTTTCGGGCATGTCGGTGTTGATGCGCAGGCCAAGCCGTTTGGCCTCGGTCGCCGTGATCGGATAATCATGGGTCCATTGCCCATTGGTCATTGTCAGCGCCAGTTTTTCGGCCTCCGCCGCTCCCATCCGGTCCGAGAGCAGGTCGACACAGGCCTTATGGACCTGTGCGGTGGCTTTGGCGCCCATATCGGCCAAAATCAGGGTGTCGTCGTCAATCTCGGCAATCGGCTTGTCCTTAACCACTTTCAGCAAAGAGGCGGCGGGATATTTGCCGATTTGCGGGTCAATCGGTCCCAACACCGAATGTTCGCACATCACAATGTGATCAGCCGCCAGCGCAATCAAAGTGCCACCGGACATGGCCATGTGTGGCACATAGACAGTGATGCGGGCCTTGTGCTGTTTGATGGCATTGGCAATCTGCAGCGATGCTAGAACCAATCCGCCCGGTGTGTGGATGATCAGATCGATCGGCGTATTCTTGTCTGTCTGGTGGATGGCGCGGATGACGGCTTCGGAGTCGTCCATGTCGATATACCGCATCACCGGAAAACCGAAAAACTGCATGCTTTCCTGACGGTGCACCATCGTGATGACGCGCGAATGGTTGGTTTTCTGGATCTCGGAAATCAGTTTTTGGCGAAGATAAACCTGCGCCCGTTGCCTGATCATCGGTTGCAGGGTCATCACGATGATAAAGAACCAAAAAATGTAGGATAATTCCATAACGGTCAGCCTTCATTGTGCTGGGGCGGGATCAATCATCCCGATGATCGCAGATCATGGCCTGCAAGATGACCATCGCTTAGACTATCACCAATTGAACAAGAAATCCGATTGATAAAAAATGGGGCTTATTGGCCGATCCTGTGCCATGATAAGATGTGGTATGGTAAGAGTCGCGTGAGGTTACGATGAGTGCGATTGTCAAAAAAACGGGATGGGGAGCAGTCACCAGTCTCAGGCTGGCCTTGAGTGTCGCTATGGTGCTGGCCGGAATGGGGCTGTCCCAGGCCAGCGAACCGCCACCCAAAAAAGGCGGAAAAGAAGAAAAAGTCGAAAAACCCAATGGATTGACTGGGGCTGTCGTGCCGCGCTGTGATCCAGGTTTTTATTCGGCGGGCGCGAAATGCAAGCCTTCTCCTCCGGGCAGTTATGTGAATACCGGCACCAATATTGTTCAGACATGCCCGCCCGGCACCAATTCTGCCGCGGCCTCGCGCAGCATCAAGGAATGTTACCCGCCCGGAGAGGGTCCTGCTCCGCCTGCCAAAATCAGCCATTGAGGTCGGGTTATGGTCTATGTGCCCCGCAAGCGGGCCACCCATGGCAGCTATACGTCCAAATATTTCGTGCTCAAATCCCTGCCGGATGTTGTTGAGCACGACTTTGTTTCCGTTATTGAAGCGCGACGGTTGATCCGGACCGGCAAAGTCAGAACATTTGCCGGAGACGGCCAGCCTTTTGTGCTGGCCGACCAGCTGCGGCGTCACATCAAAATTTGATTTAGAACAATGCCTTCGGCTTTGCAGCATGCGCAGATAGCCCCATCGCTTGTATCCATCCGGATCGGGCCATTATCGGGGAGTATATCATGATTAAAGACGTTGAAGGCGATATCCTGCTGAGTGGTGCCGAGGCGATTGCCCATGGCGTTGCCCCGTCGGACCATTTCAGTACGGGATTAGCGCATGCCTTGCGGGAGCATTATCCCGTCATGGTCAAGGATTTCCGGCATTATTGCCAGCAGAACCATCCTCATCCCGGCGCTTTGTGGCAATGGGCTGGCGTGGGCGAGCAAGGCAAGCCCACCAAAATCATCTCTCTTTTGACGCAGGATCCATCCGAAGGCGCGGGCGGCTTGCCAGGCAAGGCGAAAGAAACCCATGTCGGTCACGCGCTGAAGGCGCTGGCCAAGCTGATCAAGGACGAGGGCATCAAAAGCATTGCCCTGCCAAGGCTGGCCACCGGTGTGGGTGGATTGGAATGGAACCACGTCCGCCCTCTCATCGACAAGTATCTGGGCGATTGTGGAATTCCAGTCTATCTTTATGTGACCTATCATGCCGGTGTTGCGGCTTCCGAATAGTCGGCAATATCTTAAAAAATAAAGACAGAACTATGATTCAACACCCTGATTTTTCAGGGTGTTTTTTTATCAACAGGGACTGTTTGCGGTGGGACCAGCTTGCTGCGATAGGCATCAACATCGCCAAAATCGGCGAAATCGCGGTAGCGTTGATGGGTGTTTTGCGCGCGCTTGGCATGTTTGATCGGGCACCAATAGGCCTCTGTCAGTGAGGCGATCTCGCGGGTATAGGCAATCAGCCCATTGGCATAGGAACAAAAGGCGCAGTTCATTTTTTCTATGATGTTGAGATAGGCCAGATGGTGGCGGTCGAAAACGATGTAATCGGCGCGTTTGATTTTCTTGATCTTGTAAACGGGAAAGCAAATTGCCTGATAAAAGCTGACAACCACATCAAGAATGACCAGCGGCACGATCAGCGAATAAATGACCGGAGCAGTGAGCACGACCCAAGGATTGGCCTGGGCGATGAAATTCAGCAGGCTGGTTTTGAGTTCTTTATGGCGTCTAAGGACTTCCTCATCAAATAATATCCGGCCTTTTTCCATGCCAAACTTCAATTCTGCAGCGCGGCGCGCCAGTTCGGCGTCCAGTTCAGCTTCCAATTGGCGAATTTGATCCATTAAGGACTTGATATTCAGCATTGGATGATCCTTTGAACACGGCAGTGTCTCGTGGATCATCATGCGCCCGAAATACTTCAAAACCTAGGAGCAAATGATTGGACCTTTGGTGGAGAGACATCATTCATGCTAGAATATCCTGAAGATGACTCTGGAATAGGCGCAATCATGACTCCTTTGATCTATGTACTGAATGGCCCGAACCTGAATTTGCTTGGTAAGCGCCAGCCCCATATTTACGGGCATGAAACACTGGCCGATGTCGAGGCCGATTGTCGCAAGCTCGCCGCAAGTCTGGGGCTGGACATCCGTTTCCACCAGAGCAACCGTGAATATGAAATCATCGACTGGGTGCATGAAGCACGCGAAACGGCCTCAGGAATCGTGATCAATCCTGCCGCTTTTACCCATACATCGGTGGCTATTCTGGATGCGCTCAATGCCTTTGACCATCCGGTCATAGAGGTGCATATTTCCAATGTGCACAAGCGCGAGGAGTTTCGCCACCATTCCTTCATCTCGCCAATTGCCTCTGGAGTCATCGCCGGCTTCGGCACCCAAGGCTATCAATTAGCAATCCTGCGTCTGGCTACCCTGATTAAAACAGCCAAGGGGTAATTTACAGCTGTTGATCTATCTCATTGCAGGTCAAGCCCATGCGTGACCTGATAACGTTATTGCGTTGTAAAGAGGGTGAGATGACAGACATACCGCGTCAAAATGGCCATGATCATGACAATCATGAGAGCGAACATGCGGCATTCGGCGCAGTTATGATCTCGCGGGTCGCTGTTGCGGTTTGCGGTGCGCTGGTGACTTGGGTTAACCCGCCATGGGCAGTCTGGCTGATTGACGGTCTGGCATGGACAGCCTTGGCTTATGCCGCATGGCCGATTTTTTCAGAGGCGATCCACCACCTGCTTGAGAAACGGATGACCATGGAATTGTCCATGAGCATCGCTATTGTGGCAGCAGCGTCGATTTCGGAATTATTCACGGCGCTGGTTGTATCTGTTTTTGTGCTGATCGCCGAAGAAATCGAACATTTGACGCTGGCGCGTGGACGAACGGCCATCAAGGACCTGGTCGAATTTATCCCGCCCACTGTCAAGTTGTTGCGTGATGGATCATGGCAGGACGTGAATGTTGATGAGATTGTCATCAATGATCTCGTGATGGTCTCGCCCGGGGAGAAAGTGCCTGTCGATGGGATTGTGACCGAGGGCCATTCTTATCTCGACCAGTCGCGGATTACCGGGGAGTCCATGCCGGTCGAAGCTCTGCCCGATCAACCGGTCTTTGCAGGTTCGATCAATCAGATGGGCGTCCTGCAGGTGCGTGTTAAACAGGTCGGGCGGGATACCAGTTTCGGACGTATCATCGAAGCCGTTGAAAATGCAGAGCAAAATCGTGCGCCTGTCCAAAAGCTTGCCGATGTTCTGGCAGGCTACCTCGTTTATTTTTCCTTTGCGGCCGCCTTTGTCACCTATCTGCTCACTCGGGATGTGCGGGCCACGATTTCTGTGATTATTGTGGCTGGCGCTTGCGGTGTGGCTGCGGGCACGCCATTGGCGATTTTGGGTGGTATCGGCCGCGCCGCCCAATTGGGAGCGATCATCAAAGGCGGGATTTTTCTTGAACTGTTGGGACGGGTTGACACGATTGTCTTTGATAAAACCGGCACGCTGACGCAAGGTCTGCCAACTGTCATTGCGGTGTTGCCGCAGCAGGGGATTGACGCAGATGAATTGATCCGCATTGCGGCGATTGTCGAAGCCCATTCCGAACATCCTTTGGCGCGCGCTGTTGTGAATGAGGCTAAGAAACGCGGTCTGACCATCGAGGCCCCTTCGAGCTTCGATTATCAGGTCGGGCGTGGCGTCAAGGCGCAATGGCAGGGCAAAACCTTGCGGGTCGGCAATCGGCAGCTGCTCACTGAATCGGGGATCACCGTGCCGGATAGGACCAGCGGTGTCATTGGTTCTGATATTGTGGTGGCCGTGGATCAACAATTCTACGGCGAAATCATCGTGGCCGATCCCTTACGCCCCGAAGCTGCCGAAGCGATCGGTGCATTGAACACATTGTCGATCAAAACGGTATTGATGACCGGAGATACCATGGCGGTCGCCAATGATGTGGCGGCGCGTCTGGGGGTTTCCGAATTGATTGCCAATATGTTGCCCGAGGATAAGCTGGCCAAAGTCCGTGAATTGGTGGCCTCCAAGCGGTTGGTGGCGATGGTGGGTGATGGTGTCAATGACGCGCCCGCACTGACGGCTGCCCATGTCGGTATCGCGATGGGATCGGGCACCGACATTGCCAAGGAGAGTGCGGATCTGGTGCTGATCGGCAATGATCTTGGCAAGCTGGTTGAAACCATGATGATCGCCCAGAAAACCCGCGCCATCATCTGGCAGAATTTTGCTGGCACGATCGGCGTTGATACCATCGGGATCTTGCTGGCCTCAATGGGATATCTCAATCCTTTGCTGGCGGCTTTGATCCATGTCGGATCGGAATTGCTGTTTTTGAGCAATTCGGCGCGGCTGCTTGATTACCATTTCAAACCCCGCCCTTCGGCTTGATCTTGTCAGACTGCCTGATCATTGTTCTTGAAATCGTCATCGAATGAGGGCACCAATGGGGGATGATGAAAACACCCTCCTTTCCCGTTACCGTCGCAGGCCGCTTGACCATTCTTGGGCTTGGCCTTGCCATCCTTTCAGCGTGCTCTGACACAGGCAAAGCCCCGGCACCTGCGGCGCCTCCACCACCGGCGGTGACAGTTGCCAAGCCGCAAATCAGGCAGGTGGTCGACGAGGATGAATATGTCGGCCGGTTTGTTGCCCAGAATGCGGTGGAAATCAGGGCGCGGGTATCGGGCTATCTCGAACAGGTCCATTTCAAGGACGGTGCCTATATCAAACAGGGTGATTTGCTGTTCAGCATTGATCCGCGTCCCTTCAGGAACACGCTGGATCAGGCCCGCGCCAATCTTGAGCAGGCGCGCTCCAATGCGGTGTTTGCTGAATCTGATTTTGGCCGCGCGCAATTGCTGGCGAGAGAGAAAACCATTACCGATCAAGCTCTTGATCAGCGTGCGCAAAGCCTTCGCAATGCTCTGGCTGCCGTTGCAGCCAATGAAGCGCTTGTGCGGCAGGCGGAACTTGATCTGCAATTCACCGAATTGCGTGCACCGATTGACGGGCGGATCGGTGATCGCCGCGTCTCGCCGGGCAATCTGGTGACAGGTGGCACAACGGGCAATACAACACTGCTGGCCAGCATTGTCTCGCTTGATCCCATCAGGTTTGAATTCACGTTCGATGAAGCCGCATTCTTGCGCTACAAGCGGATCAGGCCGCAGGCCACCGATGCCACAGCTCAGCCAACTGTTGCCGTTCAGCTCAAGCTGATTGACGACAAAAGCTTTTCCCATCAGGGCGCCATTGATTTTATCGACAATGTGATCGACAGGTCCTCCGGTACCATGCGCGGTCGTGCGATCTTTGACAATAAACGGGATTTATTCACGCCTGGCATGTTCGGACGTCTGAAAGTGTCGGGCTCTTTGCCCTATCAGGCATTTTTGATCCCCGATGCTGCCATTGGCACCGAGCAGATCCGTAAATTCGTTTACGTGGTTGGAGCCGATGATGTTGTCACCATGAAATATGTGGTGCCCGGCCCGATGTCGGATGGCCTGCGTGTGATCAAGGAGGGGCTTGCTGCCGAGGATCGTGTGGTCGTCAATGGATTGATGCGGGTTCGGCAGGGGGCCAAGGTCACACCATCTGAGGCGACGAGTGCGCAAACACCCACACCTTCGCGATAAGGGGAGAGAACAATGCACATCTCCCGTTTTTTTATCGACCGTCCTATTTTCTCCGGTGTGATCTCTATTTCGATCATTATTTTGGGCGCGGTGGCGTTTTTGCGCCTGCCGATCGCCCAATACCCCGAAATTGCGCCGCCCATCATCAATGTCTCGGGTCAATATCCCGGTGCCAGTGCCGATGTCGTGGCCTCCACCGTTGTGGCGCCGATCGAACAACAGATTAATGGCGTCGAAAATATGCTCTACGTGTCCTCGAATTCCTCGGGGGATGGCCGCTTTTCAATTCAGGTGACGTTTGATCTGGGGACCAATCTGGATACCGCACAGGTCCAGATCCAAAACCGTGTGGGCATTGCCGCGCCCCGCTTGCCTGCCGATGTCCGCAATCTGGGTGTGACGGTCACCAAAAGCTCGCCCGATCTGATGATGGTGGTGCATCTTATTTCGCCTGACAAATCACGCGACGATCTGTTCATTTCCAATTATGCCACGCTGGAAATCACCGATGCTTTGACCCGTGTGGACGGGGTGGGGTCGCTGACGGTTTTCGGTTCGCGCGATTATGCGATGCGTGTCTGGCTTGATCCCGAACGTCTGCAATCGCTGGGCATGACATCGGGAGATGTGCTGCTGGCCTTGCAGGGACAAAATATTCAGGTGGCTTCGGGCGTTTTAAATCAGCCGCCGATTGCCACCCCGGGGGCGTTCCAGATCGCGGTGCAGACTTTGGGCCGTTTGTCAGACCCCCAACAATTCGGTGAGGTGGTGGTCAAGCAGACTGCGGGTGCTTTGGTGCGCATCAAGGATATTGCCAAAGTCGAGTTGGCAGCACTTGATTATTCGTCGAATTCCTATCTCGATACCGATCCCGCCGTGGCCATGGCGGTGTTCCAGCGACCCGGATCGAATGCGCTGGCCACGGCCAAGCTGATCCGCCAGACCATGGCCGATCTGTCCAAGCGGTTTCCCGCAGGCGTGCAATACAAGATCGTGTATGATCCGACGGTTTTCATCCAGCAATCGGTTGAGGCGGTGCAGGAGACCGTGTTCGAGGCAATTTTGCTGGTCGTATTTGTTGTTGTGCTGTTTTTGCAGCGGTGGCGGGCGGCTGTCATTCCGCTGGTCGCGATTCCGGTGTCGCTGATCGGCACGTTTTTTCTGATGTCGCTGTTTGGGTTCTCGCTGAACAATCTGACATTGTTCGGACTGGTTCTGGCGGTTGGAATTGTGGTCGATGATGCGATTGTGGTGGTCGAGAATGTCGAGCGCAACATTGCGTCGGGCCTGACCCCTTACGAGGCCTCTGTGCGATCGATGGAGGAGGTGGGTTCGGCACTTGTTGCGATTTCACTGGTGTTGTGTGCCGTGTTTATCCCGTCATCCTTTATTACCGGGATTTCCGGGCAGTTTTACCGCCAGTTTGCCCTGACGATCACGGGTGCTACGGTCTTTTCGCTGATTGTCTCGCTGACCTTGTCGCCTGCTTTATGTGCCTTGCTGTTGAAACCCCATCATGACGCCATGCCGGCCCACTGGTGGCAGCATCCTTTGCAGGCCTTTTTCAACCGTTTCAATGTCGGCTTCGACAAACTGGCCGGAGGCTATGGCTGGCTGGCGCAGCGCGTGGTCCGGCTCTCGGCATTGATGCTTGTTGCTTATGTCGCCATCATCGGATTGGGGCTGAACGAATTCCGTAAAGTTCCGATCGGTTTTATCCCGCAAGTTGATCGCGGCTACTTGATCGTTGTGGCGCAATTGCCGCCCGGTGCCGCTTTGTCCCGCACCGATGCCGTGCAGCGTCGGATCGTTGATATCGCCTTGAAAGTTCCCGGCGTGATCGGTGCAGTGAATATTGTCGGCCTTTCGGGTGCCAGTTTTACCAATGCGCCCAATGCGGGAGCAGCTTTTCTGGCGCTTGATAGCTTCGATAAGCGCTCCAAGGATCCCCGCCAATCTGCACAGGCGATCCAACGCGAATTGTTCCGGCAATATTCCAGTATTCAGGAAGCACAGGTTTTCGTCGTTGTGCCGCCTTCGGTCGCGGGGATCGGCAATGCCGGTGGTTTCCGCATGATGGTTGAGGATCGGGCCGGGCAGGGACCGGCAGCCTTGCAGGCTGCAACCCGTGCCATGATGGCGCGTGCCGCCCAGACACAGGGCGTTGCACAGGTGTTCTCTATCTTCGAGAACTCCACGCCGCAGCTTTATCTCGATATTGATCGCGAGAAAGCCCAATTGCTTGGCGTCAATGTGCCTGATGTCTTTGCCGCATTGCAGACTTTTCTCGGCTCGTCCTATGTGAATGATTTCAACCTGTTCGGGCGGACGTTCCGTGTCTCGGCACAGGCCCAGGACAGCGCACGTCTGGAGCCCAAGGACGTATTGTCGATCAGGGTCCGCAATTCATCCGGCGATACAGTGCCTTTGGGGTCTTTTACCACCGTTGAAAACCGGTCTGGTCCCTATCGTGTGCCGCGATACAATCTCTACCCGGCCGCCGAACTCGATGGCAATGCTGCGCCCGGGTTCTCGCAGGGTGAGGCGATGCAGATCATGGAAAAACTGGCTGCCGAAGTGTTGCCGGACGGTTTTGCGCCGGAATGGACCACTTTGGCCTTCCAGCAACAGCGGGCGGGCAACACGGCGGTGTTTGCCTTTATTCTGGCGGTGGTGTTCGTGTTCCTCGTGCTGGCTGCCCAGTTTGAAAGTCTGACTTTGCCCTTGGCCGTTGTTTTGATCGTGCCGATGTGCCTGATCGCCTCGATCATCGGCGTGGTGTTGCGCGGTCTCGACAACAATATTCTGACCCAGGTCGGCTTTATTGTGTTGATCGGACTGGCCGCCAAAAACGCCATTCTGATTGTTGAGTTTGCCAAGCAGCTGGAAGATCAGGGCATGGATCGGTTTGCGGCCGCCGTCGAGTCCGCCCGCTTGCGCCTTCGGCCTATTTTGATGACCTCGCTGGCCTTTGTGTTCGGCGTATCGCCGATGGTTTGGGCGGTCGGTGCGGGGGCCGAATTACGCCAGTCGCTCGGTACAGCGGTTTTTTCCGGCATGATCGGGGTTACATTATTTGGACTTGTGTTCACCCCGGTTTTTTATGTGGTTTGCCGTTGGTTTGCGGCTCGCTCCAAACAATCCTGAACTGGTTATTACTTTTGCGGGGCTTGAATTGGACTCTTAGTCGCAAATTTCAAACCTGATCACGCCTAGATCATAACAATCAAAT
>CANGQA010000096.1 GCA_947455995.1 Hyphomicrobiales bacterium | reverse complement strand
GTCTGATCCCATCCGGCGGTAGCGGTAACGCTGCCGCCGTCTCATATTCAAACAAGAAGGATGAATGTCATGGCGACGATTACCGCCGCGCTGGTGAAAGATCTTCGTGAGAAGACAGGGGCCGGCATGATGGATTGCAAGGCTGCTCTTGAAGCCAATTCTGGTGATATTGAAGCGGCAATCGATTGGTTGCGCACCAAGGGTCTTGCCAAGGCCGCCAAGAAATCGGGCCGCGTTGCCGCTGAAGGTCTTGTTGGTGTTGTCATCTCAGGTCCAAAGGGTGTGGTTGTCGAATTGAACTCGGAAACGGATTTCGTTGCGCGCAACGAGGCTTTTCAGGGTCTGGTTCGTGATGTTGCGCATGTGGCGCACACGTCCGGTCACGTGGATGTTGAAGCCCTCAAAGCTGCTGCCTATCCAGCCGGTGCAACGGTTGGTGATGCCATTTCGTCTGCCATTGCGACCATCGGCGAAAATATGACCCTGCGTCGCGCTGCCATGCTTGAAGTCAAGCATGGTGTTGTCGCGTCTTATGTCCATGGTGCTGTCTCGGATGGTATCGGCAAGATTGCGGTTCTGGTTGCCCTTGAATCCACTGGCAAGTCCGATGAATTGGCCGCTCTAGGTCGCCAGATTGCGATGCATGTGGCTGCAACCAATCCAGCTGGTCTCGATTCATCGACGCTGGATGCAGCAACAGTTGAGCGCGAAAAGGCCGTTCTGGCTGAAAAGAATGCTGGCAAGCCTCCGCAGGTGATGGAAAAAATCATCGAAAGCGGCTTGAAAAGCTATTATAAGGAAGTGTGCTTGCTTGATCAGGCCTTCATTCATGACGGAGCCAAAACAGTGGCGCAGGCTGTGAAAGAAAGCGAAGGACGTGTTGGTGCACCGGTCTTGTTGACCGGCTTCATCCGCTATGGCCTTGGCGAAGGCATAGAAAAACAAGAGAGTGACTTTGCCGCCGAAGTGGCGGCAGCGGCGGGCGTGAAAGCCTAAAGCAATCGGAATGAAAAGGCGGCGTTCGAGCCGCCTTTTTTTTGGAATAAGGAAAAGGGTCTGTCATGTCAGAGTTCAAACGCGTGTTGGTCAAATTGTCTGGCGAAGCTCTTTTGGCTCCGGACGGCTATTGGCTGCACCCGTCGACACTGATGACCCTGGCCGCTGATCTGGCAGAGGCATCGCGCATGGGTATTGAGCTTGCTGTGGTGATCGGTGGCGGTAATATCATTCGCGGGGCCAAAGTCGGTGCTGCAGGCTGGATTGATCGGGCCACGGCTGATTCGATGGGTATGCTGGCCACCGTCATGAATTCCATCGCGCTGGAAGGCGCTTTGGAGGCTGCAGGTTCTCCCGCCCGCACGATGTCAGCAGTGGCCATGGCCTCGATTTGTGAAACCTATGCCCGCCAGCCTGCTCTCCATCACATGCGCAAGGGCCGGATTGTTATTCTTGGCGGCGGGACAGGTAGTCCGTTTTTTACCACAGATACGGCCGCAGTGTTGCGAGCCATTGAATTGAAATGCGACGCTGTGCTGAAGGCGACACAGGTTGATGGCGTTTACTCGGATGATCCTAACAAAAATCCCAAGGCGATCCGCTATGACGTGCTGAGCCATGACGAGGCTATTACCAAAGATCTCAAAGTGATGGATACAGCGGCATTTGCTCTGGCGCGCGAGAACAAGCTGACCATTCTGGTCGGTTCTTGCCATGCTCCTGCGACAATCAAGGGGATTTTGCAGGGAACTTCGCCTGCAACCCGTGTGACCCCTTGAACCCGAGCCAATTGAGGCTTAATCCCTACTGATTGTCATTCGTCTTCCAAAGGTTTTTCGATCATGAGCACAGAATTCGATCTTGCCGACATTAAGCGCCGTATGGCTGGTGGTGTGCAATCTTTCCGCAGTGATTTGAGCAGCTTGCGCACGGGTCGCGCTTCATCGAACTTGCTTGATCCCATTCAGGTGGATGCCTATGGGGCATTGATGCCGATGAATCAGGTGGCCACCGTGACCGTTCCCGAACCGCGTCTGATCTCGGTCTCGGTCTGGGATCGGTCGATGGTTTCAGCGGTTGAGAAGGCCATTCGTGAATCGGATCTGGGCTTCAATCCGTCTACCGAAGGCCAGACCATTCGTATCCGTATTCCGGAAATGAATGAGCAGCGCCGCAAGGAAATGGTCAAGGTCGCCAATAAATATGCCGAAGAAGCCCGCGTGGCCGTTCGCCATGTTCGCCGCGATGGCATGGATCTTTTGAAAAAACTGGAAAAGGAAGTCGGCAAGGACGAGATTGAACGTCATTCCGAACAGGTCCAGAAGGCCACTGATCAGCATATTTCTGAAATCGATCAGGCTTTGGTGGCCAAAGAAAAGGAAATCATGCAAGTTTAATCCGCAATCGGTTTTTGCGGTTCACCACAAAAGGGAGGGGCTGTCATGATATCACATTCGACATCCGTTCCCCCTATGGTGCATGGTCATGAACAGCCGACGCCCGGTCATTTGCCTGTCCACATAGCCGTCATCATGGATGGAAACGGGCGTTGGGCCAAAGCGCGCGGTTTGCCGCGCCTTGAAGGCCATCGGCGCGGTTTGGATGCCTTGCGCAATCTGGTGCGTGCCGCTGATCAACGCGGCATCCGTTTTGTGACTGTTTATAGCTTTTCTTCGGAAAACTGGCGTCGTCCGGCCGAGGAGGTTTCAGAGCTGCTGGGCCTCTTGCGGTTTTTCATCAAACAGGATGTCGCCGATCTCTCAGCCCGTAATGTGCGCATTCGTATCATTGGGCGGCGTGACGATCTGCCCCCCGATATCGTCAATCTGTTACGAGAAGCCGAAACATCAACCGCCGACAATACCGGTCTGACATTGATTATTGCATTCAATTACGGTGCCCGTGACGAATTGCTCCGGGCCACCCAGAATTTGGTTGCGCGTGTGGTCGATGGTGGATTGGCGGTTTCGGATTTAACCGAACAGCATCTGTCCGATGCGCTTGATACATCTGGCCTGCCTGATCCTGATTTGTTGATACGAACGTCCGGAGAGGTCAGGTTATCGAATTTTCTGATGTGGCAACTGGCTTATACCGAACTCGTATTTTTGCCGATTGCATGGCCAGACTTTGATGGTTCGGCTCTTGATGGTGCCCTTGTCGAATTCAGCCAGCGCCAACGTCGTTTTGGTGGCTTGAACGAACAGCCTGTCGGGCAGGCAAGCGGGCAGGCATGATTTTGCATCCACAGCCTCCATCAGCCAATAAGCGGTCCGAATTGTTGCTGCGGGTGATTTCCGCAACGGTTCTCGCACCCGTGACAATTGGTGTCACTCTATTGGGCGGTTATGTTTTCGATGCCTTCTGGTTTATTGCTGCAGTGTTGATGTCTTACGAATTTTTGCGGCTGATCACCCCAAGACACCGTCCTTTTTGGGGCGCTGTGTTCATTCATGCCTCCATTTTTTGTGCCTTGTATGGCTTTATTCGCGAGAGTGAACCTTCGATTGTGCTCAAGCTGATCGCACCATCGCTGTTTGTATTGTTTGTCTGGAATGAAACCCGTGCCGGTATTTCAACCTTCTGGCATGTCATGGCGCTGTTTTATCCGCTTGTGACCTTTGCCGCACCTTTGGAAATTATCAGCCACGCTGATGGCGGTGCTGTGGCGATGGTCTGGATTTTCGCAGTGGTCTGGGGTACTGATATTGGTGCGTTCTTCGTCGGTCGATTGATGGGCGGGCCCAAATTGGCACCATCCATCAGTCCGGGCAAAACATGGTCAGGTTTTATCGGCGGCTTGTTATTCGGCACCGCCATCAGTGTGGCGTGGGCAGAACTGGCATTGCAGTATTTGGGTTGGCCGTGGGTCAGTGGTCCATCCTTGATTTTGCTGAGCTTGATCGCCTCGATCATTGGGCAGATCGGTGACCTGTTTGAAAGTTTTCTTAAACGCCTTCTGGGTGTCAAAGACAGTGGCAAACTGATACCAGGCCATGGTGGCATCATTGATCGTCTCGATTCTTTTGTTTTTGTAGCGCTTTATTTATTGCTGTTGCTGATTTCAGGTGCATTTTCAGGGTTGGTTTTATGACTCGCAAACGTGTTGTTGTGCTTGGGGCCACGGGATCCGTGGGCCGCACGGCGCTGGCCGTGATATCCGAGCATCCGGATTTATTCAGTGTTGAGGCGCTTGTTGCGGGGCATGATGTTGACGCATTGGCCCAATTGGCACGGTCGTATCGTCCCAAAATGGTCGCTATTGCCGATGAGGCAGGGGCCTTGGCCCTCAAATCAGCCCTTTCAGGCACAGGCATCGAAACCGGGGCAGGCCCGCAAGCTGTGATCGATGCCGCATGCATTGATTGCGATATTGTCGTGGCGGGCATTGTTGGCACATCCGGACTGTTGCCGACCTTCGCGGCGGTCAAGCAAGGGCGCATGATCGCGCTGGCCAACAAGGAATGTCTGGTTTGCGCCGGTGATGCCTTCATGGCCGGAGCTGAATATTATGGCTCGCGGATTTTACCGCTCGATTCCGAACATAATGCCTTATTTCAGGTTCTAGACGGGCAGGATAAGAAATTTGTCACCAAAATGACGCTGACGGCATCGGGTGGACCTTTTCGCAAATGGAGCAAGGAGGCGATCGACAGTGCCAGCGTTGAACAGGCTTTGGCGCATCCCAACTGGTCGATGGGGCCCAAAATTACCATCGATTCCGCCTCGATGATGAATAAAGGGCTGGAATTGATCGAAGCCCATCATATTTTCGGCATTCCCGCCGAGCGTCTGGATGTCTTGATCCATCCCCAAAGTATTATCCATGGCTTGATCAGCTTCGCCGATGGCTCTGTTTCTGCCGGCATGGCCATGCCCGATATGCGCGTGCCGACGGCTCATTGCCTGGCTTATCCTGAACGGATCACGTCCGGCGTTGTGCCGCTTGATCTGGCAGCCATTGGTCAATTAAGTTTCGAACGGCCTGATCTGGTTCGTTTTCCTGCACTGGCTTTGGCCCATCAGGCTCTCGCAGCCGGTGGAGTGATGCCCGCAGTCATGAATGCTGCCAATGAAGTGGCGGTTCAAACCTTTCTGAACGGACAATGCGCCTTCGGGGCTATTTCAGACATTGTATTTGCTGTTATGGAACAGGCTGTGGGCTGGACGGTAGGGGAGCGGAGTATTGAGCGCTATCTTGCTGTTGATGTTGATGCGCGCCGCATTGCTCGCGATATTATCACCCACTATGCCACAATGCGGTTATAATGAATCGTTATATGCTTTTTTGATGTTGCGACATTTGAACGGATAAGACACCTTATGGAAATGATGCTTACATACATACAATCAGCAGTGGGTTATCTGCTGCCGTTTCTGACTCTGACCATCGTGATCGTTTTTGTCCATGAAATGGGACATTTTTTGACCGCAAGATATTTTGGTGTGTCTGTTGATGCCTTTTCTATCGGTTTTGGGCCTGAGCTTGTCCACTGGCATGACCGTTATAACACCCGTTGGCAGATCGCGCTCATCCCCTTGGGCGGCTATGTGAAATTTGCCGGAGATACCGATGTATCCAGCATGCCTGATCACAATGCGGTGGTTGATTCTGATGCGGTGACATTGAATTCCCGTCCCTTGTCACAGCGGGCATGGATTGTGGCTGCTGGCCCGCTGGCCAATTTCATACTGACCATTTTTCTGCTCGCCGGGATCGCGTATTGTGTTGGGACCGATTATCTTGTGCCCCGGATAGAAACAGTTGTGGCCGATCAACCTGCCGACAAAGCGGGGATGAAGCCGGGCGATGTTATCGTGTCGATTGATGATACGAGCGTGATCGATTTTGCAGAAGTTCAGAGCATTATATCGTCCAATGCCGGACGGAGTCTGAATATGGTTGTTGATCGTGACGGGCGCGAAATCCGGTTAATGGTCACACCAAGCAGTATTCAAAGATCCGGTTTGTTGTCGGCTTTCCCGTTGGGACGGATCGGGATAACCGTTCTTCCCAAGGCCGAGAATTTCAAGAAACAGGAATATGGTCCATTTGATGCTGTCGGATACGGCTTGTTTAAAACCTATGATCTGGCTGTAAGCAATATTCAGGGAATTTTCACTTTGCTGATTGGAAGTGGCTCCATCAAGGATGTGGCTGGCCCTGTGACGATTGCAGAAATCTCCAAAAAGACCGCCGATGCTGGCCTTTCGTCTTTTGCCTTTTGGGTGGCAGGAATTTCCTTGGCGATTGGCGTGGTAAATTTGCTGCCTATCCCCATTCTCGACGGCGGCCATTTGCTGTTTTACGCAATTGAAGGCCTGCTGAAGCGTCCGATTGAGCCTGCAACAATGACCATTTGCTATCGTATTGGAATGGTTGCGGTTTTAGGCCTCATGTGTTTGGGGTTGTTTTCTGACGGCCTGAGATGGGGAAAAATCCTCAATATTTTTTAAGCCAATATTAAACACGTTGGGTCGTGAGAGTGAAATTGTGTCCAAATTGGCGCCTGACAGCTTCACTTATGGTAAAAAAGCGATTAGAAGTTTGTTTGGTTAAACTGCGGGCACTACGCATACCTAAGTCATAAGGTGAAATATTATGGTTCAATCAGTTCAGGCCAAAGGCAAATACCGTCAGGCAGTACTGGCGGCGGCTGGGTTTTTGGCGTTATTTGGATCATCCATAACCGCTTATGCTCAATCGGTCGTGGTGCAGGGTAACAAGCGCGTCGAGACGGAAACAATCCGGTCTTATGTGACCGACCAGGCGCCCGAGCAGGCCAAGCGCGATTTGATGCAGACTGGTTTGTTCAGCAATGTCGAAGTGAGTCGCCGTGGCAACCAGACAGTTGTGACTGTGCGTGAGAACGAGGTCGTCAATCGCGTCGTTTTCGAAGGCAATAAAAAGATCAAATCCGACGTGCTTCAAGGTGAGGTCCAGCTCAAGGAGCGTGGACCCTTCTCTCAGTCAGTGATGGATATGGATTTGGCGCGCGTCCGCGAGATCTATATGCGTGGTGGACGTGCGAATGCGACGATTACAGCACGTACCGTGTCCCTTGAAAATGGACGTGTCGATGTGGTCTTCACCGTTAATGAAGGTGACAAGACCGGTGTGAAATCGATCAATTTCTCCGGCAACCTGGTCTATTCCGCAGGCCGTTTGCGTGACCAGATGACGACCACCGAGAGCAATCTGATGTCTTGGATCAAAACTTCGGATGTTTATGATCCCGATCGTATTGCAGCTGATCTGGAATTGATTCGTCGTTTTTATCTTAAAAACGGTTACGCCGATTTCCGCGTGCTTGGCACCGAGGCCAAGCTGCTCGAAGATAAGTCTGGCTACGACATCACCATTTCCGTCGATGAAGGTGCGCAATACAAGGTTGGCGCTGTCAATGTCGACTCGCGCATTGTAGACATTCCGTCCTCAAGCTTGTTGTCCTTGTCCCGCACATCGGCGGGTGATGTGTATTCAGTTGATCAGGTTGATAAAACACTAGTGGCAATGACAACCGCCGCTGCTAGTCGCGGTTATGCATTTGCCCAGGTTCGTCCCCGCGGCGAGCGCGTTTCAGCCGATAACACCATCAATATCACTTATGTGATTGAAGAAGGCCCGCGTGTTTATATCGAGCGCATCAATGTGCGCGGCAACGTTCGTACGCGCGATGAAGTCATTCGCCGCGAATTCGATCTGGGTGAGGGGGATGCCTATAACAAGGTGTTGGTTGACCGCGCAGAACGTCGTTTGAAAAATCTCAACTATTTCAAATCTGTGCGTATTACCAACGAGCCAGGCACGACACCTGATCGCGTTGTTATCAATGTCGATGTTGAAGACCAGCCCACGGGTCAGTTTTCTGTGTCGGCAGGTTATTCAACATCTGATGGTGTGATTGGCGAAGTGGCCGTTCAGGAAACCAACTTCCGAGGTACAGGGCAATTCGCGCGTCTTTCGGGTTCGCTTGGCCAGTATTCAAACGGCGTTGAATTCAACTTCACAGAGCCCTATTTCATGGGCCATCGTCTTGCTGCTGGATTCGATCTGTTCACCAAATATTCCGATAACAGCCGCTACACATATTACAATGTCCGCAATACCGGCGGTGCAGTGCGTCTCGGTTTTGCTTTGACCGAAGATGTGATGATGCAGGTGCGTTATGCCCTTTATCAGTCTGACATTCGTATTCCTAATACGAATACCCACCCCTATAATGACTGTTCATATCCGATAGCCGGTATCACGGGTACAGCGCCATATAATGACAATACCTGTCTTGCCAATGGCGAAGCATCGCTTGCCATTAAAGAGGCACAGGGTCGTTCTTTGGTGTCCATGCCCGGTTACACGCTGAGCTATAACACTCTGGACAACAACAAAAATCCACGCGCTGGCCTCTATGCCGAATTGAAGCAGGATTTTGCCGGTGCTGGCGGCGACTCCAAATATATCCGTTCATCATCCGAAGTTCGCATGTATCGTGAAATCACCGATGATTTTGTTGGGATGGTCAAGGGTACGGCCGGTTATATCTATGGCAACAATCTCCGTGTGATCGACAATTTCAATCTTGGCCCTTCACTTGTCCGTGGTTTTGCCTCAGGCGGTATTGGCCCACGCGACGTTAGCCCCGGTATTAATTCAAGCATGAACTCGTTGGGTGGTACCACCTTCGTTGGTGGCTCTGCCGAAATTCAGTTCCCGGTCTTCGGGCTTCCCAAGGATATCGGGATGAAAATGGCCGTTTTTGCTGATGCAGGGACCCTGTTTGGCTATGAGGGGAAACGCAGTTTCAGTGATTTCTGCCCTACGGGTTGTTCAGCTTATTACGCTGCCAACAATACCCGTTTGACTGTTCATGATAGCAGCATGATCCGTTCATCGGTTGGTACCAGTCTGATCTGGTCATCGCCGCTTGGACCAATCCGCTTTGATTTCGCCAAGGCTCTCACCAAAGACCAATATGACCGGACACAGTTCTTCCGGTTCTCTGGTGGTACTTCTTTCTGATCCTGATCTGTTAAGCTCGGATATGGCCGGGCTAGGGAGCTTGGCTACTGATGGACGAAGTCTGTTTTTTTACTGCGAAAGCAGGCTTCACATTCGGTCACCTTTCCGAATTGCTCGGCCTTGAAGTCCCAAAAGGCTTCAAAGCCGATTTTCTTTTGACGGGTGTTTCTCCGCTTGATGCGGCCCAGGAACACCATCTGTCTTTTCTCGATAACCCTGCTTATGCTGCCTCAGCGTATCTGACCAAAGCCAGTGCGGTGATTGTTGGCGAGAAGCTCGCAGATAAGCTCCCGGCAACATGTGCTGCATTCGTGATCAAAGACCCTTATCGGGCTTTTGCGCGGGCTTGTTCTTCCATGTTTCCTGCCGCTTTGCGTCCGGAACCGATTTTCTCTGGTACAGGCATCGCCCCTGGTTCTTTCATACATCCTGATGCCCGTCTAGAACATGGTGTGACGGTTGATCCCTCGGTGGTGATTGGTCCGCATGCTGAAATTGGTTCGGGCAGTGTGATTTGCGCAGGGTCCGTGATCGGCCCCAATGTGCGTTTGGGTCGCAATGTGACGATCGGTGCGGGAGCGACCATTGTTCATGCGCTTGTCGGCAATGATGTGATCATTCATTCCGGAGCGCGGATCGGTCAGGATGGGTTCGGTTTTGCGATGGGCCCACAAGGCCATCTGAAAGTGCCGCAAGTTGGCCGTGTGATTATTCAGGATCGGGTTGAAATTGGTGCCAATACCACCATCGACCGTGGTGCCAATCGCGACACAATTATCGGCGAAGGAACTAAAATCGATAATCTCGTCCAGATCGGTCACAATGTTGTGATTGGTCGTCACTGTGTGATTGTGTCGCAGGTGGGTATTTCCGGTTCGACCCGTTTGGGTGACTATGTTGTCATGGGGGGGCAATCCGGGTCCGTTGGTCACGTCACCATCGGCACAGGCGCTCAAATTGCTGGTACGGCCAGTGTTTCCGGTGATATCCCGCCTGGTGAGCGTTGGGGGGGCACGCCAGCACGTCCTTTGCGTCAATGGGGGCGGGAATTGGCTACTCTCCAATCTCTTGCAAAACGCGGCGGGGCAGGTCTCAAGTCTTTTAAGGCTCAATCCACATCGGATAAGGGTGAAGAATGAGTAATTCTGATATGACAACGCAGACTCCAACCAAGGTTTTAGGCTCGGTTGATATTAAGCGGATCCTTGAATTGCTTCCGCACCGCTACCCGTTCTTGTTGGTCGATCGGATCATCGAGATGGATGGCGACGAGTCCTGTATCGGTATCAAAAATGTGACGATGAATGAGCCTCAATTTACCGGGCATTTCCCGCAACAACCTGTGATGCCTGGTGTGATGCTGATTGAGGGCATGGCCCAAACAGCGGGTGCTCTGTGTGTTTGGTCTATGACCGATGGGCGTAAGCCAAAGCTGGTCTACTTCATGACCATTGACAACGCTAAATTCCGCAAGCCGGTTGAGCCTGGTGATACCGTTGAATTCCACATGAAAAAGCTCAAACAACGGGGCAATATGTGGTGGTATCGTGGCACGGCCAAAGTTGCTGGCACGACCGTTTGCGAGGCCGATGTCAGTGCTATGTTGGTTTTGGAGTAAAACTTTTGACCGATATCCATCCTCTTTCTGTTGTTGATCCTGCCGCACGACTTGGTGTGAATGTCACCATTGGCCCGTTTTGTACGGTTGGTCCACACGCCGTTTTGGGTGATGGTGTTGAATTGGTCAGCCATGCTGTTGTTGCAGGCCGCACAACGATTGGTCCGCGGACAAAAATTTTTCCTTTTGCTTCCATTGGCCATCAACCGCAGGATTTGAAGTTCCACGGTGAACCCTCGACCCTTGATATTGGTGCCGATTGTCTTATCCGCGAGGGTGTTACGATGAATCCCGGAACCGAGGGAGGTGGCATGGTCACCAAGGTCGGGGATCGTTGTACCTTTTTGGCGAATGCACATGTCGCTCACGACTGTATCCTCGGTCATGATGTAATTTTTTCCAACAATGTGATGTTGGCTGGACATTGCCATGTGGGAGATTTTGCAATTATCGGAGGCGGGGCAGCTGTCCATCAATTCTGTCGGATTGGTTCCCATTCTTTTGTCGGGGGCATGTCTGCGGTTGAAAATGATGTCATTCCTTATGGCATTGCGATCGGCAACCGTGCCCATCTGGCTGGTTTGAATATTGTCGGTTTGAAACGCCGTGGTTTTGATCGCGATGTGATTCACGCGATACGGCGTGCTTACCGCTTGCTGTTTGCAAATGAAGGCACTTTGCAAGAGCGGATGGATGATGTCGAAAACGAATTTTCGGCGCATGATACTGTTCACGAAATCATCGGTTTTATCCGGCAAG
>CANGQA010000095.1 GCA_947455995.1 Hyphomicrobiales bacterium | reverse complement strand
TACAGAGTAACAAATTTAAAATATATAACGGATTCCATATTTGGCGATAAAATTTATGCAACAAATATTGTTACTTTAGGAAATTTTTGAAATGGAAAAAAATTTTTTAAAATCAAATAAAGGTTCTGTTTCATTAGAAACAGCTTTTATGGTTGTTGTATTGTTTCCGGCATTATATTTTATGGTAACAATATTTGGTATGGCTTATGTCTATACAGGAAAAGCTATAGAGACAACAAACAGTGTTGCCAATGTTATCAATAATTGGGATAAATGGAGATTTGATAAAAAAATTGCAACTAATTCTTTTTCTATTGGTACATTATTAGATAATATCAACAGTGCTACTGGACCTTCCCTGATTGATTCAAAAGTTCCAGTTTATAACAACGGAAACTTCAAATACAGAATTTATGCCGGCTTTATTTCAGGAAAAACATTAACTCAATGCGCTATATTTAAATCTCTCTCATCAGACACAAATTTATTTAAATCAGATCCTGCGCTTGATGTTCCAACTCTCTCAGTTGATGGACCGGTATGGATCGTCCAGAGCTCTATCATTATCAGAAAGCAAACCTTTACGCATACAACCGTCAGACGACCATCACTCCAAGAAATCAATTTCTTGGATAATAAAGGCAACTCATTTAAATGCTCAGCCGGTTTTACTCCCCGCGTTGAATTTTCTCTCTGAACCCTCGTTATTTTTGCAAATCACCGCACAAACAGGGCTGTCGTCTTGGTGTCTGCGGCATTTGGACCTGTCATCAGATCAATCCACCCTTGAGCAGCTTGGCGGTTGGTGTCTGTTGACCAATAAGACAGGTCATCCCGGTTGAGGCTTATTATGGCATCGGCCTGTTCGCCCGGATTCAGATATAAGCGGGTGAAGCCGCGCAGTTGCTTTTCGGGCTGTGCGATGGTGGCAAGGCGTTGATGGGTATAGAGTTGCACAAGGGTTGTGCCAGCCCGTTCTCCGGTGTTTTTCACTGTAACCTTGATACGGTAGGTGCGGGCATCCGCCTCATCGGCATTGATAATCATGGGAGCGCTGTAGTTGAATTGGGTATAGGCCAAACCATAACCGAACGGATAAAGCGGTGTTGTGGCCTCGTCGATATAGCCCGAAGCCCACGCCTCGGGCGGACCGGGACTGGGTCGGCCGGTCGATCGCTTGTCGTGGGTAAGCGGAATTTGCCCGATGCTGCGGACGATACTGACGGGCAGGCGGCCGACAGGCTCGCTCAAGCCAAACAATAGCCGCGCGATGGCTTCTCCCCCTTGCGAACCGGGAAACCAGGCTTGGACAACCGCCGTCGACCGCGCATAGAGGGCAGGCTCAATCATAGGCCGACCGGCAATCACCACCACCGCAAATGGTTTGCCAAGTCGCGCGACAGCTTTGAGCAGGGCGAGTTGTTGCCCCGGCAGGCCCGGATTGGCACGGCTTGAAGCCTCACCACTGTCCATCGCCTTTTCACCCAAAGCAAGAACGATCAGATCGGAAGCTCTTGCGGCAGCAACAGCTTGCGCGAGGGCTTTTGGATCCGCCTTATCCTCATATCCGGTGGTTACGGTGCGAATGGTGATGTGAGGCAGAATCCGTGTCATGCCTTCACGCAGACTGACGACATCGCGGTGGATTCCAGCCGCTTCCCAAGGACCCATCAGATGGTCCTGGTCGGCGCCAAAGGGTCCAATCAACGCGATCGAGCGGGCAGAGCGTTTGAACGGCAACAAAGCGTGATCATTCTTGAGCAGAACAAGGCTTTCCTCGGCGAATTGCCGCGCCAATAAAAGATGATCGGGATGTCCTAGCAGCATCTGTTCGCGTCTCTGGTCATGCCGGGCAAAGGGATCATCAAGCAGGCCTAAACGTTCTTTAACGGAAAGAACCCGCAACACGGCCTGATCCAGCAGGTCCCCGTTCAATGCGCCTGAGCGAACGGCATCGGGTAAGAACGGACCAAAACCCATGCTGGCCATATCCATATCGACGCCCGATGTCAGAGCGGCTAAGGAGGCATCGACAAGGTTATCGGCCACGCCGTGAAACGGTAATTCGGCAATTGCACCATGGTCGGTCACAACCAGCCCTGTAAACTGCAATTCCTTGCGCAGCACATCCGACAGCATACGCTTGTTCACAATGCCGGGCACGCCGTCAACCGCATTGAAGGCAGGCATGATACAACCGATACCGGCACCGATAGCGGCTTCAAATGGCGGCAATTCATTGTCCCGCATCGAGCGGAACGACAGATTGGCGCCGGTATATTCACGACCGCCTTCGGTCGCGCCATTGCCGACAAAATGTTTGGCACAAGCCAGCATGGAGGATGGATCGGACAAATGCAGCCCTTGTAAAGACTGTACACGTGTCCGCGCAATGGCGGCTGTATACCATGGGGATTCACCGGCTGTTTCCACCATGCGCCCCCAGCGCGGATCGCGCGCCATATCGAGCACCGGGGCAAAGGTCCAGTTAATGCCTGATGCAGTGGCCTCGATTGCCGCCACCCGCTCGGCGGCGCCGATCAGGTCAAGATTGAAGCTGGCGGCTTGGCCGATGGGAACCGGAAAAATGGTGCGAAACCCGTGCACCACATCAAGCCCGATCAACAGCGGAATTTTCAACCTGCTTTGTGTGGTGGCGACAAGCTGCAGTTGGCGGGTATTTCCAGCACCAGCAATGTTAAGGACTCCGCCGACTTTGCCCTCGCGAATGGCCTGTTCCACAAGGGGGCTGGAGATCGGAGCCCGTGATTGCAAATCAACATCGGGATCATGGCCAGCTTGCAGATTCAGTTGTCCGGCTTTTTCCTCAAGACTCATCTGCCGCAACAGGGACATCACCCGTTCGGAATAAACAGGCTGTGAAATGGCTGGAGTCATCGACAGCACCAATCCGGAAAGGAAAGCGCACAAGGACAGCAAGGGCGATAGCGGAGAATGGGTCATCATATCCGGTCGTATGGTGTGCGATGGGAAAAGATTGCAAGAGAGAACCACAGCAACAGCAACCTGTCCGCTTGGCAATATAAATCTGACACATCAAGTACAATAGATTGGATCTATTTTATCAACCGGTTTGGGTGTGGGACTATCGGGTGTTAAAACATATTTATATTACAGAAGGCCTTGTGCCATTCTGCTGAACACCGAGGCGGCCTGATCCTTAATGCCGGTTTGCCGGTCGGGAGAAAATTTGTCCCAAGTGGTGTAGACGAAGGGCAACCGTTGATTGGCTTCAAGCTTGTTCCGGTTGCGGGCGAAAAAATCCCAATAGAGTGCATTGAAGGGGCAGGCGGTTTTGCCGGTCATTTCCTGCGGGTTATAACGGCATCCGGCGCAGTAATTGCTCATCTTGTCGATATATTTGCCACTGGCTGCATAAGGCTTGCTGCCCAGGAGCCCGCCATCCCCGAACAGGGCCATGCCGAGCGTGTTGGGCATTTCAACCCATTCATAGGCATCGCTATAGACCGACAGATACCAGTCCTGCACCTGTTTGACATCAAGACCAGCAATCAGGGCAAAATTTCCTGTCACCATCAGCCGTTGAATGTGGTGGGAATAGGCGTGCTCGCGGGTATGGGCCACGGCTTCGCTGATACAGGCCATTGCAGTACTTCCACCCCAATAGAAAGCAGGCAACGGCCGCTTGGCATCGAAAAAATTCAGGTCGGCATAGTCGGGCATGTGGAGCCAGTAAATACCCCGCACATATTCCCGCCAGCCTAGAATTTGCCGGATAAACCCTTCAGCGGCATTCAAGGGCACGTGATTGTTGCGATAGGCCGCTTCCGCCTTGCGGCAGATTTCAAGCGGCAAGAGCAATCCGGCATTGATGTAGCTCGATAGCAGCGAGTGGTTGAGAAAGGCTTCACCTTGCACCATGGCATCCTGATAATCCCCGAAATGCGGGAGGATGCGTGTGATAAAATCATCGAGTTCGATCAGGGCTTGCGCGCGGGTTACCGCGAAATGGAAGGGTTCGAGCGTACCAAAATGATCCGGAAAGGTTGTTCCGACCAAGGCCAGAACCTCTTTGAGGATTGCCGATTGCGGGTGCCTGATGCGGGTTGGCGAGACGAGACCCTTGGCAGGTGGTTTCCGGTTTTCCTTGTCGTAATTCCATTGCCCGCCGGTCGGAGAACCATCCTGCTCAATCAGGATGTGATAGGACTTGCGCATTTCACGGTAGAAATATTCCATACGCATTTGCTTCTTGCCACTGGCCCAGCGGGTGAAGCGGTCAATCGAGCACAGGAAGCGGTCGTCGGGCCGCATCTCGACCGTGAGTCCAAGCTTTGCGTGCCAAGATTCCATCATCTGGCAGACGCGATATTCACCGGGTTCGGTGACAATCATCTGACGCAGGCCCAAATCGGCTGTTGCGCGTTCGACTTCCCCGGTGAGGCTGCCTGTATTGTCAGGATCTGTCAGCGTGACATAGCGGACCTGTAAACCTTTGTCGGACAATTCTGCAGCGAAATGGCGCATGGCGGCAAAGAGAAAGGCGATTTTTTTGGGATGGTGCCGCACATAGGTGGCTTCTTCCATCACCTCGCACATCAACACAGTATCATCGGCCTCAACATCGGCGAGTGCGGAGAGGCTGTCCGATAACTGATCGGCGAGAATAAGACGAAGATGGCTCACGTGTGAGGCCTCCCTGAGTGCGGATAAGGGTTGGAAAATCTCAAATTGTGTTCGGACAGCCTAGCTTATATTGCGATCATGCGCAGCGTCATCACCGTGCATCGTCTGCGCCCATTTGATACGGACCGATCGCAGGAACCGGATTGCGGTTGGCTCCTGGTCAGACTGCGCAATAGCGTTCCTGAATCTCGGCATCGGCCAACAGGGCTTGGCCGGTATCGTGATGGACGATTGTCCCCTGATCCAGAACATAGGCATGGTCGGCAATGGCCAGGGCCAGTTCGACATTTTGCTCAACCAACAAAATCGTCGTACCTTGGGTTTTCATGGTTGAAAACAATTCAAACATTTCATCCACCAGCACAGGCATGATCCCTTCAGAGGGTTCATCCAGCATGATCAGGCGCGGTGATGAAATCATGGCGCGGGCAATGGCCAGCATCTGCTGTTCGCCACCCGACATGGTGATGGCCATCTGGTCGAGCCGTTCGGAAAGACGGGGAAAAACCTGCGCTGTATGAGCGATCAATTCGGCCTCGCGGTGTTTGTCTTGCGAGGCGACAAGGCCGAGCCTCAAATTGTCGCGTACGCTGAGGCCGGGTACAATCCGCCGCTCTTCGGGCACATAAGCAAGGCCCAGACCGTAGCGGGTATGTGCAGGCTGGGCTGATAATTCCTGGCCTTCGAACTGGATGGAACCACTGGTTTTACCCAATAGGCCCATGATCGATTTCAAGGTGGTGGTTTTGCCCGCTCCGTTGCGGCCGATCAGGCATACAATTTCACCCTGCTTCACCTCAAGCGAGATGTCTTGCAATACATGGCTTGTGCCATACCAGGCGTTCAATCCCTGTAATTTCAGCATGGGTTCAATGCTCCCTTTGACCGAGATAGACGCGTTTGACGATGTCATTGCGGCGGATGTCGTCGGGCGTGCCTTCGGCCAGTAATTCACCATGGTGGAGCACCAGCAAGCGGTCCGAAATGCCCATCACCAGTTTCATTTTATGTTCGACAAGAATCACCGTGCGCTCCTGGGCGAGGCGGACGATCAAATCCATCATGGTGCGGGTTTCTTCGGGACTCATGCCCGCGGTCGGCTCGTCGAGCAACAAGAGCCGTGGATGGCTGGCCAGAGCCATGCCGACTTCGAGAGCGCGTTGCTCGCCATGCGCCAGCGATCCGGCCAACCGATGGCGATGCCCGGCAAGGCCGACACGTTCAAGCAGCGCTTCGGCCTCGTCATCGAGTTCACTCAAGCGGGTGCGCGGACGGAAAATGTCGAAGCGTGATACCAAGGCCTGCAGTGATACCCGGATGTTTTCGTGGGTGGTCAGCAATGGAAACACATTGGTGATCTGGAAAGATTTAGCGATCCCCAGATGCGCGAATTTATGCTGGGCCATCCCAGTGACATCACGACCCTCGAACAGGATTGTTCCGGTGGAGGGTTCAAATGCTCCCGATAGCAGATTGAAATAGGTGCTCTTGCCTGCCCCGTTCGGGCCGATGATCGAGGTGATGGCTCCATGACGGAATTCTGCAGAAATATCTTTGAGCGCCACAAAACGTCCGAAGGTTTTGCCTACGCCCTCGGTCCGCATGATGATGGATTGATCTTTTGTCGATTGCTGGGTGATCATGCCTTCATCTTCTCCATGACTGTACCCCAAATGCCACGGGGGAAAAACAGGACGCAGACCATAAAGGCCAGACCAACAAACAGCTGCCAATGGCTGGTCCAGACAGAGACGAGATTTTCAAGCAAAAGGAAAATCGCCGCACCGATAAAGGGCCCGAAAAAGGTGCCCATTCCACCCAGCAGGCACATCATGACAGCCAGTCCGGAGGTTTCATAATGCATGGTTTCGATCGGGACGGTCGATAGGTGCAAGGCCAAAAGTGCCCCCGCCAAACCACAAAATGCGCCGGACAGGACAAAGGTCAGTAATCTTACCAGCATCACATCATAGCCAGATGCCCGTGCGCGGGCCTCGTTTTCTCGGACGGCTTCAATCACCGCGCCAAAGGGTGAGGCCAGAATGCGTGACAGCACCCACAAGGCCGCGATCACAAAGCTGCAAATGATGTAGTAGCGCGAGAGAGGATTCAGAAAATCCACCTGAAAACCGAAAAGAGTGATGAATTTTACATTGACCCCGCGCAGTCCGTTTTCCCCACCGGTCAAATCGACAGCCTGATAGAACAGATAATAGACGCATTGCGACAGGGCCATGGTGACCATGGCGAAATAGATGCCGCGCGTCCTGATCGCCAGCGCACCGATTACCAGAGCGACAACCATGCCTGCCAACAGACCGAGTCCGATGGCCAGATACCATGGCCAGCCGAAATGGACGATGGCGATGCCGCACAGATAGGCACCGGCTCCGAATAAAGCCGAATGTCCGAACGACAACAAGCCCAGATAACCGAACAACAGGTTGAAGCCCAGCGCATAAAGTCCGTAAATCAGGATCATTACCGCAAGGGCCTTGAACGGGATGACCAAAGGAAACAATAGCAGAAACAGGGAGGCCAGCGCGACCCGATGGCGCGTTGCCCATTGAAGCAATGGTGAGGGTTGACGGTTTGCCTCGAAAGCCAGATCGGTTGCCATATACTGCCCCTCAGCTCATCAAACCGGCGCGACCGAAAAAGCCTTGCGGCCTGATCAGCAAGACCAGGGCCATCAAGGCAAAAATCGCCACCTTGGCCATTTCGGGCGCAAATAGCGAGGTCATGCTGACAACGACCCCAACCAGAATCCCCGCCAGTACCGCTCCCAGAAGCGAACCCATACCGCCCACCACGGTCACCACAAACGCTTCGGCTAGAATAGTTCCGCCCATTTCGGGGATCACGCCTTGTAAGGGGGCGGCAAGCAAACCGGCAAAGGCGGCAATGGCGGTGCCCATGCCGAACACGATGAGCCAGACTTTCGAGACATTGACCCCGAGCACCCGGACAATCAGCGGATCGCGTGCTCCCGCACGAATGATCAGACCGAAGCTCGTGCGCTCCAGAAACAGCCACAGACCAAACAGGATCACAGCCGTGGCTGCGATTACGAACAAGCGGTAGAGCGGAAAAAATCCAACCCCGATATCGACTGCGCCTTGCAGCACGTCCGGCGTATCGAAAGGATAGCCTGATTTGCCGAAGGTGATGCGCACCAATTCGACAATGATATAGCTCAGGCCGAAGGTCAGCAGCAGCGGATAGTCGATCCCTCTTCCATAGAGAGGACGGATCAGCACCCGCTCCACCGCCAGACCGATGCCCCCGACCACCAAAGGCACGAGCACCAGGCAAAGCCAGAAATTGCCGCCATGTGCCATCAGCCACAGACCAACATAGGCCCCCAGCATGTAAAAGGCTCCATGGGCGAAATTGACCACGGTCAACATACCGAAAATCAAAGACAGTCCGATGGCCAGCAAGACATAGACGGCACCAAGGGCCACGCCGGCAAACAATTGCAGACCGATCAGATCGAGGGTGAGGCCAGCCATGATAAACTCCATTCAAAACGCGCGCCCTGTTGGGGCGCGCGTCGGCATCAGGTCAGATCAGCTCAAGCCTTGTGTCCGAGGGCTTCACAGCTGCGAAGATTCGCCTCGTTAGGGGCCTCGTTGGCGACCACTTGAAAGACATCGGCCTCGTTGCGCATGTCTTTGGTCTTGCATTCGATGATCAGCACCGATTGCACCGACTGGTGGTCGCATTTGCGGTAGTATTGCGGGCCTTTGTAATAATCATATTTGAGGTTTTCGAGCGCAGTAATGACCTTGTCGGTCTCGACAGTTCCGGCATCTTTGACGGCTTGCAACACCGTGCGCACACCGGCATATCCCATCGCGCCGTAATCGGAAGGCACGCGACCGCCATGCATTTTGCGGAATTGGTCATTGAAGCTCTTGGCCGAGGACAGCTGATCCTCGACACCCCAATAATAGGATGTGCCGCCGACCACGCCGTCAAAAGCCGCCAGGCCTGCAGCTTGGCGACCGGTAAACAACATGATTGGAACGACGATCTTGGTGCTCTTTTTCAATCCGAAATCGGTTGCCTGTTTCAGGGCAATCTGCTGGTCACGTCCAAAATTGTTGATGACCAGAATATCGGGTTTCATCGATTGCAGACGCGGCAGCAGGGTCGAGAAATCGGTTGCTCCGATCGGGTGGCGTATATCGCCGAGCACTTCGACGCCCATGCCTTTACCGGCTTCTTGAAAACCGCGGACCATTTCATGCCCATATGCATAATCGGCGGTCAGGAACGCCACTTTTTTGCCGAATTTGGAGAAGGCATAGCGTCCCACAGCTCCAGCGGTCAGATGCGGGGTCAGGGCCTCGTGAAAGGTGTATTTTGAAAAATCAGCCACTTCATTGATGGCATCGGACTGGCTGATTGAATTGAAAATGACCCCCCGCTGTTTCGTGACATTGTTGATCGCCAGCTGGACCGCAGCCGACAGACTGCCAACAATGAAATTGGCTTTATCGTTTTCGATCAGTTCAAGTGCACGGGTGGCAGCTTCACCCGGATTGAGCTTGTCATCACGCACCAGCAATTCGGCCTTGCGTCCGCCCAGACCACCAGCGGCATTGAATTCGGCAATCGCAACTTCTGCTGCCCGCACCTGATCCTGGGCTTCAGCACCATAGGGACCGGTCAACGGAACCGGAAAGCCGACTTTGATGGTCGGTTCTTGTGCGCGAGCAGTATGGAAAGAAAAGGGGGCAGCAGCCAAAGTCGCACCACCGACGATCATGCTGCGGCGATTGAGCGTGTTAGAACGAGGTGTTTTGCTTGTCATAACTGTGTCTCCCTGATGTCTCATTCTCTGTTGATATAAGAATATGGTTTTTGGTTTTGGTTCAATGCCAAATCAACGGTTTTGTCGCCCCATGGCTTTGAGGACCACAGAGGGGGTGAGCGGAATTTCGGTGATGGTGACATCGAACGGGTCCAACGCGTCATTGACAGCATTGGCAACAGCTGCAGCTGCTCCCGCAGTACCAGCCTCACCCGCTCCTTTGGCCCCCAATTCGGATTCAAGGGTTGGGGATACGATATGGCCGACCTCGATATCAGGCATTTCGGAGGCCATTGGCACCAGATAATCGGCCATTGTGCCATTGGTGAGTTGCCCGCGCTCGTCATAACGGCAATGTTCGAACAAAGCCGCCCCGAGACCCTGCACCACGCCGCCCCTGATCTGTTCGTCGACCAGTTGCGGATTGATGATCGTACCGCAATCTTCAACACACCAATGGTTCAACAGCGTGATAAATCCGGTTTCGATATCCACTTCGAGCCATGAGGCCTGAATGCCGTTGGTGAACGCAAACGGATATTGGCGCGGCACATAATGGCGGGTTGCCAACAATTCGGCCTGGAAATCAGCAGGCAATGTATCCGGCCTGAAATAGGTGATACGGGCCACCTCATCCAGTGCGATGCGCTCGCGGCCTGTTTCCTTGTCGATCACCACGCCCTGATCAATATCGAGCAATTCGGGGACCGTCTGCAAAATTGTGCCGGCGACTTTGAGAATATTCATCCGCAAGGCCTTGCCTGCCTGCCATGCCGCCTCGCCGCCAATGCCTGCCCCGCGCGAGGCCCAGGTGCCGCCACCGTAGGGGGTATTGTCGGTATCGCCCAAAATCACCCGGACTTTTTCGAGCGTGACACCCAGCGCACTGGCAACCACTTGTGCGGTCAGTGCTTCCGATCCCTGCCCCTGCTCGGTCAGGCTGGTCTGGACAATGATGGCGCCGGTGGCATCCATCCTGACGCTGACCCCGTCTTGCGAGGAAATGCGCGCGCCACCCACACCGTAAAAGGCTGCAGAGGGATTGGTCACCTCGATAAAGCTGGCTATGCCGATGCCACGATAGATGCCTAGCTGGCGCAAACGTTTCTGCTCGGCGCGCAGACCATCGTAATCCATCATCTGTTTCAGCTTGGCCAGCGAGGCATGATGCGACAAGGCCTCGAATTTGAGGCCCGAAGGAGAGTCGGTTGGATAGGCATCATCCCTGATCAGGTTTTTCGAACGGATGGCGAGCGGATCCATGCCGATGGCCCGGGCTGCCAGATCGACCAGTCCCTCGGTGACCGAACAGGCAATGGGATGTCCAACGGCGCGATACTGGCACATGACATTCTTGTTTTGGAACACCACACGTGCCCGCGCCCGATAATTGCGGGCCTGATAGGGACCCCCCACCAGATTGACCACCTGATTGGCCTCGATGGCCGAGGTCCGTGGATACATCGAATAGGGGCCGATGCCCGTCAGATCGTCAATCGCAAAGGCGGTGATTGTGCCATCCTTCATCACGGCGATACGGCCCTTGCAGACATGGTCACGGGCATGGATATCGGTAACGAAACTCTCGATCCGGTCGGCCACGAATTTGACAGGGCGTTTGAGCCGCTTCGAAAGGGCGGCGGTAGCCATTTCATCGGCATAGACATGCACTTTAATGCCGAACGATCCGCCGACATCCTTGCAGACCACCCGAACCTGCGCCTCCTCCAGAGCAAGATGCTTGGCAAATATGTTTTGCATCATATGCGGGGCCTGCGTGCCTTGATAGACAGTGAGGCGACGTTCGCCAGGATTCCAGTCAGCCAGAACAGCCCGCGCTTCCAGCGTCACACCCGTATGGCGCCCGAATATGAATTCAGCCTCGGCCACCGCATCGGCCTCGGCAAAAGCTTTGTCGACCTCGCCTGCATCGAGCGAACGTTCGAAAGCCAGATTATCTCCGAGCTCGGGGTGGATCACCGGAATATGGGGTTCCAATGCCGTGCGCATATCAGTGACAGGTTCGAGCTCCTGATACTGGACCAGCACCTGCTCTGCGGCGTCCTCGGCTTGTGCGCGACTGTTGGCCACCACTGCGCAGACCGCTTCTCCTTGCCAGCAGACGCGATCAACCGCCATGGCATGTTGCGGGGCGGATTTCAGGCCTTTGAGATGGCTCAACACGCCGACCCACGGCGAACATTGTTCTACAAGCTCCGCACCCGTGACCACAGCGATGACGCCATCACATTGCTT
>CANGQA010000094.1 GCA_947455995.1 Hyphomicrobiales bacterium | reverse complement strand
GGAATAACAAAGCTTAAAAAAAGCAGGCTCGTACCAGGGAGGAAATCATGAGACGCTTATACACTGCGTTTCTAGCGACTGTAATGGCGCTGTCGCTTGTCACCCTTATCTCGAAAAAGGTTGAGGCACAGGGGATACCCCAAAATATTCCACGCAAGGAACTGCTGATTCTGGAGAACCCGGAAGGCACCATTAAGAATGCCGGATGGTTTAATATCTGGGCGATCAATGCCGGCAGTCAATCCAACGGCTTGCAACAAGCTGCCCTGGATACCCTTTGGTACATCGATCCGGAGAAAGGCATTGATGGCGCTTGGGATAATTCTTTGGCTGCAGATAAGCCAATCTATAATGCCGATTTTACGGAAATGCGTGTCAAACTGCGCAAGGGGATTTTCTGGAGTGACGGTGTAGAATTCACTTCAGCTGACGTCAAAGCGACGGTTGATCTGCAAATAAAAAATCCAAATATGCGTTTTAGCGCGGTATTACGCAACAATGTTGCATCCGTTGAAGCGCCTGATGCAGAAACGGTTATTTTCAAGCTCCAGAAGCCGAATTCGCGTTTTCACACCAATTTCACAGTCCGTTGGGGCGCTATATGGATTCTGCCAAAACATGTCTTTGAAAAGGTAGAAGACCCGACAAAGTTTGATTTTAACAAGCCCGTATCCCTCTCGGCTTACACACTTCATAGTTTTGATCCGGATGGCAAATGGTACATTTGGCAGCTGCGTGAAGACTGGCAGCGGACATCACTGGGGCGCTATGGCAAGCCTGGCCCGAAATATCTTGCCTATGTTGATCCGGGTCCACCTGAAAAACGGGTCATTGCTCAACTCAATCACGAACTTGATGTGATCCATGATATTGCACCCGAGGGCATGTTCACCCTTGCCAAGCAGAGCAAGTCGACCAAGGCCTGGTTCAAGGGCTTTCCCTATGGCCACCCTGACCCGACGCTTGCCGGCGTGATTTTCAACACCCAAAACGAACATCTTAAAAATCGGGATGTGCGCTGGGCTCTGGCCCTGATGATCGATATCCGTGCTGTTACGATGGCCGCTTATCGGGGTGCGGCAACAATCTCGGCGATCCCTGTACCGCCTACAGGCATCCATCCCGATGCCTATCACAAGCCGCTTGAAGCCTGGGTGAAGGATTTCGAGATCGATACCGGCAAATCCAAACACAAACCCTATGATCCGAATGTCTCCAAACAGATCGCGGATATGTTGCGCCCATCCATGGGTGACCAAATCCCGAAAGACGACAAAGAAATCAAAGATTCCTTTGGTCTTGGATGGTGGAAAACCAATATTGAAGCAGCAACTGAACTGCTCGAAAGGGCGGGCTACCGGAAGCAGGCAAACCAGTGGATGACCCCTGATGGCAAGCCATTCACCATCCGCCTGATGGTTGAAGGCGATTTGCGGCCTGTCATGACACGTGCAGGCACAATGATTGTCCAGCAATGGAAGCAAGCCGGAATTGATGCACGTGTCGATGTCGCTCAAGGGACATTGCTGACCCGCCGCGCAGCCGGGGATTTTGATGCCTTTATCGGTTGGTCGGTCGAAACATGGGGCGGGCATCAGGATCTCAGCTATTTTATGGATAGCTGGCATTCCGCCTTCCTGGCCGAGCCAGGAAAGCCACAGCCTTTGCGGAACTGGCAACGCTGGTCCCATCCGGAATTGGACGGGATTATCGAAAAAATCCGCAAAATCGGGTTTGATGATCCCAAGGGCGTCGAGCTTGGTCACGATTATGTAAAGCTTGTGACCCGTGAAATGCCTTTCATCCCCCTGATGGCTTATAATGTTTTCACGGCAATGGATCATACGTATTGGACAGGATTTCCTACGTCGGACAACCCTTATGCCAATCCTGTGACCAATTGGGGTAACTCCCGCTACATGTTCGTGAAGCTCAAGCCAACCAATTAAGAGCTTGCAAAATGCCCCGGCTTCATTGCCGGGGCAATCATCATGCATCAGGATCATGGAATGCCCGCCTATTTCAACTTTGCCATGAAGCGGCTTTGGCAGTTTGTCCTTGTTGTCTTCATAGGCATCAACATCGCCTATGTGATCACACATGTCACACCCATCGATCCTGTCGAGCAATCGATTTCGGCCGTCACCTCATTCGGCAATACATCGCCTGAAGCCATTGCCGACATGCGGCGCTCGCTTCAGGAATTGTATGGCCTTAAAGGCGATTGGATCGAACAGTATTTCAGTTTCTGGCGGCGCATTCTAAAGGCTGATTTCGGTCCATCACTCTCGGCATTTCCCGCACCGGTCACAAGCCTGATCGCCCGCGCGCTTCCTTGGACATTCGGACTGCTGGTTTTCACCACTTTGGTATCCTGGAGCATCGGCAATTTACTGGGCGCCCTGGCAGGCTACTACCGTCATAGCCGCAGTCTAAAATTATTTGGGGTTCTGGCGATGGCACTCCATCCTGTGCCCTATTACATCGTCGCCTTATCGCTGATGATTGTTTTTGGCTTTATATGGCCGATTTTGCCGATCACCGGCGGCTCGGCAATGGATGTTGCGCAAGGATGGAACTGGCAATTTATGGCGTCAGTCTTTCATCACTCTGTGTTACCGGCACTTTCCCTGATCCTGATCGGAGTCGGCAGCTGGTTTCTCGGCATGCGGTCCCTCGTCTCGAATATTATTACCGAGGACTATGTCGTTTATGCTGAAATTGGCGGCGTCGCTCAAAGCAGAATGATGGGGTCCTATATCATCCGCAACGCGCTGGCTCCGCAAGTCACCGGCCTGGCCATGTCGCTCGGTGGCATTTTTAATGGAGCCGTTATTACCGAAAAGATTTTTGGGTATCCCGGGCTTGGTACTTTGCTCGTGGATGGGGTCTATGCCGGGGATTATGGCTTGGTGCTTGGCGTGACCTCGATTGCCATCATTGGCGTTTCTCTTTCGGTGCTGATCATCGATCTGCTCTATCCGCTGATTGATCCACGTGTGCAGGTGGCATCATGAAAAGGATCATTTTTGACCTGCTCAAATACAATAACGAGTTCAGAATTGGTGTATGTCTGATCCTGATTGTCATGACAATGGCGGTTCTATCGTTCTTTTCACCCTACCCTCCGAATGATGTCTTCGTTGTGCCCCCCGATGCTCCGCCCTCGGCTGACTATTGGTTAGGAACAACGTCGCGCGGCCAGGATGTTTTCTGGCAGTTGAGCATTGCCATACGCAACACACTCGCATTCGGCTTGCTTGTTGCGCTGCTGTCACGGGTCATTTCAATCGTCGTCGGCTTATCGTCCGGCTATTTGGGAGGCTGGGTTGACCGTGTGCTGATGGCCATCAACGACACATTCATTGTCATTCCGCTTTTCCCGATCCTGATCCTTTTTTACTTTGTTCTCAGAGACTCGATGTCAACCATTCTGCTTGCCGTGATTATGTCCAGTCTGGGCTGGGCCTATGACAGCAGGCTCATCCGCTCTGTTGCCATGAGCCTGAAAACACGCGAATTCACTGGAACATCGGTTTTTTCGGGGATGACAATCTTCGAAATTTTGACGAGAGAGCATCTTCCCTATGTTCTCCCGATTATCTTTTCGACCACGTTGAACAATATGAATTGGTCCATCGGTCTTGAGGTCACATTGGCCGTCTTGGGCTTTATGGACATTAACACCCCGACGATTGGCGGAATGATTTACTGGGCCAATCAGCATACCGCTATTGTTGCCGGTATCTGGTGGTGGATTACCTTTCCTGTGCTCACTGTGGTTGCAACATTTGTTGGCCTTTATTTGATTGCGGTATCAATCAACGAATATATTGATCCGCGCAGCCGCCTTTCCCGCATGGGTGGAGGCCAGACATGACGCAGCCGCCGATCCTTCGTGTCGACCATTTGAAAGCGCATTTCCGGTCCAGCTATTTCGGTGTGTATCGCGAGGTCCCCGCTGTCGACGACATTTCGTTTGACGTCCAACCCAACGAGATCTTTGGCCTTGCCGGAGAATCGAGCTCCGGCAAAACCACCTTGATGAAAACGATAGCGGGGCTGATTGCACCGCCATTGGAACTCATTGGTGGCAACGCACAATTTTCATTCATGCCACCCGCGACCAATCTCTATGGTGCTGATCCGACGCAATTGGCCCGGATCCGCTGGAGCCGCCTTTCCTATATCATGCAAGGCTCGATGAATGTCCTGAATCCCCTCAGGCAGATCAGATCAATATTCAGAGATTTTGCGGCCGTCCATCTTGGTGGATCCAAGAGTGATTTTGAAACAAAAACCGCCAATCATCTTTCCCGCCTCCGGCTGGATCCGTCAGTCCTCGATGCCTATCCGCATGAATTATCAGGGGGAATGAGACAAAGGGTCACGATTGCTCTGGCAACAATTTGCCGACCCGATTTCATCATTGCCGATGAACCCACCACTGCACTTGATGTGATCGTCCAGAAGGAAGTTCTTGGAATGATCCGGTCCATTCAGCGTGAAATGGGCTCATCTGTTCTGTTTGTGACCCATGATATGGGCGTTCATGCCGCGTTAACCGACAAGCTCGGCATCATGTATGCAGGCTGCCTTGTCGAGGTGGGACGCACTGTCGATATTTTCAACGCGCCCCAACATCCTTACACGCGGCATCTGATCCATTCCTTGCCACGGATTGGCGATACGGTTCAGCGCACTGGCCTGACTGGCACCCCGCCCAATTTGGCTAACCCGCCTTCGGGCTGTCGGTTCCACCCAAGATGCCCTCTGGCCAGTGATATCTGCACAGTTGAAAGACCGGTGATGCGTCAGGTGGCTCCGGAACAACGCGTCGCCTGCCATGCTGTCGCGGGAGCTGACGCATGACAGCCCTTTTGACGCTGAATAATGTCTCCAAGTCATTTACGCGAGGCGGGTTATTGTCCCGCCATCGCATCGAAGCCGTGAAGAACGTCAGTTTTACGATTGACAACAACCGGCCAGAAATTTTTGCAATCATCGGGGAGTCCGGCTCAGGTAAAACGACCTTGGCTCGGATGATTCTGGGCATGCAGGAGGTTTCCGGCGGGTCACTGACTTTGGAAGGCAACCGGGTTGGCGGCAGGACAAGGAAAGAACGTCTGGCATTCATGGCCAAGGTCCAGCCTATCTTTCAAAATCCATTCGAGGCATTCAATCCGCTCAAAAAGATTGACTATTACCTCCTTATGACGGCGATGCGGTTTGGTGGCGCTGCTGATGGTGCAGAGGCTGAAGCTGCTGCGGATACCGCCTTGCGGCAGGTCGGATTGTCATTGTCGGAAGTGCGCGGGCGGTTTCCGCACGAAATGTCGGGCGGCCAGTTACAACGCGTGGCCATTGCGCGCGCCTTGGTTTCAAAACCGCGCCTCATTATCGCAGACGAGCCGGTCTCGATGGTTGATGCCTCCTTGCGGATGGCGATCGTCAATCTGTTCGGCGAATTACGCGATAAACTCGGCCTGTCGATTATTTACATCACCCATGATCTGGCGACAGCTTATTACATTGCCGATCGCTTAATCATTATGCAGAAGGGTGAAGTGGTGGAGGCAGGTGCTGCCCGCGAGGTCTTATCGGACCCGCAACACCCCTATTCCAGGCAATTGCGGGATGCAGTCTTATCGCCGCAGGTAACCGCACCAATATCAATAAAATAAACGGAGGAAGCTATGAAAAAAGCAAATGTAATGGTCGACCATGATTTTGAGATTGGGGAGACAGATCCGCGCCTGTTCGGCGCCTTTATCGAACACCTTGGACGTTGTGTTTACGGCGGCATTTTTGAACCGGGGCATGAAACAGCGGACAAGGATGGTTTCCGGACCGACGTCCTCGAACTGGTCAAGGAACTTGCCCCGACAATCATGCGCTATCCGGGCGGGAATTTTGTCTCCGGCTATAACTGGGAAGACGGCGTAGGGCCCGTCGAAGACAGACCGGCAAGACTGGATCTTGCGTGGTTTACAACCGAGCCCAACACCTTCGGCACCAATGAATTTGTCGACTGGTGCCGCAAGGCCGATATCGAGCCAATGCTGGCTGTGAACCTTGGCACCCGTGATGGGGATGCCGCCAGAAATCTGGTTGAATATTGCAACCACCCAAGTGGAACGGCCCTCTCCGATCTGCGCATCAAACATGGCTGGAAGGAGCCTCATAACATTAAATTCTGGTGCCTTGGCAACGAGGTCGACGGCCATTGGCAAATGGAACACAAGACGGCAACCGAATATGGCCGCATTGCCCATGAAGCGGCCAAGATGATGAATTGGGTTGACCCGACAATCGAGTTGGCCGCATGCGGGTCATCGGGACGCAATATGCCGACTTATGGCCGTTGGGAAGATGAAGTCCTCGAGCACACATTTGATGATGTGGGCTATATATCGCTGCACACCTATTTCAACAATTATGCCGAGGATACCGAGGCCTTTTTGGCAAGCCCCGATATTATGGATCAATTTATCGAGGAAGTTGTTGCGATTGCCGATTCTGTGGCCGCCCGCCGGCGTTCGAACAAACGGATCATGCTGTCATTCGATGAATGGAATGTCTGGTACCGCACGCGCCGCAAACGCGCTGACCGGGTTAAAGAAGGCTGGCCTGTTGCGCCTCCCATTCTTGAAGAAATCTATAACATGGAAGATGCGCTCGTCTTTGGCGGAGCGTGCATCTCTTTGCTCAACCACGCTGATCGGGTCAAAGCCGCCTGCCTTGCACAATTGGTGAATGTGATTGCACCGATTATGACGGAAACAGGAGGTCCGGCTTGGCGGCAAACAATCTTCTGGCCCTTTGCGCAAATGAGCCGGTTCGGACGCGGAACCGTTTTAAAAGCAAAGGTCCAATCCGAGACCTATGCCACCCGCTACTATGACCCCAGAGGCGCACAGGATCTTTACTTTGATGCTCCTGCAGTTCCCTATCTCAAGGTTTCGGCTGTCGCCGATAACGACGGCGGATTGACGCTGTTCCTGCTTAACAGAGATCTCAATGACGGCGTTGAAGTGACGATTGATGCCCGAAATTTTGGCGCACTGAAGGTCAAGGAAGCGGAAGAGCTTCATGACAGTGATCTGAAAGCCATCAATACAAAGTCCGATCCGTTGCGCGTCAAACCAAAACCGATCAACGGTATTTCGGTTTCAGGCGGAAAGATCACTGTGTCCTTGAAAGCCGCTTCATGGAATGTGATTAAACTCAGCGCGTGATCTGACTGAATTGTAGAGGTTGATACAGGATCATGGTCCGTGATCAGGCACCGCCGCACCGCCCACGCCCAAGCCGGTCACTTGATCGGCTTGGCAACCATCGCCCTGTGAATAAAGATGGTGATGGTTCAGAAAAAGGGTTTCTGGTCGTTAATGCCGATCGGCAATATCAGATTTTGCGGGGGCTTGCCTCGCCGCTTCGATTGCGGATTATGCGCCATCTCCTCAAGCAGGGACCACTGAATATCAACCAGATTGCAAAAGCATTTCGTCAACCTCAATCGACGATCGCCAGCAATATACAAATCCTCGAGGAAACCGGTCTCATCGAGACAAAGATCAGCAAAGCCTCGAAAGGCCAGCAAAAAATCTGTTATGCCCGCTATTCTGAGATCGTTGTCAAAATCGATCCCGAGGCAACCAACCGGGACAAGGATATCATCGAAGTTGAAATGCCTCTTGGTCTGTATACGACATCCAACGTATCAGCCCCGTGCGGTCTATGCTCTACCGAAAAAATATTGGGAATGCTCGATGTTCCCGAGCTGTTTCTAGATCCTGCGCGTGTGAAAGCAGCCTTGGTTTGGTTTGGACGCGGCTATATCGAATATAAATTCCCCAACAATGCCAAAGTGATCAATGCCAATGTCGAAGCTCTGGAATTTATTATGGAATTATCCTCCGAAGTTCCCGGCACCAATGTTGATTGGCCTTCCGATATTTCGCTGTGGGTTAACGGCATTAAAATTGGCACCTGGCAATGCCCCGGTGACTTTGGTGACCAACGAGGCATTTTAACGCCACTCTGGTGGAAACTTGAAGGGTCACAATACGGCATCCTCACCAGCTGGCGTATTTCCCAACTCGGCACATATATGGGCGATATAAAATTAAGTAACGTGACGCTCAATGACCTGCAACTTGCCGAACATCATTCGGTTAAATTGAGAATAGGCATTGATGATAAAGCAGGACTTCCTGGTGGTATTAATATTTTTGGACGCGGGTTTGGGAACCATGACCAAGACATAAAAATGCGAATTCATTTAGGAAAAAAATAAGAGGTTTGTATAGATAAGTTTTAAATGTTTTAAATTCTGGAATATTTTAACACACGATTGCAGAAATTTAATTCTGATCATCAGAAATATGTTTTCATATGCGTGAATAAGGATGACAGAATTATAAATGTAGGTTTAAATCATTGCTGGTGGAGTGACATGCTGTGCTTGGCTTGAATTCAAATGCCCAATCGTTTGGTCGTTTTGTCCTCGGTGGTCGCCACATGGCTTCTGCGGGCCATTATGCTGCGGCCCATGCGGCTTTTCTTGTTCTGGAAGGGGGCGGCAATGCGGTTGATGCAGGAGTTGCGGGCGGCCTCGTCCTGAGCATTGTCCAGAGTGATATTGTAAATTTTGCCGGTGTTGCACCGATCATGATAAGAATGGCCGAGACAGGCCGTGTCGTCACCCTCGACGGCCTCGGGATGTGGCCACAAAAGACCGATGTTCGTCGATTTCGGGATGAATTTGGCGGACATATACCTGTTGGCCTGTTGCGCACTGTGACTCCGGCTGCGCCAAGTGCCTGGCTCACGGCCCTGCGTGATCATGGGACAATGCGTTTTGCTGACGTCGCGCAGTTTGCGCTTTGCCTTGCACGGGATGGCTTCCCTGTCCATCCGACCATGGCAGAGTTTGTCGGGTCCAAGGTCAACGAATACAAACAGTTTTCCCATAATGCCGAGCTATACCTGCCAAGCGACTCCCCCTTGAAGGTCGGCGACCACTTCGTCCAGACAGAGCTTGCAGGCACGATTCAACATCTGGTCGATATCGAACAGGCCGCGGCCAAGCGGGGCCGCAAGGAAGCTCTCGATGCTGTCCACGACGCCTTCTATCGCGGCGATATCGCACGCACGATAGCCAACTACCACGCGGCCCAAGGTGGCTGGCTAAGCTTTGATGATCTTGCCTCGTACCGCGCAAACTATGAAGAGCCGGTGCGAACTCGCTGGAAAGGGCTGGATGTTTTCACCTGCGGCCCATGGTGTCAGGGGCCGGTACTGGGACAAATCCTGACCATTCTCGACGGCGCAGGGCTAGAGGATCTCCATCATAATTCTGCCGACTACATTCATATTGTGACCGAAGCGATGAAGCTCGCCTTTGCCGATCGCGAAGCCTATTATGGTGATCCGCGTTTTGTTGATGTCCCTTTGCCAACCCTGCTGTCCAGGCACTATGCCGCAACACGGCGAAGCCTGATCAATTTGGAAACCGCAATACCTGCAATGCCTGAACCGGGCGCGCTGATCGGCGAGGGATCACCCGGGCTCAGTCCTGACACCTCCTACATTGCAGTGATTGACCGGCACGGCAACACGTTCTCGGCAACACCGAGCGATACGTCTTACGATACCCCGCTCATTCCCGGCTTGGGGCTTTGCCCCTCCTCGCGCGGATCGCAATCCTTCACGCGCGAAGGGCACCCGAGCTGTGTGGGGCCGGGACGGCGACCGCGTCTCACCCCCAATCCCTGCATTGCTGTTCAGGATGATGGATCGGTGATGGCGTTCGGCACACCGGGTGGCGATGTCCAGACACAGGCCATGTTGCAATTCATTCTCAATGTCACCTTATACGGGATGGACCTCGGCCAAGCCATTGATGCCCCGCGTTTTGCGACCTATAGTTTTCCATCAAGTTTCGAGCCGCACGACTATTGGCCGGGACGTCTGAGCATAGAAAACCGGATCGCGCCTGCCATTCGGGACAATCTCGCGGCACGCGGGCACCAGGTTGTGGAATGGCCGGCCTTGACGGCTATGGCAGGGGCCATCTGCGCTGTCTCGCGTGATGCGAATGGAACGACTTTAGTGGGATCAGCCGACGTGCGGCGCAGTAGCCATACGGTCGGCTGGTAAAAAGGGAGAGAATGATGGATCGCCGTCAATTTGTTTTGGGTTCAGCGGTTGCAGCCGGCAGCGCGCTTGGCCTGCCTGACCTTCGTGCGTCCGCACAGGGCAAGCCTTCCCAAATGGTCTTGATGACATGGGGTGGTTTATGGGGCGACTCCATGCGCGACAGCGCCGATGCGGCGTTTGAAAGCGCAACCGGCATCAAGATTATTCAGGATCGCGGGTCAAGCCCGGGCGAGCGCATCACAAAAATAAAAGTGAATATCAACGATCAGAAATTCGATCTTGTTCAATTGCATGACGGCATCGTCCCGTTGGCAATGAAGCAGGGCGCGCTCGAACCCATCAATCGAAATTCCCCGCGCCTCACCAATCTTTCCAATGTCCCGGATCGGTTTATCCAGAGCCATTGGGTGGCTATGATCTACTCGCCGCTCGGCATCATCTACAACGAGAAACTGGTCAAAAACCCACCGACCTCTTTTGCCGATCTTTGGCGCCCCGAATTCAAAAATCGCATCGTCTTGCCAGATATCAACCATTCAATCGGACCCTACATTGTCCCGATCGGTGCAATTGCCGCTGGCAAGCCGCCGAGTGATACGGCAACCGGCTTTGAAATGCTCAAAAAAATGGCTGCCCTCCAGCCGATGTGGGCCAAAGATACCGACAGCATCATGAATGCGCTGCGGAGCGAGGAAGCTGTGATCGGCCTGCTTTACAAGTCCCAGACCTTTACGGTCCAAAACTGGGGCACACCGGTCAAATGGGTTTATCCGAAAGAAGGAGCCATCCTGTATTCTTCCGGTACGGCCATTGCCAAAGGCACGAAAAATCTGGAACTTGCCGAGCAATTTCTCAACCTCACGCTCGATCCGAAAATTCAAACGACCTATGCCGACAAGTTCAACTATCCGGGCACCAACAATCATATGATTGGCCTCCTGCAGCCTGGATTGCAGGAACGCGTTCGTCTGACATCTGAAGAAATGTCGCGCCTGATCGACCTTGATCATACGACAATGGCAGATCAGCGCCCTGATTGGACAGACCGCTGGAACCGTATCGTTTCAGGATGATGATCAGGCTCCCTTGGTATGAAAATGGTGATCGCCTTCAAGTGGCGATTGCCGCCAATGCTGCGGCACGCGCCGGCTATCCTGTCTTTCGCGTACTCGCTGATACCTCTCTCTTCGAGAAGGGTGATTACCTGGTCGACGGGCCTGTAGCCGACACATTTTTGAACCTGGGTCTATCGGTTCAAAGCTGTTCGACGGATCCAGGCCTTGATATGCAGCCGATTGTTGCGCCCCGCATTGCACTGCTTGCCGGCGCTTGTTCGGCCTATCCTTATTACGGCTATTATGCCCTCGCACTTCTCAGACTCGGCTATGTCTTTACGATTGTTGACGGCGAGGACATTGCCCGCGGGGTGCTCGGCTCGCATGACCTTCTGGTTCTGCCAGGCGGCTTTTCCAACTGGACGCTCGATCTCAAAGAAAACACGCGTGGGGCAGATGACGCAGTCCGGCGCTTTCTGTTGCGCGGCGGCACCGTCATCGGTTCTTGTGGCGGGGCCTATTACTTCTCGCGTGGCCGCCCGGGCTGGCTCGGTGTTGCCGATGCCAGACCCATCAACACCCAGGAATATCTCCGTTCAGGTGTCGGTATTCTGACCTGTTCGATTCTCGATGAACGTTTAGGGCT
>CANGQA010000093.1 GCA_947455995.1 Hyphomicrobiales bacterium | reverse complement strand
TAGCTCAAGGCACGGCGGATATGTCTGAGGCGGTAGGGTTGGCCGACCAGATAAGGATGCAAGGCGATTCCCATCACAAGGGGCTGGTGTCGGGATTGTTCCAGCATTTCATCGCATTGGTCGATGATCATATTGGCGAAATCGACACCATCCATCTGCCGGCCGATCATCATGGGAATGTCATTGAGCTCTTGCGGATAGGGGATGGACCAAAGCGGTTTTTGGCTGCGTGTTTGCATGAGAATTGGCTGGTCATCATGGCACCAGTTCAGCGTATAGCGATACCCTGTCTCAACCAGAAGATCCGGCGTCACCATGCTTTCGGAAATCCATGGAGAGAGCCAGCCTGTCGGCGCTTTACCACTGTTGCGGGTGATCAGACTCTGACTTTCTTCCAGCAAAGCGCGTTCGTCATGTTCAGCAAGCGTACCTTGCCGCTCGGCATTGGTGTGCCCATGCCCGACAAGCTCGTAGCCGCGTTCGACGCAGGCGGCAACAAGCTCGGGGCAGTGATCATAGAGGGCTGTGTTGATCAGGGCCGCAACAGGCATATCCAATCGATCAAACATCTCGAGGCATCGCCATGCTCCGACCCGATTGCCATATTCGCGCCATGAATAATTCAGCACATCGGGTTGCGGTGAGGCAGGGCCGATTGAGGCCCCCAAGCCTTCACCAAAGGCAAAATGCTCGATATTCAAAGCAATATAAACAGCCAGACCTTTGCCACCGGGCCATTGATAAAATGGACGTCGGGTAATGGGGCTGTAGGCAAAGCGGTGGTGATCGGGCAGCTGGTCCGGATAAATCCGTGTCATGGCTTGTCTTCCGTTTGCTGCATCAGGGATGGATCAAGCAACCATTCTGCACTGTCATTCCAGACATCCATAGCAACAATCAGACCGTCACGCAGCACATAGCGGTCAACATACCGGTTCCCTTCGAACGGGGTTCCATCCGGCCATGCTCCATAGAGTGTGCCGATGTTGTAGACAATCTGGGTGCCGTCACCGGACTCAGCAACAAGATCGGTTCTTGCAAATCGTTTTTTGACCCAGGCATAGCGGAGCTTGTTGAATTCGGCGCATTCGATCGGGTCATGCATCACGCGCCCGCCGGTGAAATGGATCACAAGATCGTGGCTGATATAGGCGCGTGCTGCAACAGGATCGGGCCCCATTAACAGTTCCAGATAGTGTTCGACGATGTCGACGGGCGTCAGTTTTTTTATCACAGATCTTCAACGTTCATGCGGTCAAAAAGGGGGCGGTTCAAGATGGGGCGTCGGACTTGAATTGTCCCAGATAGGGTTTTGCGGCAGGGCTCGCATAGGCTCCGATTTTAGAGGTCTGCAAACCCAGCACGGCCATCGCCTCGGCCAGTTTGACCGCGCTGGCCACGCCGTCAATAACCGGCAATCCATGCTGTTGGGTCAGACGTTGGGCAAGATCGGCCATGCCGGCGCAGCCCAGCACAATCGCTTCGGCATGGTCTTCTGTTTTGGCACGTTCGATTTCGGCACTGATGAGATGGGACGCGTTGGAATGGGGATCTTCCAATGACAGCACAGGAACCTCTGCCGCTCTGACGCTGGCACAGCGTGAGATGAGACCGTATTTCAGCAGATTGGTTTCAATCGCTGCAATCGAACGCGAAAGTGTGGTCACCACCGAGAAGCGATGGCCCAGCATGCTGGCCAGATGGAAAGCCGCTTCACCAATGCCGATCACCGGAGCGGTCGCCAGTGAGCGGGCCGCCTCCAGCCCGGTATCGTCAAAACACGCGATGATATGGGCCAAAACGCCGCGTTGCTCGCCTTTGGCAATTTCACGCAACAGTCCGGGAACCGAGAAGGCCTCATCATAATATCCCTCGATAGACACCGGCCCATCAGCAGGATTAACCGCGATAATCTCGGTGCCTTGAGCGGCTACAGCGCGAGCGGCCAACCCTATTTTGGCGGTCATCGACGCAGTGGTATTCGGGTTTACAATCAGAATTTTCATAGGTCTACACCATTCCCTGACCGGCATCGGAGCCGAAACGGGCCTGCCTTTTCTGCAAAAACCGGATGATGAGCAAAGCAGAGATGATGACGACAATCGAAACAGCCGTTGTCAATGTGCCCAGTGCATAAATATCGGGTTTGGTGACCGTGGTTGTCAGACCTTGCAATTCGAGCGGCAGCGTATTGACCGAGCCGATCGCTTGGGACGAGCGGGCCAACTCATCCCATGACAGGGTAAAACCGAACAGTCCAATGCCAACGACAGAAGGCAAAATCAGCGGCAATATCACATGCCAGAACACTTGCCAGTGTGAAGCACCCAAATCCCGTGCGGCTTCTTCCAGCCGATGATCGAACCGGTTGAATATGGCAAACATGATCAGCAGGCCGAAGGGTAGCGTCCATGTCAGATGCGCTCCCAGACCCGATGTATAAAGGCCCATTGCCGTGGTCCAGTTCTCGGCCCAGCTCCAATGGTATTCTGGTCCGAAATGGTTGATCAGATCATCAATCAATCTGAATTCGAGCGCGATCCCCAGCGAGGTGATGATCGACGGCATGATCAGACTGGCTATGGCTGTATAGAACAACACCGTCGCACCAATAAATTTGCGCCTGAAAGCCATGCCCGCACCGACAGACAAGACAACAGTCAACACCGTCACAAGCAGGCCCAGTGACAGCGAGCGTTTGAACGAGGCCCCGATATCGACGATGCCACCGCCCGAAAATACTTTATAGAACCAGTGCAGCGAAACCCCGTTCATCGGAAAGGTCAGTCCGCCTTCAGGCCCCTGAAACGACAACACGAAAATCGCAAACATCGGTCCGTAAAGAAACAAGACATAGGCCAGAAAAAAGGTGGCCAGAAGATAGAAGGATTTAGAGCGACGTTCCGACATCTCACAATTCCTTGCGAATATCGACAAGTCGCGACAGGCCCATGATGATCATGATGGTGGCCCCCAACAGAATTACGGCATTGGCCGCAGCGGCAGGAAATTGCAAGGCGTTAAGACGTGTTTCGATGATTTTTCCGGCAGAGGCAATCTGCTGCCCGCCCATCACGCCGATGGTCACAAAATCACCCATCACAATCGTGATTACAAAAATCGATCCGATCACGATGCCCGGCTTGGCCAGTGGAATGATCACATTGATCAGAGTTTGCCATGACGACGCCCCCGCATCTGTCGCCGCTTCGATCAGGGAACGGTCGATCCGGATCATCGAATTGAAAATAGGCACCACCATGAAAAATGTGAACAGGTGCACAAAGGCCAAAATGACGGCGAATTCTGAAAACAACAGCCATTCGAGCGGCTCATGGATCGCCCCGATCGACATCAAGCCCTGATTGACCACACCATTGCGGCCAAGGAGCGGAATCCAGGCGATCATACGGATCACGTTGGAGGTCCAGAACGGGATGGTGCAAATCAGGGAAAGGGTAATCTGCCATGTTATTGAACGCACATGGAAAGCCAGAAAATAGGCAAGTGTAAAGCCAATGCCCAAGGTCAGCACCCATGTGATGAAACACAGTTTGAGTGTCTTCAGATAGGTTTTGAAAATGGTGCAGATATTGGGCCAGTCACTGAGACAGCCCTCAAACGTATCGGTATAACCACGAAAGCTGAAGCCTGGCAGCATCTCGTATTCATTATAATCCCATGCACTGACAATCACCACCAGCACCAGCGGCAGCAGAAAAAAGAGCCCGAAGACCAGCATCATTGGTCCGGCCTGCAACCATGCCATGAAGGAGGAGCGAATTCGGGTCATAATCAAACCGATGCTGGTTACGTGAGCAGTGCCCCGCCAAAAAACAGGGGTTTTAAGGCGGGGCACTGTCGATTTAATAGCGAGTGTCAAATCATATTGACAGATTATGCCGCAATGAACTCATTCCATTTGCGGACCATATAGTCGTTTTCGTCCATGACGGCGTTCCAGCAGGCGACATTGCCCATGCGGTCATCATAGGATCCGCCGTCACGCACCGCACCAGCTTTTTCAAGCAGCGAACCATCGGGAGCCTTGATGTCTTTGATGGCGGGTTTGCCTTCCATCCAATAGGCCCATTCGTCAGCGGCCATATTGGCCTTGGCGGTTGACAGCACGGCAGAATAATAGCCCTGACGGTTGAGATAGGCGCCAGCCCAGCCTGACAAGAACCAGTTGACGAATTCATAAGCCCAATCAAGCTTTTGTCCCGTGACGCCCTTCGACACACAAAAGCCCGAAGCCCAGGAGCGATAGCCTTCTTTCAAAGGCTGGAAGGTGCAAGCAATACCTTGTGAGCGAACTTTGGTGACTGCAGGGGACCACATCGATTGGATCACCGTTTCACCGGATGCCATGAGGTTGACGCTTTCGTTGAAATCTTTCCAGAAGGCGCGGAATTGACCGGCCTTTTTGGCTTCTGTCAAAATCTTCATGGTCAGGTCGATTTCGGCCTTGGTCATATTGCCTTTGTCGGCATATTTGTGTTGTCCGGTCGCTTCCACCACCATTGCCGCATCCATGATGCCGATGGATGGAATATTCAGGATCGAGGCCTTGCCCTTGAATTCTGGGTTGAGCAGTTCGGCCCATGAATTGATCGGACGCTTGATCAGATCGGGACGGATGCCCAAGGTGTCGGCATTGTAGACGGTCGGGATCAGGGTCACGAAATCGGTCGCGGTTTTTGAAAATACCTTTGAGCCCGCGCCTTCCAGATAGAGCACTTTCCAGGGGGCTGTTCCCTGATCGCCGATCTTTTTACCGTTGGGCAGCTGGCCTTTGGTGAATACGGGCGTAATATTGTTGAATTCTTTGATTTTTTTGGCACTCAAGCCCTGGATATTGCCCGATGGGACCAGTTTTTTCAGAGAGAAATATTCGGTATCGAGCACATCGAAAGAATTGGGCTGTGTGACAACACGCTTGGTCACATCGTCGGTTGTCGCGGTGATGTATTCCAATTTGATGCCGGTATCGGCAAAACATTTTTTGGCAATATCATCGCCTTCGTTCACTGCTGTACCGAGGTAACGCAACACCTTGGGTTCGGCTGAAATCACATAAGGAAAGCCGGTGATGACACCGGAGCCTGCGGCCAGACCGAGAGATCCGGCGGCGCCTTTCAAAAGACCGCGACGGTTGAGGCCCTTTTTCGTTTTGGATGCGTCAGTCATTGTCTTCTCCTGTTTTGTGTTGAAGTCCGTTGATTCACGAGAGGGGTGCAAAAATACTGGCCCGCTTGCGGTCCCACGAGGCTGTCACCGCCTGTCCGGCAGTGAGGGGAAAGGCATCGAAGTCATCATCTGCGAGATCGGCGGTCAGTTCAGCGCCGCTTGCTGTAGCGAGGCTGATACGGACATGGGTGCCCTGATATTCGATCTGGGTGATCAGGGCATCGAGATGGGGATCAGATACCGGTGAAGAAGGCGCGCTCAGTATGAGATGGTCGTTGCGAACGGCCACCTTTTGGCCATCCTGGACAAGAATATTATGGCCACCGATAAAGCGGGCGACAAATTCTGTGCGTGGCGCATTGAAGACCTCTCTGGGAGATCCCTTCTGTTCGATATGTCCGTTGTTCATTAATACTACAAGATCAGCCAAGGCCATGGCTTCGTCCTGGCTATGCGTGACATGAATGAAACTGATCCCCAATTCGCGTTGCAACTTTTTCAGCTCTGCGCGCATACGCAAACGCAAAAAAGGATCCAGTGCCGACAGCGGTTCATCCAGCAACAAAATTTGCGGAGAGGTGATCAGAGCGCGTGCCAAAGCCACACGCTGCTGCTGGCCTCCCGACAACTGAGCTGGGAGACGTTCAGCATAAGCGGACATGTCAACCAGTGCGAGCAACTCCCGCGCCCGCTCATGACGGGTGGCGGTTTCAATCCCGCGCATTTTGAGTGCAAATGCGACGTTATCCAGAACAGTTAAATGCGGAAACAGCGCATAGGACTGAAACATCATGGCCGTATTGCGGGCTGAGGGCGGCAAATCCGTCACGTTGCTCGGACCCACCAGAATATCGCCGCTGCTGGCCAGTTCATGTCCGGCGATCATCCGCAGGGTCGAAGTCTTGCCGCAGCCGGATGGTCCGAGCAGACAGCAATAGGTCCCTGCCGGAATTTTCAAGTTGATGTGATCAACAGCAAGCACCTCGCCATAGCGCTTCGATAAACTGACGAGTTCCAAGGTTGAATCAGAGGCCATATTTAAAGCGAACTCCAGATTTCAGTCTTGATCCCCGAACAGGTCAAGACATCTGCCTATTGATAAGGCAACGATCGTGCCATTCCTGAAACGCGAGGTTATGATGGATTAATCTGAATTAAATTGCCAAATTATCAAGCCAAACAGGCACTAAAATGTGCAAATGATCAATTATTATGCAGTTTTTATTGGCCCATCATGGGATCTCGATCACCTCCACACTATTTTCGCGGGTGTGATCGAGATATCGCAATCAATGCAGGTATTTTTACACGCGAGACAGACCCGTCAGACCTGTGCCGATTTGATCATGACCTCCAGCCATTGCATGGCACGGGCACCGTCATCGGCATTGGGGGCGCGGCTGTGCGGACTTGAGGCCTCGGGCTGTCCGCGCACCAGTGCGAGAAATTCGCCAATCAGGCTGTGATAGCCCTTGTGGTCCTCGTTGGCGGCAACGGTCAGATTGGGTTCCCAGACCAGTGTATCCTCCGAGGCCAGCAAAGTGGCATCGGGCCTGCTGACCTTGAAGGCCGGTGCGCGGAAGTGGCGGACCTCGTGCACATTGCGCACCTCGACTCGCTGGTGATCGGCCATCACCTGCCACCATTCCATCGGCGTGCCACGCGATTGATGCGTGCCCACCACCAGAGTGCCGATGCCGCCAGAGGTGAAGCGGATATCGACATGCAGCAGGATTTTTCCGGGATCGAGAATATGGCTGCGCACCGATAAATCGGCGATCTCTCCCATCAGAAACGGGACCAGATCGAGATAATGCACGCAGTGATGCAGGAAAAAGCCGGTATAATCCGGATCTTTCTCGAAATAGGTCGGGGCCGTCATATATTGACCGAGAAAGCTCGCGGGCTGTCCGAAATCGGGATTGTGGATCACATTGGCGCCGATGCGGTTGGCCGTCGAATAGCGTTTCATAAAACCGAGCACGACCGGCTTGCCGGCCGCTTTAGCCGCTTTGGCCAGTTGGTTGGCCTCGCGCGCGGTGGCAGCCGGAGGCTTTTCCATAAAGACCGGATATCCAGCAGCCAGGGCCGCCTGTCCGATCTCAAAATGCGCATGGGGACCAGCGGCAATGCCGATGGCATCGATATCCTTGCGGGCGAGCAGGGTTTTCCAGTCGCGGGTTGTATCATCGGCCGCCACGCCATAACGTTGGGCGGTTCTGTCGAGCCGGTCCTGATCGGTATCACACAGCGCTTGGATGCGGACATCGAAGCGGGTGAGTTGCGGCAACAGCATTTCATTGGCGTGCAGGCCGCAACCGATCCAGCCTATTCTGAGCGTGTTGGAATTCATCGTCCGGTTCCCGAAAAGGCAAGGGTTGCATCCAGAAAGGCAATGCTCTGGCTTAGGGCATGGTCTTCATTCTTTTGCGGCGCCCGCCATTGCGCCAAAGGTATTCCTGGCCGCTCGTCATCACGGCGGAACGGTTCCAGAGTAATAGGGCCGCTATAGTGGATATCCCTGAGGGCGCGGGCAATCGACGGCCAGTCGATATGGCCGGAGCCGATAAAGCCGCGATTGTTCTCGTTGGCCTGAAAATGCACCATCTTGGATCCGGCCTGCCGGATGGCGGCGGGCAGGTCGGGATCCTCCATATTCATGTGGAACGTATCGAGCATAACCCCGACCGAAGGCAGATCCACCGCCTCAGCCAGATCAAGCCCGTGCCGTGTTGTATTGGCAATATCGGTTTCGAAGCGGTTGAGCGGTTCGATGCCGAACACCACGCCGCAATCGGCAGCGGTGCGGCCTGCGGTTTTGAGGCCGGCGACAATCCGGTCGATCTTGGCTTTGCGGTGGTCCTCGGTCACCGGTGTCGGCGGCCGTCCGGCGAATACAAGCGGTGCGCCATAAAGCGGACCACCGACAATGGTTGCTCCGAGTTCCTGGGCGATGGTGGCACACGATTGCAGATAGGTGATACCGGCCTGATGGGCGGTCGGATCATCACTGGCCAGATCGCGTGTCAGATTGACCCGTGCCGCTAACACCACGCCCAGACCATGATCGGCCAGCACCTTGCGGGTCTCGTGTAGGTCCAGTTCGCCCGGTTCGGGTACCAGCAATTCGACAAAGTCGCAGCCCGATTGCTTCATGCGAGCAAATGTATCGAAATGCTCGCGCCCGAAAGGCCGTGCATAGAACATAGAGATGATACCGATAGGATTAGGTCTGGTCATGATTTCACCGCTCCGGATGTGAGCCCGCTCACAAGCCGCTTTTGAACCAACAGGAAGAGTAGAGTGACAGGAAGAGCAATCAGCGTGCCTGCGGCGGTCAGCAGACCCCATTGCACGCTGAATTCGCCGATGAACAGTTGCAAGGCCACCGTGACCGTTCGGACATTTTGGCCCGAAAGCATCATGGCGAACAGATATTCGTTCCATGACGTCACGAAGATATAAATGCCGGTGGTCACAAGGCCGGGCATGATAACGGGCAGAATGATCAGCCTCAGCACTTCCAAAGTGGTGGCACCGTCAATGCGTGCGGCCTCATCCAGATCCTTGGGAATGGCATTCATATAGCTGGTCAACATCCAGATCGAAAAAGGCACGGCAAAGGTCGAATGGCCTAAAATAATGCCTATGAATGTATCAAGCAGGCCAATATTGCGCATCAAGACAAACAGCGGAATGATGATCAGCACGATCGGGAACATGTTGATCACAAGAAACTGCGTCATCAGCAAACGGCGGCCCCGAAAACGGTAGCGCGAAAAGGCATAGGCGGCTGGCAGGCTGACGCTCAATCCAAGCATACAGGCTCCGGTGGCAATGATGAACGAATTGACCAGGTTGCCGCCAAACGAGGTGCGCTCAAGCAATGCGTGATAATGCTCGGAAGTAAAAGCCTGCGGCCAATAGCGCACCGGCCATGCCCCGATATCGGTATTGGTCTTGATCGATGTCATCATCATCCAGACATAGGGACCCAATGCAAACAGCACGATCACCAGCAAAGGCAGATGCAATTCAAACAGGCGCTGAAGGGGCGAGCGGCGGTCCATCATTGATCCAGCTCCCGAGCGGCGCGGCGCACATAGATGAACACCACCAGCAACAGCAGAAGTGTCAGCATGATAGCGAGGGCCGATCCATAGCCGAATTCCATGCCGCTATAGGCTTTCAGGAAGGCATAGAGCGGCAGCGTATAGGTGGAATAGCCCGGTCCGCCGCCGGTCATCACCAGGATCACATCCAACGAATTGGCCACCCAGATGGTCCGCAGCAACAGGGCGGTGGCAATCACATCGGCTATCGCGGGCAGCGTGATAAAGCGCAGACGCTGGAAACGTGTCGCTCCGTCAATATCGGCGGCTTCATACAGTTCTGCCGAAATGGTTTGTAGGCCTGCCAGAATCGTGACGGCAAAAAACGGAAAGCCCTGCCAGATCAAAGCGACAACAATCGAGAAAAATGCACTGTTGGGTTGGGCCAGCCATGCCACCGGCTTGTCGATCAGCCCGAAGCGTAAAAACACATCATTGAGCACGCCGACATTGTAATCATACATCCATGTCCATGTCAGGCCGATGATGACACTGGGCAAGGCCCAGGGAATGATCACCAGCGATCGAGCCAGCGACCGCCACCAGAAACTCTGGTTCAGCAACAGGGCCGTGGCCAGACCGAGCAAGAATTGCAGGCCGACCACAAGGCTGATCCAGACCAGTGAATGGCCTAAAGACAGCCAGAATACCTCGTCATGCAGCAGCCGCCAAAAATTGCCCAAGCCGATAAAAGGCACATTCCGCGGTTTAAATAGGATGAAATTGTGCAGACTCATCCAAACCGTTTCAGCAACAGGCCATAGCACCACCGCCAGTGTGACCAGCATGGCAGGCAATAGAAATAGATAGGGCGTCAGAACCAATGGTGGGGCTGGTTCCGTGTCGGATGCTGTGGTCATAGGATCAAATCATTGAATGTGGATCGACAGGCGCAGCAATAGATCCTGCGTGTGCGCCTGCCGATGACGTCGGGTCAGCCGTTATAATGGGCTTCGATGGTTTTCATCATCTCGTCCGATGTGATCTGGCCGAGCAGCGCGCGCTGCATCGAGGTTGGCCAGACAGTGCGTGCGAAATCGGCGGTTTTGGGGGAATCGGGAAGGACGCCGGCCAGAGGCAGAGAGGCCGCCGAGGCATCGACAAACCGCTTGGGATGCAGGGTCCATGATGACGCCCCCGATGTCGTGACGGGCAACTGGCCGGTCAGCTTGTTGAAGGCCACATTGTTGCCGCCGCTTGACAGGAAGCTGATCCATTTGAACGCGGCATCTTTGTTTTTGGAGCCGGAGAGCACAGCATTTGATTCATCGCCGAACATGGTCCAGCCTTTTCCATTGGCCGGACGCGGGACTGGCACCGCCGAGACTTTGTCACCAAGCGCTGTGACAAGTTCGTTGGCCGAACCGATATGGTGGATGATCATGCCGGTGCGTTCGGCTTTGAAGCCATCGACGATCTGGCGGAAGCCGTCAGATGCCGCCGAAGCCGGAGTGACCTTGTGGTCGCGCGCCAGCGAGACATAGAATCGGTTTCCTGCCAAGGCCTGTTCATTGACCATGCCGCCTTTGGCAAATGTTGCGCCGTTGCCAATAATGAATGGGGCCCAATTGTCATGGCCGCCGCCACCGCCGCGCATGCCGAAGCCCGAGACATCGCCTTTCGTCATCGCCTTGGCAGCGGCCAGAAACTCTTCGAATGTCTTGGGCGGCTGCAGACCCGCAGCCTGCAGCCAATCGGCACGGTAATAGAGATAGAGCACGACATATTGAAGCGGCAGGTAATATTGCTTGCCATCCTGCGCTTTGTTGACGTTCCAGATATTGTCCGAAATATCGGCTTTTCCCGCCCAGTTTTTAATATGGCCGTCGAGCGGCTCCAGGGCGTCCATTTCAAGCAACTGGGCCTGCGAGCTGAGTTTCACCATCGCGCAATCGGGCGCGTTTTTGGCAACAATAGCGGCAAACAGTCGGGTGTAATAATCGCCGCCACCACCCCATGGAATACTTTCGGCCTGAATTTTGATGCCGGGATTGTCTTTCTCGAATTGGGCAATCAGATCATTCGGAGTGTTTTGCGGATTGTCGAAATGATACCACCAGCGCACCGTTGCAGCTTGCGCTTTGGCGCTGTTGACCATTGGCGCCATGATCAGTGGTGTACTGAGTGCAGTGGCCCCTGCGGCTTGGATAAATTGACGTCTTTTCATCCATCTTCTCCCTTGTATTGTTAGGTTTATTGTTCTTTTCGTGTCGTTTCGGTTGCTGGCCCTGGTGCCACATCAACAATGGTGTCGATGTGATGGGCCAGAGCGTCGGCAAGATCGTCCCCACTCTTGCCGAGTGCTTCGATAATCGGACGGTGACGCTGGGCCGTTTTGCCGAGCGGTCTGTTATGGCGCGGCTCCCACAATTTCTGTCGATGCGAATGCAGGATACAGCGCAACAGGATCTGTTCCAACGCACGCAGACCCGCCAGCCTGAAAATCGCCATATGAAAGGCTGTATCCAATTCGATCATCAGATAGGTGTCATTGTCGGTCGCAGCGTGATCCATCGCTTCTTGCAGGCTCAGGATGTCCTGCCAATGCTCCGGTGTGAGCGATGGGACAGCCCGCAAGGCGCCCCGCCTTTCCAGCCGGCGGCGCAAGGCAAGAATTTCATCCGCCTCTTCCGGATCGAGCGGTGTCACTGTGGTGCCGCGATGTCCAGCCCGCAACACAAGCCCGTCTTCCTGCAAACGCAACAGGGCTTCGCGGACAGTGCCTTGCGAGCACATCAGGTCTTGTGCCAGCCCCAACTCGGTCAGCGCGGAACCGGGTTTAAGGTCATTGAGAAGGATCCGCCGTTTCAACGTGGCATAGACAGCATCACGCGGACGCATCCCCACCAATGTCGGCACGGAAGATCTCTGCGGGGCGGATAGAAGGCTCAATCGGGAAGACATCAGACACTCTCACACATTATCAATATCATTATCGATAATGAAACGGGGAGCAAGAGGGAAAAAATACATCCTGTGTAAAGCAGGATCGGTTCAAGGAAGGCCTTTAATGGCCTTGAGTGCGAAGGGCACGGCCTGTCTCTAATAAATCTGGCCTGAGCGAGATCCGGTTTGAGCGAATGTCACTTTGGCCGCACCTAAAACATCTCACGAAAGCCTAATCAGGGTTACAATTCAGGATGTTTTGCGAATTCCGGCGAAGAAGAAACCGGAAAAAGCAGGTATTTGCTGTTTAAAATTTACACGCCCGGTCCTTTTTATACCCTGTGGAATAGTCACTAACCATCTCTAAACATGAGGATTAATGCCGGTGAAAAGCCCGGGCCTTCTAGAATTTGAGTTTTTTTCACATATGAGTGTTGACTCTATTGGTTTGGGGGTTCTATAACGCGTTCACAGACGGCGGACGTTGGTGGTTTATTCCTTCAGCGAGCCGATATGTTTTCTCTGGTTTAGGGCTTATGTTCGCCCGACCTTGGTCGGGTCAGAG
>CANGQA010000092.1 GCA_947455995.1 Hyphomicrobiales bacterium | reverse complement strand
GGCAGGAAGCGCCGCTTGGTCTTGCGGTTTGAGTGGCTAACAAGATTACCGCTCAGGACGGCTTTTCCCGTCAATTCGCAACGGCGAGCCATGATGGTATTCCTTTATTTAGAGCGTCTAACGTCAATATGAATTCTGATTTCCGATCCATCTTCCCCGATAGCCCTATGATCCGTGACCGAATGACGAGCCCACCGAGAATGACAGTATTTTCGGAAGATGTGGGTCTATAGGGGAGGAAGGGGGGCAACGTCAAGTCATGCAGCGACATCTGACTGCAAATCAGTTAAAAAAACACAATCTCTTGCTCAATGAGCGCCAAGACGTCCTGCCCAATAAGGCTTTATCGACCATGCAGCCCTGTTTTCAACAGCCTATCCCTGCCAAAGCGTGCGGTTTTTCCATGTTCCGCATCTGGGCGGTGCTTGTGCTGGGGCTCGCTGTGATGGCCGGGACGGCTCAGGCCGCCTATCAATTCACCAACCGCAAGCTCGGCGCACCATTGGAGATCGATTATCGCATCAGCCTGCTTGATCTGACAGTCGGCAGCGCCCAATTATCAGGGGATCTGGGCGGCGGCCAATACCGGATCAACATCAAAGCCAAGGGAACCGGCCTGATCGGATGGCTGGCCGGAGCCTCCGGTGAAGGATGGTCGATGGGTTCGGCAAGTGGATCAAGAGTTATGCCGACTTCCCACGGCTTGAGCTTTCATAACAGCAAAGGCGATTTCAACCTGCGAATGACGATGGCAGGCGGAAACATCAGCAAGATCATGATCGACCCGCCTCTGCAGCCGCGTGATGACCGCGTGCCTGTCCAGGAAGCGCATATGCGCAATGTCGTCGATCCGGTTGGCGCCTTGGTTTTTTTACAAGCCCTGCGCGGTTCTACTCTGGATACCAACAGCTGCAATCGCACGCTTCCGCTTTTTGACGGTGTTGGTCGTTTCGACATCATTCTGAGTTATAAATCGGTCAAACAGGTCAAGTTGCCTGGTTTTGAAGGACAGGCCCTTGTCTGCTCCGTACGCTACAAGCCTATTTCGGGCCATCGCAGCAACCGTCCCGTTATTGCCTTCATGGAAGAAAACCGCGACATTGAAACATGGCTTGCTCTGGTGCCGGGCACCCGTGCACTGGTTCCCTTACGGATTTACGTTAAAACCATGGTAGGACCGCTGGAAATTGATGCGACAAGGTTCGGTGCCATCCCGTCAGATCAGGTCGCTCCTGATCCGCAACCTGTTCAGGAAATCATCAAAAACTAGCTGACAGCATAGCCCCTCTCTTACGCCTCGTCGAGTATCTGCAATGCCCCGCCCTATCCCCATCAACCAACGCGCCCGTGGCGTGACCGCCGTATTGGGTCCCACCAATACGGGCAAGACGCATTATGCGATCGAGCGGATGCTGGCGCATGGAGGTGGCCTGATCGGCCTGCCGCTCAGACTGCTGGCGCGCGAGGTCTATGGCCGTCTGGTTGATCGCGCAGGCGAACAGGCGGTGGCACTGGTCACGGGCGAGGAGAAGATCAAACCGCCTCATGCCCGCTATTGGGTCGCCACCGTCGAGGCGATGCCCCAGGATCTCGATCTGCCCTTTGTTGCCATCGACGAAATCCAGCTTGCGGCCGATCTCGAACGCGGCCACGTCTTTACCGACCGGCTGCTGAACATGCGCGGACGCAGCGAGACGCTGCTGATCGGCGCGGAAACCATGCGACCGCTCATCGAGCAGCTGATTCCCGGCTGCTATGTCACCATCAGGCCGCGTTTGTCGCAACTCACCTATGCAGGAGACATGAAGCTGACACGGCTGCCGCGCCGTTCGGCCATTGTCGCATTCTCGGCAGAGGAGGTCTATGCGGTCGCCGAACTGATCCGTCGCCAGCGCGGCGGGGCAGCAGTGGTTTTGGGTGCTTTGTCACCGCGCACCCGCAATGCACAGGTTGAATTATACCAATCTGGCGAGGTCGATTATCTGGTAGCCACAGATGCCATCGGTATGGGGCTGAACCTTGATGTCAATCATGTCGCCTTTGCGGCCTCCCGCAAATTCGACGGCCGCCGTAACCGCTGGCTGACACCGTCCGAATTCGGACAGATTGCTGGTCGCGCCGGACGCTATATGCGTGATGGGACATTCGGGACCACCGGACGTTGCGATGATTTCGATCCGGAATTGATTGATTCTCTGGAAAATCATCAGTTCGAGCCGCTCGATGTGTTGCAATGGCGCAACGCTGATCTTGATTATCGTTCTGTTGCACAGCTGATTGCCTCGCTGGAACAGCCGCCAAATGAGGCCGGACTGGAAGCAGCCCCCGTTTCCGAAGATCTTCTCGCCCTCGAATATCTGTCACGCGACCCGCACATTTTGCGCACAGCGACAGGGCGGGCCGGTGTCGAAAAATTATGGGGCCTGTGCCAAATTCCCGATTATCGCAGGGTTTCGCCACATATTCATGCCGAATTGATCGGTACAGTCTACAAACAACTGATCCAGCACGGACGCGTCAAAAACGAATGGTTTGCCGCCCGCTTGGCTGAAGTTGATCGGGTGGATGGCGACATTGATACGCTGTCAACACGAATTGCCCATGTTCGGACATGGACTTTTATGGCACAAAGACCCGACTGGCTTGCAGACCCAGCCCATTGGCAGGAGATCACTCGTCGGGTAGAGGACAGTCTGTCAGATGCTTTACACGAGCGGCTGACGCAACGATTTGTGGATCGGCGCACAAGTGTGCTTATGCGCCGACTGAGAGAGAACGCAATGCTTGAAGCGGATATATCGGCAACGGGTGATGTGACTGTTGAAGGTCATATGATTGGTCGTTTGCAAGGTTTTCAATTTGTGCCTGACCCCGAAGCAGGTGGCACTGAGGCCAAGGCGTTACGCGCTACAGCCGCCAAATCCCTTGTTCAGGAATTTGAAAACAGGGCCCAGCGCGTCATCAATGGCGTGGATGAAGCCTTCGCGCTGGCTCATGACGGCTCAATCCGTTGGCTCGGCGAGGTCATTGCCCGCATTTCGGCCGGGGAAAAGATTCTTGAGCCGCAGATCCGCCTGCTGGCTGACGAGCATCTGGCAGGCGGCAGCCGTGAACAGGTCGAACTGCGCCTGCAAAACTGGCTGAAAGCCCATATTACCAAACTGCTCGGCCCCCTGAAGGTTCTGGAAGCCGCAGAAGGCCTGACAGGCATTGCCCGGGGTATCGCCTTCCAGATTGCCGAAGCACTCGGCGTACTCGACCGCACCAAAGTGGCCGACGATGTGAAAGGTCTGGATCAAACCGATCGCGCAGCACTCCGTGCCATGGGGGTGCGTTTCGGCGCCTATCATTTGTCTCTGCCTGCATTGCTCAAACCTGCCCCTCGCTCTTTGGCAGCCCAGCTTTGGGCGCTCAAGCAAACCAGCGGCGAGGTGCACGGGCTTGACGACATCCTGCATCTGGCCCATTCGGGCCGCACATCGATTCCGGTCGACGAGCAGGTAATGAAAGACCTCTATCGTGCAGCGGGCTTCCGGGTCTGCGGCACCCGGGCGGTTCGCGTTGATATTCTGGAGCGATTGGCCGATCTGATCCGTCCAGCCATCCAGTATCGTCCGGGCCTCACTGCCGGCGAACCGCCTGTAGGCACCGCCGATGGTGATGGATTTGTGGTGACAACCGCGATGACCTCGCTATGCGGTTGTGCTGGAGAGGATTTCGCGACCATCCTGCGCTCGCTCGGCTATGTGATGGACCGGCGTATTGGCCCGGCCATTACCAAGCCTCTGGTCGGTCTGGCCGCCACAGAACCTGTCACGATGATTGAAGCAACCGCATCTGACGTGCAAACTGTTGAAGCCCCATCCGATACCAACTCCGAACCCTCCTCAGAAGACACGTCAGAAACACCGGCTGAAACGTCTGCTGAACCGATTATGAGCGATGAGCCCGTCTCATCCGAGATGGTCACCCCAGAACCAGTGGCGGATGCGGCGTCCGACGATGTTGCCCAAGTGAATGCAGAATTGACTGCAGAAGCAACTGCAGAAGGGGCATCAGAGGTCGTTGCAGTACCTGTCGAGATCGAGATCTGGCGGCAACAACGCCAACACCAGCGTCCGCAGCGCGACCATCGCCCGCGTCAACAGCGGGCTGGCGGCGAGGAAGCCGCTCCTGCTGACGGTGAAGGCAAGCCCCGTTTCGAGCGGCAGCGTCCTAAACACAATAAACCAGCACACGCCGGCGAAGCCCGCACGGGTGGCCGTTCCGAAGGGGGACGTCCTGAAGGGGGCCGTCCTGAAGGAGGGCGGAGCGCCGGCCGTTACAAAGGCGGCAATCGTCCTGATAGCGGCAAAACGCGTCCTGCCACCGGTTGGCAGGACCAAACGCGCTCGCAAACCCGCGACAAAGCCCCTGATCCGAATTCGCCATTTGCAAAATTGCTGGCTCTGAAAGAGCAAATGGAAACCAAAAAGTCCTGATCAGGATGCCAATCGACCGGGTTTGAAGGGATGGGACGCGCAAAACCCCTCAACGATGACACTGAGGACGCCGAGGACCGGCAACGGCTCGACAAATGGCTCGTCTATGCCCGTTTTGTGAAAACCCGCTCTGTTGCACTTGAATTGATCGGTAAAGGACGGGTCCGTCTCAACAGCGCCCGAGAAACCAAGCCTGATCGCGCTCTGGTGGTCGGGGATGTGCTGACCCTGGCGTTGCCGCATGCTACAGAAGTCGTTACGGTTCTGTCTGTGGCACAAAAGCGCGGCTCGGCCGATGAAGCCAGCGGACTCTACGAGCGGCTCGAAAGCACACCGAGACCAAAATCCTCTGCGGATGGCCATTGGAAGGATAATTTTTCTGCTTCCGGCCGGTCTTTTTCGAAAAATAGACGTTAATGCCAGCCAATGCTTGCACCCCGACGCCAAAGGGTTTAGCAAAATCACCATTCGCCCACCGGATTTATGGAGACCCCGATGACCTATGTCGTCGTCGAAAATTGCATCAAGTGCAAATATATGGATTGCGTGGAAGTATGCCCTGTCGACTGCTTCTATGAGGGCGACAATATGCTCGTAATCCATCCTGACGAGTGTATTGATTGCGGTGTTTGCGAACCCGAATGTCCGGCTGAAGCCATCAAGCCGGATACCGAGCCGGGTCTGGAAAACTGGCTGAAACTGAATGCCGATTATGCGAAGACCTGGCCTAATATTACCCTGAAGCGTCCTTCGCCAACCGATGCAAAAGATCATGACGGCGAAGAAGGCAAGTTGGAAAAATATTTTTCACCAGAGCCCGGGCAGGGGGACTAAATAGCATACCCATCACCTGCGACCCACCTCAGGCTGCCGTCCTGAAATGCCCTGTCATATACAACCCGCCCTCCTTTATGGGCGGGTTTTGTGTGCACTGATCCCCCTGTTCGGGGAGGCGAGTCGGTTTACCTTTGAAATTTGTTAATTTTTCTGCTATTGAGGTTTTTCTCTTTTGGGATCGTTCTTTAGAGGTTTCTTCCGGCTTCACTCCACGCACCACCCCCGCAAGGGCTTTTGATGTCTTTTGCCCGATCTGTGCTTGCCACAAGAGGGCGCTGGACTCCGGCTGGTGCCATGAGAGATCGGACCTAACCCATGAGCCTGAAACCAACAGCGACCATGTCTAGCAGATTTCGTTTGATAAACGATGCGTCCAGCATCGTATCATCTTGTGGCGCCCATGTCCGACTTCGGAGTGTAAACATATTATGACGACTGCCAAAAAAACCACCCAGCGTCAGGGTTATAAAACCGGTGAATCCGTTGTATATCCAGCCCACGGCGTTGGAACCATCATCGCGATTGAAGAGCAGGAAGTGGCTGGCTTCAAACTGGAATTGTTTGTGATCCTGTTTGAAAAAGACAAGATGACCCTTCGTGTGCCCACCGCCAAGGCAGCCAGTGTCGGCATGCGCAAACTGGCCGAAGATGATGTGCTGACCCGCTCGCTCGATACCATTGCCGGTCGCGCGCGCATCAAGCGGACCATGTGGTCGCGTCGCGCACAGGAATATGAAGCCAAAATCAATTCTGGGGATCTGGTCTCTATTGCTGAAGTGGTGCGTGATCTGCACCGTTCAGAGGCCCAGCCGGAGCAATCCTATTCCGAACGCCAGCTTTACGAAGCTGCCCTTGACCGCATGGTCCGCGAAATTGCAGCCGCGCACAAGGTAACGGAGCCCGAAGCCCATAAGATGATCGAAGCCCAATTGGCCAAGTCGCCCAAGCGCACCAAGGCTGTCGAAGTGGAAGCGGAGGCCGATTCCGAGGAGGATGGTGACGAGGCTGAAGCAGCCTGATCATGTTTTCACTTGCGGATTGAAAAACCCGACCTCGTGTCGGGTTTTTTTGTGCCTTGCCACCGCTCACGCCTCCGGTGATCCAACTGCAACCGAAACGCGTAATCTTCATTGCATAACAGCATTGTGGAGACCGTATTATGGATCAATGCTCTGACGTCAAACGATCCTTTGTCAAACACGCCATGTCCGCGCCTTTCCTGACCCGTGACAACGAGCATGAATTGGCCAAAGACTGGCGTTACAACGGCAATGTACAGGCGCTGCACCAATTGGCTGCGGCCCATATGCGGCTTGTAATCAGCATTGCAGCGCGTTTTCGCCATTATGGCCTGTCGATGTCCGACCTGGTCCAGGAAGGCCATATAGGGCTTCTTGAAGCCGGTGCCCGTTTCGAGCCAGAGCGCGATGTCCGCTTTTCGACCTATGCAACATGGTGGATCAGGGCCTCGATCCAGGATTTCATTCTCCGCAACTGGTCCATTGTGCGCGGCGGCACGAGCTCGACCCAGAAGGCCCTGTTTTTTAACCTGCGTAAATTGCGCGCCCGCCTGACACAAGAGGCCGGATCAGACAAGACCATCGATATTCATGCTAAAATTGCCGAAGCCATCGGTGTATCGCGCAACGATGTTGCCATCATGGATATGCGTTTGGGTAGTCATGACCAATCAATCGATGCCCCCATCTCCGATCACGATGAAGGCGAAGGCACCACACGCGGTGATCTGATGGTTGACACATCACCCTTACCCGATGAGCTTGTCAGTAGCGAAATTGATACCGCACGACGCAGCCACTGGTTGCAATCGGCTCTCAGCGCCCTTTCGGAGCGCGAACGCACCATTCTCAAATTCCGGAAATTGTCGGATGAGGGCTTTACCCTCGAGCAGCTCGGCTACCACATGGGCATTTCCAAGGAACGCGTGCGGCAAATTGAAACACGCGCCATGGAAAAGCTCAAACGGGCTTTGTTGGAACGTGAACCCAGTGGTCCTTCGGCCTTTGTGTGAGACTTTGCTCTCTCACCGTCATTCGGCAATAAGCTTGTAACTCCGGCCTAGCTGCAGAGCGGGTCGATCCAATCCATTGAGCACGAGAAACCGCTCATAGGGCCTCTCTATCGTTCCCATGCGCTTGGACAGGGTTTCAGCCGTCTCGCCTTGCTGGGCAATGACATGGCGAATACGCAACGGACGCGCTTGCTCGATTTCCGTTCCGGTCAGGCTGTCAAAACTGCCAATCGCCTGACGGAACAAACCATCCAGATCAGCGGTCAACGGCTGTGCGGCGAAGATAAAGCGATAGATCACCCCGTCTTTGGCCAGAGCCGCCAGCCGGAATTGCCAATCCTGCCCCTTGGCCAGCACGGTTGCGCCTTTCAAGCCATGGCTATTGATGGATTCTACCTCTCCAAGCACTGTGCCATCAACCCAACCCGATTGCACGGCCTGTTCGGGTGTCTGGCCACGCGCATCTATCCGGTCGAAACGCAAGGCAACAGGCTTGCCAGGCAACACGCCAACCAGAGCTGAAGACGAATTATCAAGCACAAAGGTCTCGGGCGCGGCGAATTTAATCCCCAGTTTAGGATGGATAAAGTGCCGTCCTCGGATCAACCCTTGGGCTGGATCATCACCATAAATGATACCATCAATGGCATTCAGCCAGCGAATGCGCTCGTTCTCGTCGGTCGGTATCCCCCCCAGATCTTTGCTGGAGGCCAGAACTTTGGCAATCCGTTCAGGTGTTGAGGGATGGCTTGCCAAAAAATTCATTGCGGCTTTGTGTTTGCTCTCGCCGAAAATGGAAGCCCTCAAACTGGCATCACGGCTCAGCATCGTCAAAATCCGTGGCGCACCATAGGGATCGAAACCCGCTTTTGCCATCCATCTGACACCGATCATATCGGCTTCCAGCTCCTGCACACGTGAAAAGCTGGCTAACGCCACCTCTCCCTTGCTGGCGACAAGCGATGAGGTCAGGGTCTGCACGGGTTTGGTTGCATCGGGAGCTTCCAGATTCGTGCGCTGGGCTAGTTCGCTGCGCTGACTGGCATGGCGAGCGGTGATATGGGCCAACTCATGTGCCATTACAGCGGCAATTTCAGAAGGATCATCAGCCAGAGCCAACAAACCGCGTGTCACGAATACATCGCCGCTTTGCAAAGCAAAGGCATTCGGGCTTGGCGAATTGAGGATCGTCACGCGATAGGACTGGCCAGGCTCGTCACTGACTGCCACCAGCCGTGCCAGAATGGCATCAAGCTGGCTGCGTGCTGTGGAACTGCTGTATTCGCCACCGAAAGCAATCAACACTCTGTCGCGCTCGGTCAGCGACAACATACCGCTGGCGTATCCGGTGCTCCACGGTGCGCCTGTAGGACTGATCTCGCGCGAAGTCTGGTTGGACGAACAGGCCACAAGACTGAACGACAACACCGTCATCACGCCAAAGCGCAGCAGCATCCTCGCCAAGTGGCGGGCTGGCAGCGCACTAGAGTTGATCAAGAGCTCAATCGGCATGGTCACTTCGCTGGTTTGTCGCTCTTTTATAAAGCCTAACCGTTAAAGACCATTCAACAAATTTTATTGAAAGCATATTCCTATTCGGTTCCTTGACCATGCCTTCACCGATCTGGCCCTTGGCTGTGCATTATGCTATGGGCTTGCTAACGGTCCCGTAGCTCAGCAGGATAGAGCATCAGTTTCCTAAACTGAGGGCCACTGGTTCGAATCCAGTCGGGATCGCCAATCTTTTTAGCGACAGATGGCAACGCCGGCGCGGATACGGTTTTCTTCCTCAACCGACAGCACCCCATTGGATTGACGACTCATCATCGGCAGATCTTTCAATTCCTGATAGAGGCAGCTGCACATGCGTTTGCAGGCCTTGGCATCAGGATTTTCTATCGCGCAATCACGCGCGCACGCGCCCATAAAATTTTGCGGCGTGGTATGGACCGGCTCAAGAGCACCCAAAGCCACCAGTCCGCTGATCAGCCCAATCAACACTGGCTGATGGATCAGATAGAACAGCAAGCCGTGACGACCCAGAAATTCGAGGGCTTGTGCGGGTTTTCCTGCCTCTGTCGCGGAGTGGGGCTGGCGACCCACAAGCACTCGGCCTGCCAGCACGCCGATCAGAACAAATGCAAACCAGGGCAGCAGCGGCACATAATCATTGGCGGGACTGACATGGGCCGACAGACCGATCCATTCCAGCCAGCGGCCATCCAGCGCTTCGTGCGTTGCCAGTTGCGGCAGGAACAGGCAGAGCAAAGCAAGTCCAAGCAGCACGGGAGTAGAGCGGTACAGCAACAGGCTTGCCAATAGAGACCCCGCAGCCAGATGGTGCAAAATACCGAAAGCGATCCATGATTGGGGAAAAAGCATGTAACTGCCGACGCTAACGGTCAAGGCCGCAACCAGCAACTGCGCTTCCCGCCGCCAGAATTTTTGCCAATTGATCCGCTCGGGATGCGCCAACGTCAAGCTCACGCCACTCAGCACTAAAAATGTGGCGGCAATGATCCGTGCAGACCACATGAAGGCCGGATGACTGACCGGATCAAGTGATAGCAGGCCCTGATCATGCAAATCCCAGGTCGTGTGATACAACGCCATGGCGATCAGTGCAGCACCGCGCAAACGGTCCAATCCGCTCAATCGGGATGATCCGGCCATACCCGTTCTCGATCCTCTTTCTATACCCAAAGCCTGCCCGCACCTTACAAGTGAAATCCGCAACAAAAAAGGCCACCTTATCGGCGGCCTCGTTGTCTTGTCGTGATTATCAAGTGATTACCAAGGCAAAGGAATGTGACGCAATTCAACCAGATGTGACAGTTTTTCTGCCGCTGCGCGACGTTCTTCTGCAGAGTCGGCTGATTCGAATTCAGCCTGCGCCAAATCCACTTCGTGATTCAGAACCGCTTCGGACACATCCTCAACCGGCAAGGCCAGTTCGGCCAAGATCGTCAATCCTTCAGGGGCAATATCGCAAAATCCGCCACGTATGAACATCCGTTCCGACTTTCCGTCAGCTTGATGCACGACAATCACACCGGGGCGAATGGTCGACATAAAAGGCTCGTGATTGGCCAATACTGTCAGGCTGCCTTCCGTTGCCGGAACAACCACTGCATTTACCTCTCCAGAAAACAGCAGGCTTTCCGGAGACACCAATTCGAAGGAAAACGTGGCCATATGCCCGTCCTTTCAGATCAAAGCTGCGTTATGCTGCGGCTTGCAGCTTCGCGGCCTTTTCAATGGCCTCTTCAATTGTGCCAACCATATAGAAAGCGGCTTCCGGCAGATGGTCATACTGACCTTCAATCAGACCCTTAAAGCCCTTGATGGTGTCGGCGAGCGACACGAGCTTGCCGGGCGAACCGGTGAAGATTTCAGCCACATGGAAAGGCTGCGAGAGGAAACGCTCAATCTTGCGGGCGCGCGCCACCGTCAGCTTGTCTTCTTCGGACAATTCATCCATCCCGAGAATGGCGATAATGTCCTGCAAGGACTTGTAACGCTGCAACAGCGACTGCACAGAACGGGCAATCTGATAATGCTCTTCGCCGACCACACGTGGGTCAAGCATCCGAGAGGTGGAGTCCAGCGGATCCACAGCAGGGTAGATGCCCTTTTCCGCGATCGAACGTGACAACACTGTTGTCGCATCCAAATGCGCGAAAGAGGTCGCAGGTGCCGGATCGGTCAAATCGTCGGCTGGCACGTAAATGGCCTGCACCGAGGTAATCGAACCCTTGGTGGTCGTTGTAATGCGTTCCTGCAGAGCACCCATGTCGGTTGCCAGGGTAGGCTGATAGCCCACGGCTGAAGGAATACGGCCCAACAGAGCCGACACTTCCGACCCTGCCTGTGTAAAGCGGAAGATGTTATCCACGAAGAACAACACATCCTGACCTTCGTCACGGAACTGTTCGGCAACCGTCAGACCGGTCAGGGCCACACGGGCACGCGCACCGGGCGGCTCGTTCATCTGGCCGTACACGAGGGCGCATTTGGAGCCTTCGCCGCCGCCTTTGACGTTCACACCTGATTCAATCATTTCGTGGTAGAGATCGTTACCTTCGCGGGTACGTTCACCAACGCCTGCAAACACCGAATAACCACCATGGGCCTTGGCGATATTGTTGATCAATTCCATGATCAGAACGGTTTTGCCCACGCCGGCGCCGCCGAACAGGCCGATCTTGCCGCCCTTGGCATAAGGTGCCAGCAAATCCACCACTTTAATACCGGTTTCAAGAACCTGAGCCTCTGTCGATTGTTCAGCATAGGTTGGGGCTGGCGCATGGATCGGACGCAGACCGTCGTTCTGTACAGGACCGGCTTCATCGACTGGCTCGCCGATCACGTTGATGATGCGGCCCAAAGTCCCACGGCCAACAGGGACGGCAATCGGAGCACCGGTATTGGTCACGGGCTGTCCGCGAACCAGACCTTCGGTCACATCCATCGCAATGGTGCGGACGGAATGTTCGCCAAGATGCTGGGCGACTTCGAGCACGAGGCGGTTACCGTTGTTAACGGTTTCCAGCGCATTCAAGATTTCTGGGAGTTCGCCGTCGAACTGTACGTCGACAACGGCACCGATCACCTGAGTGACGCGCCCGGTAGCGATCCCGGAAGCTGCCTTGGTCGTTTGCTTGGCCATGGTCCTCTATCCCTATTCTTTGGTCTCGTCAGAGCGCTTCAGCGCCCGAAATGATTTCAATCAGTTCTTTGGTAATCATCGCTTGACGTGTGCGGTTATACTGCATCGTCTGCTTCTTGATCATTTCACCCGCATTACGGGTCGCATTGTCCATCGCACTCATACGGGCGCCCTGTTCGGAAGCCGCATTTTCGAGAAGCGCGCTGTAAACCTGCGTCGAAATGTTACGCGGCAACAAAGTCGAAAGAATTTCTTCTTCATCCGGCTCGTAGGAATAGCTCGACCCCACAGCATGTTCGCCTGTCGGTATTTGAGCAGGAATAAGCTGCAATTCAGTCGGGAACTGCGCGATTACCGAACGGAACCGCGAGAAAAACAGCGAGCAGACATCGAACTGTCCGGCATGGAACAACGACAGAATTTTCTGGCCGATGGCATCGGCATCAACAAAGCCAATGCTCTTGAGATGGCGCAGATCGATGAAGTCGATGATCATCGAGTCAAACTGGCGCTTCAAAAGATCGTTGCCTTTTTTACCGACGCAGATGATTTTGACCGTCTTGCCTTCTGCGATCAAAGCGCGGGCTTTGTCACGGGCCAGACGGGCGATGGAAGCGTTGAACGCTCCGCACAACCCGCGTTCCGCAGTGCAGACCACGAGAAGATGGATCTGGTCACGCCCCGTGCCTACCAGCAAAGGCGAGGCCGAAGGATTACCCACCGCACCGGCACTGACATTAGCCAATACCTTGTTCATGCGCTGGGCATAAGGCCGGGCCGCTTCGGCGGCCGCCTGTGCGCGACGCAGTTTTGCCGCCGCCACCATTTGCATGGCTTTGGTGATTTTCTGCGTCGCCTTGACCGAGGCGATACGGTTTCTAAGGTCTTTAAGCGACGCCATGAAGGGCCCCTATCAGGTCTCGTGCGTTATGCGAAGCTGGCAGCGAAGGCATCAACCGTG
>CANGQA010000091.1 GCA_947455995.1 Hyphomicrobiales bacterium | reverse complement strand
TACTCTTTAGAGGATGATGTTGCCGTCACCGTCACAGATGGACCGGCACATATCGGGATCATCCCATTTGGAACAGGTTCTGAATTGCTGTCCCGTGATAGGCTTGATGCCTTTACCCATACGCGCCTTTGGAAAAATCCCTGTGGCTTTGCCGCCCGTTTCAACTATCTCGCATTGCGTTATAACCAACCGCTATACAGTTGGGTCGAACAGGAGTTCGGTCTGTCGCGGGTAGAATTCGCGGTCATTTACTCGCTGGCGCTGATGGATGGATTAACAGCAAGCGAGATTGCCTCCTCGACAGCTTTTCCGAAAAATACCCTGAGCCGCGCAGTGAACCGACTTTCCAGGCTCGGCTATATTGCCCGTTCGACCCAGGAAGTAGATCGACGCATGCAATATCTTTCGCTGACACAGTTTGGCCAGGCGATCTATGATAAGGCCTTGCCGCGGTTTGTAGCCTTTGAGCAGGAAATGCTCTCGCCATTGTCATTGATCGAACAAGAGACGCTGAATGCGTTAATGGCGAAAGTCATGCTCTCGATGTTCGCACATGATACAAAAGCCGATTATGAAAGCGATCACGATCACCATCACATCATTGCAAACCACGGGGCCTGAGATGCGTATATCGGATATGAACTGGATGCAGGTGGCTGACCATGTGACCCGTGATGATCGCGCCGTTTTGCCGGTCGGCTCGACCGAACAGCATGCTTATCTAAGCCTATGCGTCGATGCGATCTTGTCGGAACGGGTCGCGCTCGATGCTTGCGAGGGGCAGGAGGTTCCGGTCTTTCCGGTCATCAATTACGGACTGACCCCTAACTTTGTCGAATATCCGGGTTCGGTGACACTGAAATTATCGACCCTGTGCGCCGTAATCACCGATGTGCTGGACGGTATGGTGCGATCCGGTTTCAAAAAAATTACCATTGTGAATGGCCATGGCGGCAATTCTCCTGCCCATGGCGCTGTGCTGGAATGGCTCGACCGCCACCACGGGGTGCAGGTCAAATGGCACAATTGGTGGAGCGCGCCGCAAACCATGGCGCATGTCCAGAAGGTTGATCCGGTTGCATCGCATGCTTCGTGGATGGAAAATTTTCCCTGGACCCGCTTGCCAGGCATCACCATGCCCGATCATCAAAAGCCGATGATGCCGATTGCCCGTTTCCAGCAACTCGATCCGGTCGCCAAAAAACAGTTACTTGGCGATGGCAATTATGGCGGCCTTTATCAGCGTCCCGACGAGGACATGCTCGCTATCTGGAAGACAGCCGTCGCCGAAACACGTGCGGTCATTTTACAAGATTGGGCTTGACCACCACAATAAAGGAAAGGCTTGAAGGGAAAAGCTTGCATGCTCGGTTTTGTAATCCAGCGCGTAGTCCAGGCTGTTGTGGTCATGCTGATCATTTCAATACTGGTTTTTGTTGGTGTCTATGCCGTCGGCAATCCGATTGACGTGCTGATCTCGCCTGACGCCACGCAATTGATACGTGAACAGACGATCAAGGCCTATGGGCTCGACCAGCCATTGTGGAAGCAATATCTCGATTTTCTCATGCGTTTGCTGCAAGGCGATTTCGGGCGATCCTTTGTCTATAATATGCCCGTGATCGATCTGATTTTTTCCAGACTTCCCGCCACGATCGAGCTTACATTGACCGCGGTATTGGGTGCGACGGTTCTAGGTGTTCCTTTGGGTATCTATGCCGGTTACAGGCCTGATCGGTTCTTGTCAAAAATGATCATGGGCCTCTCCATTTTCGGCTTTTCGGTCCCTACTTTTTGGATAGGTCTGGTTCTGATTTTCACCTTTGCTGTCACACTTGGCTGGTTTCCTGCTGGAAACCGAGGACCAACAGCATCCTTATGGGGAATTGAATGGAGCTTTCTGACAGGTGAGGGATTGGCCTATCTGTTCTTGCCCGCGCTGAATCTGTCACTGTTCAAATTTGCCATGATGGTTCGTCTCGCCCGTGCAGGCACGCGTGAGACGATGCTGACCGATATTGTCAAATTTGCCCGCGCCTCGGGTGAAAGTGAATTCACAATCCTGCATCGCCATGTCTTGAGATTGATCTCGATCCCAATTGTGACGGTTTTCGGTTTAGAACTGGGATCGACTTTGGCCTTTGCCGTGGTCACAGAAACCATCTTTTCATGGCCCGGGGTTGGCAAGCTGATCATTGACTCCATTGCCACACTCGATCGACCGGTGATGGTAGCCTATCTCATGCTGGTGGCTTTTTTGTTCATCATGATCAACCTCACTGTCGACATTGTTTATGTTTTCCTGGATCCGCGGTTGCGGCACCGTAGGAGCTAGCCATGTCAAATCACAAGCAGGCAGACACGCCCCTTCGCCTTTTCTGGAATGAATTCAGAAGCAGCCATATTGCTTTGGCTGCTCTGGTGGTCGTGGTGCTCATCATCACTCTGGCGGTGCTCGCGCCGTGGATTACTCCTCAAGACCCCTATGAATTGTCCAAGCTGGTTTTGATGGATGCCCGCCGTCCACCGGGCTTTGTCGGTTCTGCCGGATTTATCCATTGGCTTGGGACGGATGCGCAGGGCCGCGACATTCTGTCGGCGATTCTTTATGGGTTGCGGGTCTCGATTCAAATCAGCCTGACAGCCGGTTTTATTGCCTTTTCACTGGGCGCAACGCTTGGTGCCGTTGCAGCCTATTTTGGCGGCCGCATTGAAACCCTGATCATGCGGATTATCGATCTTCAATTATCCTTCCCTGCAATTTTGCTGGCGCTGGTGCTGGCTGCTTTACTGGGCCAAGGCAAGTGGCCCCTGATTACTGCTTTGGTGACCGCGCAATATGCCTATTTCGCGCGCACCACCCATGGTGCAGCTGCCACAGAACGCTCAAAAGACTATATCGAAGCTGCACTATCGACCCCGCTGTCTGCGACCAGAGTGGTGTTTCGCCATATCCTTCCGAACTGTTTGCCGCCTTTGATTGTGGTCAGCACAGTACAGATTGCGAATGCCATCGCATTGGAGGCGACCCTGTCTTTTCTCGGTCTGGGTTTGCCTGTGACAGAACCATCTCTTGGAATGCTCATTGCCAATGGCTTTCAATATATGTTGTCCGGGCGATACTGGATTTCGATTTATCCCGGGCTTGCCTTGATTGTGTTGATTGTTGCAATCAACCTTGTCGGAGATCAGGTGCGGGACCAGTTGAATCCGAGGCTGAAACGATGAAAAAAATTCTCCTCGAGGTCGAAGGCCTATCCACGCATTTCATGACCCGAAACGGTGTTTTAAAGGCGGTCAATGATGTCAGTTTCACCCTGCATGAAGGTGAAATTATCGGCCTTGTCGGTGAGTCAGGCTCGGGCAAAAGCGTCACCGGGTTTTCCATTCTCGGTTTGGTGGATGCCCCTGGACAAATTGTTGCCGGCTCTGTGCGTCTGCAAGGGCGCGAGCTGATCGGTATGGCAGAACCGGAGTTGAGAACCGTCCGCGGACGCGAAATCTCGATGGTTTTCCAAGATCCTTCCACAACCCTCAATCCTGTACTTTCAATAGGCACGCAAATGCGGCTGGCCCTTGCGGCACACGAGACCGTCTCGCGTCAGGCAGCCGATACGCGCTGCGCCGATGTCCTGAACAAAGTCGGTATCCCCGATGCGGCCCGTCGACTGGATTACTTTCCCCACCAATTTTCCGGCGGCATGCGCCAACGTGTCGCCATTGCTATTGCTTTGCTCAACCATCCAAAATTGATTATTTGCGACGAGCCGACAACGGCTTTGGATGTTTCCATCCAAGCGCAAATCCTGTTGCAGATGAAAACGCTGGCGCAGGATTTCGGCACGGCGATGATCTGGATTTCGCACGATCTATCGACCGTCTCGTCGGTCGCTTCCCAATTGCTGGTCATGTATGCAGGCCGAATTATCGAAAGCGGTCCGGCGCGCGATTTGTTGCGGATCCCCAATCACCCCTATACGCATGGACTGCTCGGTTCGCTGCCCGAACATGCCCGCCCTGGCCAACCGCTTGAACAAATCCCGGGGCAAATGCCCTCGCTGATCGATCTTGGCTCGGAATGTGCCTTTTTATCTCGCTGCACCAAGTCAGATAGCCTTTGCCACACGTCGCCCACACTGAGATCCGACGGGTCCAGACGGGTCAGATGTCACCATCCTATTGCTGGAGATTGGCATTAATGTCGGTAGCACACGATAGTCCCACATCTGATCATGCTTTGCTGCGTGTTTGCAATGCGTCCAAACAATTTGCTCCGTCTTTGAGCTTTGGTGATCATATCGCTGTATGGTTGGGCCAGGAGATCGATCAGCGCATTGTGCATGCGGTTGATGGAGTGTCTCTCACTCTTCATCGCGGCGAAGTGCTCGGCCTTGTCGGTGAATCCGGCTGTGGCAAATCCACGCTGGGTCGTATGATGGCTGGGATTTATCCGGCAAGCCAAGGCAATATCCGGCTTGATGGGGTGCCTGTGATGGGTGCTGGCAAAAAGCCACTGAAAACCACCACAAGAATCCAGATGGTCTTTCAAGATCCATTCGCCTCGCTGGATCCGCGCGTCCGCGTAGGCGAGACAATCGGCGAAGGTCCATTGTTCCACGGGCTCGTCAATGCCGCCGATCTCAAAGCCTATGTGACGCATTGGCTCGAAACAGTGGGTTTGCCAGCGGAAGCGGCTGACAGGTTTCCGCATCAATTTTCAGGCGGTCAACGCCAACGCGTTGCCATCGCCCGCGCTCTGGCCATGCAGCCCGATGTGCTGATTTGCGACGAGCCTGTCGCCTCGCTGGATGTGTCGATCCAAGCGCAAATCATCAATCTGTTTTTGAAATTGAAACATGAACTCAAGCTGACGATGCTCTTCATCAGCCATGACCTTGGCGTGATCCGCCATATCACGGACAACATCGCCATCATGTATCTTGGCCGCATTGTGGAGCGCGGACCAACATTGGATGTCTATGAAAATCCTAAACATCCCTATACCCGCGCATTGCTTGACTCGATCCCCCGTCTGGTCACCGAAGGCGATGAACTGGTTGTGTTCAAAGCAATCGACGGCGAACTGCCCTCCCCGTTGGCGCCACCACCGGGATGCCATTTCCATTTACGCTGTCCCCATGCACAAGAGATTTGCAAAACCCGGGTGCCAGATTTCGAAGACCAACCCTCACCGCCTGTCTCGGGTCATGATGTCGCATGCCATTTTCCGCTTGGTTGAGGCACCTGCTGTTCATGACAAAGACCTTTTTGATGGTTGGCTTTTGAGCGGGCGTGCGCCACTGTCCAGCCACACAGCGCCATCAGCAAGACGTTGCCTGTTTCGTTGATAGCGCGATGAGAGGCGCACGGGCCAAGCTGAAGCCCTAAAACCAGAGCATTCCAGCACAAACTGGATCAAATCCCCGATTATAAAGCCAAAAGGCCGAGATCCCGACTGGTCCCTCAAGCCATCGGTTCTGCTCATGGCTCAATCCTGAAAGACTCGCTGGTGAGAGACGCAAGCCGGTGGCATCAAGGGGACGAACTTGTTATCCCCAATTCAGGAAGGAAATATCAAATGTCCATTCATGCCGAAATCGAGACCTTTTTAAGCGACTATTTTGAAGTGCTTTACACCCAGGATCTGGACCTGTTCGGGCGTGTATTCCTGCCAGAGTCGGTTCTGTATTCACAAGCGGATGGCGTTACGACAGTCCGTCCCTTTAGCGTTTACCGCGACATTCTTGCCAATCGCGCCTCACCCGAAAGCCTTGGACAGCCACGCCACGAAGAGGTGAAGATGATCGACATCCTTTCTCCGGAAATGGCTTTGGTGCGTGTCCAGTTGCGCCTGTTCGACAGCATCATGGCGGACCATCTGTGCTTGTTGCGCACTGATAAGGGATGGCGGATCGCCGCAAAGACCTACACCCGCGTCGGTCCTGCTTGATCAAGCATCCGCGAAGGCGAGGGCCAGATGATCGGCCAACGCATGCAGGTCGGGGTTTTTGATCGATGACACCGTCAGATTGATTGTCAAATCCGGAAGTTCCGGCAAAGCGAATGACGGCGCAGCCTCGACAAGAAAATTGGGGCGTTCGTCGGCGATCAGGGCATGCAGTCCCTGATCCGCCGCGATCGCTGCATTCATCAGCAGCGGTTCCGCGATCTGTTCAACAATAAAATGATCCACTCCTGCCCTCGACAGAGCAGAGACTGCAATGTCACTGATCATGCATTCTTTGCTGAACAGAACCGGCAGCGGTCGTTCCGTGCCGCGTTTGCTGTCGGACGCGCTGACCCATACCAGTTTGCGTCGCGCGAGGCAGATAGAGAGCGGATCCTCCCTGGCGTCAGTCGTGATGATCATGTCCAGTTCCCCGCGATCGAGCGCATCACGCAGCGCCCGGGTCGACGCTGAAACGACCTTAACCTTACGATGGTTTTGGGCTTGAAACGCCCGGATGGCTTCTGGAACATAGGGCTGGATCACATCATGGGGTGCGCCCAAAAGAATCGGAATATCTGTCCCGGTTTCACGCACGACATTCACGGTTTCACGGTTCAGGTCCAGGAGGCGTTTGGCGTGGCTCAACAATGCTTCGCCTGCCAGTGTCAATTCCACACCGCGCGCAAGACGAATAACAAGCTTGCAGGATAATTGCTCCTCCAAACGCCGAATCTGCAACGAGGCGGCTGATTGCGACAGATGGACCAAGTCCGCCGCCGCCGTGATCGATCCTGTTTGGGCCACCGCAACAAGCGTGCGCAGACAGGACAGATCTAGGAGGGGAATAGGCAGAGGTTGATTGCTCATGATCTTTTGATTTTCATTCAGACAGAACAAGATTTGCCATCGCTAACCCGGTTGGTTTTCACTATGGATAAGCTCATTCGTGGGTCAATTAATGGTTTATGTTTTTCATTCCCCAGCATGCACCCTAAGAAATGAGTTTCAACCGGCGGTTTTTAATCCATAAATACAACTGTGCTCCGAGCAGCGTCACGGCAATGGCCAGAAATGTGGCACTGATCGGCCGCTCGATAAAGACACGGAGATCGCCATCGGAGATAAGCATGGCGCGGCGGAAATTTTCCTCAAAACGCGGTCCGAGCACAAAGCCCAACAACATGGGTGCCGGGTGGAATCCCAACATCAGCAAGACATAACCGAACAAGCCGATAACAAGTGTTTCACCCACACCGAAAAGATCATTGGTGGTGGAATAGACTCCGATACAGATAAAGAAAATAGCACTTGGATAGAGATAGCGATAAGGGATTGTCAATAATTTAACCCAGATCCCGATCAGCGGAACATTGAGAATAATCAACAGGATATTGCCGATCCAGAAACTGGCGATCAACCCCCAGAACAAATCAGGATGTTCCCGAACCAGCTGTGGCCCGGGCGTTATTCCTTGAATAATCAGCGCTCCGAGAATCAAAGCCATCACAGCATCGCCGGGAATACCCAAACTCATCGTCGGGATAAAATCGCCCTGAACCGATGAATGCGTCGAGGCTTCGGGCGAGGCCACGCCTTCTACGGCACCATGGCCAAACCTTTCGGGCGTCCGCGTAATTTTTTTCTCCAGTGCATAGGCGACAAAGGAGGCAATCGTCGGCCCTGTTCCCGGAATGAGCGCGCACAGGCTCCCGACTAAGGTCCCACGCCACATTGCCGGAAATGCTGTTTTCAACTCCTCGCGGCTGGGTAACATATCGCGCATGGAAACATGCATATTCTTGGGTGCAATCGGTTTGATATAATTCACACACTTCAAAAACTCGGCGATCCCGAAAATACCAAGCGCCAAAGCAACGATTTCAATTCCGTCAGCCATGTGAAGAATGCCGAAGGTAAAGCGCTGTTCCGCCGTGTTGATGTCTGTTCCGGCAATCCCAAACAGCAATCCCAGCACGGTCATCGCGATGCCTTTGAGCGGAGAACTGCGCGCCAATGTTGACCCCGCCAACAGTCCAAGCAACATCAGCGAGCAAATATCCGATGGACCAAATTTAAAGGCAAAGCCAACCAGAACAGGAGCGAAAAAAATCATTTCGGTAATACCGAATGAGGCGCCGATAAACGATGCGATCATGGTAATGCCCAATGCCGCGCCTCCGCGCCCTTTGAGCGTCATAGGATAGCCATCGAGACATGTGACGGCATGGGGCGGATGAACAGGCAAATTCAGCAAAATGGAACAAATCGCGCCTCCATATTGCGCGCCGTAATAAATGCCTGACAGCATCAGAATTGCTGCAACGGGCTTCATTGAAAATGTCAGCGGCAGAAGCACCGAAATGGCGGCCATAGGCCCGAGGCCGGGTAAAACACCGACAAAATTCCCGAATAAAACACCAATAAAACACCACATCAGATTGTGGGGTTCAAAAGCAACACCGAAGCCGTGCCACAAGTCGTTTAATGCGGTCATCACCATGGCTTGTTACGCCTTCCAAAACGGAAACTGGATGAGTGGAAACTGCACATGCAAGACAGTGTGAAACAATCCAACCGCCAAAGCACACATCAGCAGGGACAAAATGGCAGCTTCACGATAAGTCGATGTGCGGTCGCCCATTGCTGCCATGAAAACACAAATCCAAGTTGCAGGGATCAAACCGAACAAATGTCCCACCCAGATGAAACTGATGACACTCCCTATGATGCAACTCACACCGCGCCAATCGGTTGGCGGACAGTGATCGAGGCTCAGATGGGGCGGATCGTTCAGATCGGTTGCGGCAGGGGGCACGGCGGGTTTGTCCTGTCCGTCGGGTGATGACGTCACAAACAGCAACAAACCGATCAGAACAAGCACAACCCCGAGCGCCACAGGAAAATAGCCCGACCCCATCTGCGTGAGGGTACCGAGACTATGCGAGCGCCCTTCAAGATAGGCCCCGATGCCCAAAATGACCAAAAGAAGCCCGGCAATTTTGTCTTTGTTGAGGCTCATTCGCGTTTCCATAGCCCTTGTCTGATAGGAACCGGCTTGGTTTTTAACAGCCTCTGCCGATTTTTGATCTTGAATCCATGTTAGACAAAGCCTCAACTGCGATGCAAGAACATTGATCATGATCGTGATCGGTTTAGAGACAGGAGAGTGGTGACATGATGACGCGCCGGGGAATTCTAGCTGGATCATTCTTAATGCCTTTCGGGCTCAAACTTGCCGCGCAGCCCCAAAGCACTGTCGGCCCTGCCGAGACCGTCTGGCAGCCAGCCCGCCCGATCCGCATGATCGTTGCCTATCCCGCTGGAGGACCGACTGATGTGATTGCCCGAATTGTGGCCCATGAACTCTCCGAGAGTTTGGGGCAGAACATTTTTGTCGAAAATATTTCCGGTGCATCCGGAGCGCTGGGTACGCGACAGGTTGCGCGCGCCGCTCCCGATGGCTTGACGCTGACATTCGGCAACAACCAAACACACGGCAACAATATGTTTATGTTGCGCGAGCCGGGGTATGATGCGCTCAAGGATTTTATGCCGCTGGCTGGTGTGGGTGCATTCGAACATGTTTTTGTGGTCAACAACACACTGCCCGTTCAATCCATGCAAGATTTGATCGCCCTGGCGAAAACCCAACCCCTCAAATACGGATCGACCGGTATCGGATCGGGGTCGCATCTTTCAATGGAATTGCTGATGGCGCGAACAGGCTTGAAAATGACCCATGTGCCCTATCGCGGTGCGCCTCCCCTAGTTCAGGACTTGATCGGTGGCCACATCCATCTTGCGAATTCAACCTTGCCAAGCGTGATTGCGCAAATCAAGGATGGTCAATTACGCGCCCTCTCGTTGGGCAGTTCAAAGCGCAACCCTCAATTACCGGACCTCAAAACCTTGGAGGAACAGGGGATCACAGGAGCAAATGCCTCATCCTGGACCGGTTTTTTTGCCCCCGCCCTGACCCCTGCTCCAGTCATTGAGCGTCTTTCCCGAGACATCTTGACCGCCTTGCAAAAGCCGAATGTCGCCGAACAAATTGGAAAACTCGGATTTACAATTGAATTGCGCAATCCTGAACAATTCCTCCCCTATCAAAAGCAGGAAATCGAAACCTGGATCACCATTGCTCGCGATGCTGGGATCAAACCGATCGAATGATCCGCTTGCCGGCCTGATCACCGCTTGCACGTTCCGGATTTCGCCTCTAGCCTGATTGCAAGAAAAGGTAGCCGAAGGCTTCAAAGCTGGAGGCTTTGATAGAGGAGGCATTGATGCCAGTGATGCTTGATCGTCGTGCAGTGTCCTTGGGGCTTTTGACGGCCGGTATCGTATCCTGTCCCGGCCATGCCGATACCTTTCCGCAAGGCCGTTCAATCCGGCTGGTGGTTCCGTTCCCCCCGGGAGGCGCGACAGATGTGATTGGCCGCATCGTTGCCGATAAAATGGGCCAGCTGTGGAACCAGACAATCATCGTTGATAACAAGCCCGGCGCTGGCGGCAATATTGGTGTGAGTTCTGTTGCCCGTTCAGAGCCGAACGGCGATACTTTTTTGCTGTCGTCGGTCGGCATCGTCACCAATGTTTTTCTTTATTCCAAACTGACCTATGACCCCGCCAATGATTTTGTGCCAATCAGCCTGATTGCCATGGTGCCGAACCTGTTGGTGGTTGGCAACCATCTCCCCTTCAAAAGCGTTTCGGATTTGATTGCCTATGCCAAACAAAATCCTGGAAAACTGAAATACGGATCATCAGGGGTCGGCACTTCTGTGCATTTGTGTGGTGAATTATTCCAAAAAATGACGAATACCGTGATGACGCATGTGCCCTACAAAGGCACGGCACAAGCCACGCAGGATTTGATCGGCGGGCATATTGATTTGATTTTCGATAATATCAGCCAAATACTTCCGCACGCAAAAGCCGGCAATGTCCGCGCTTTAGGCATCACTACGGCAAAGCCCTCACCCGTGACGCCTGAATTTATACCCATTGCTGAAACCGTCCCCGGTTTCGATGTCACGGCTTGGTTTGCCTTGTTTGCGCCTGCAAAAATACCGGCTCCTATTCTCTCCATCTATGCCAAAGATGCACAACTTGCTGCGGCGGATGCTTCGGTCAAACAAAAACTGGAAGCCACCGGTGCTATTGTAGTTGGATCGACACCTGAAGAATTGGGGCGCTTCGTCAAGCAGGAAACCAAGATTTGGGGTGATCTGATCAAATCGACCGGCATCAAAATCGACTAACCATATTCAAAGGGAAGCGCCATGAAACATTCACTTGCTGCAACTGTCTTGCTTATTACACTCGGGCTAAACGGCCCATTGCAGGCGCAAAACCGGATGCCGACAATTGCACCCGAAAAATATGACGAAACCCAGAAAAAAGCGGCGGCGGAGTTTTTGGAAACACGCAAAACGCCCGTCTTCGGTCCGTTCGAACCGCTGATGTATAGTCCAGAACTGATGACCATCGCCCGCTCGATGGGTGATTATTTGCGCTATAAGCCGGCTATCGGCACCACGCTTAGCGAATTTGTGATCCTCGTTACAGCACGGGAATGGGGACAGGATTATGAGTGGCACGTTCATGCCCCAATTGCACTAAAGCAAGGAATAAAAAAGGATATTGTCGATGCCTTAGCCGATGGGCGCCGCCCTGTCGGGATGAGCGTCGATGAAGAGATTTGCTACGATTTTTCAATCGAATTGCACCGAAACAAGCGTGTTTCAGATGCCACCTATCAACGAGCTGTTCTGAAGTTTGGCGAAAAGGGTGTGATGGATATTATCGGGATCAACGGCTATTACACATTCTTGGCAATGGCCATGAATACAGCTCACTATCGTGTACCAGCCAACGGCCTGACATTGCCGCGCTTTCCAGATTAATCAGGATCAATGACGTGGTAATCCGCTCGGCACGCGGCCTGTTCCTCGCGATCCCGACCGCCGCCGCCTGCAAGAGCGGACGAAGTGCCGTTGGCTCGCGCGCATAAATCAAACCGGGAGGGTGGTAGCTGCTAACCGGCCAGAAGCTTCGGTTCGTCTATCGCCGCGGACGTCCTTCGCTGCTGGTCGTGAATGATGCCCGGACAACCAATTGCGGGCTTCTGAATGGCCCTAAAAATGGACACAGTCAGTGGCCCCAAAAACAAAAAAACGACGCTTGCGGATGCACAGCGTCGTTCGGTAATAGTGGTTGCGGGGGCCCGCAACCCCCTTTGCCGAACATTTATTTTAACATCATCGGGACACCAATCGCTCTTGAAATTGCCGACTTTAAGCGGCTGTCAGTCTCATTAAGACGATTTGCGGATTTTCCGAAAAATTTGTCGAGTTAATTTTTCGGGGTCCGCGATCAGTCCAAACCTTCGACAGCGACCATATGGCGTTCGGAGGTTCCAATCGTGTAGACCTTCGCAGACTGGTATTCGGGCGAATTGTAGCAGGTTGTGGCAGCCTCCAGACTGGGAAAGCGTGCAACCACAGTACGCTCATAGGCGCCGCCCTCTAGAATGACCTGCGTGCCGCCACGGGCCAGAAATACACCGCCATGCTTCTCAATGGCTGGACCTGCAAGTGCGGCATATTTGCCATAGGTTTCTGAATCAGTCACGTGCACACGGGATACCCAATAAGCTGACATCTTGTTTTTCTCCTGATGGAAGGCTTCAGATGGTGGCAGGGCCGATTCATCAACCCTTTGGCTGTTTAGAAGGCGGTAGGGGCGAAGCTGTGACCCGCCTGTTTCAGGCTTGCCAGCAATTCATCCGACTGGGCCTGCGTCAGCGCCATCAAGGGCGGACGCAGGGTGGCCAGACCCGGCTGGTCCAACTCCGTAGACAGGAAAGCCTTGGCTGCAGGGATCAGCGGGAATTTCGAGAAGAGATCGCGCACCATGGCCACCGGCTTTTGCAGCTCGTCGGCATTGCCGTCCTGCCAGTGATCGACCAGATGGCGGATATTGGCGGCATTGATATTGCCCGAAGCCGTGATGCAGCCTGCCGCACCAAGGCGCATGGCCTTGACCAGTACGCCTTCGGAACTGGGGAAAATCTTGAAGCCGGGGAAACGCTTCAGCATGGTTTCGGTATTCTCCCAGTTGCCCGAGGAATCCTT
>CANGQA010000090.1 GCA_947455995.1 Hyphomicrobiales bacterium | reverse complement strand
GGAATACGGGCCTGCATTGCGCGGAAGTTTGCGGGAGAATGCAGCATGCCCGTCGAGCACAGCAAGACGTTGACATCTGACTGCATCATCGCTTCGCACACAGCCGCAGGTGGATCATAGTAATCTGCCGGACGGCGCTCGAACAGCGCAAGCGTTGTATCCGCACCCAACTCCTGACAGATGCTCATCACGGCCTGCCAGACACGCGGATCGTGCGAGGTGTCGGACAGGATCAAAACCTTATCACCGGCTTTGATGTTGCGCGCAAATGGACGGCGCAGATAATCCATGCTTCCGGTAATCAAACCACTATTGCCCGACATTCCAGTCTCTCCCTATGGTCGTTTCATTATGCCACATCTGCAAAGCCGGTTCGTTGGCTGGCCGGATTTACGGATCATTGTATTGTCGACACTTTGTAGCGCGACCCGTGAAATTTCGTCAAGGGCTTCGCAGGATTTACAACGCAAATAAACAAAAATGAAATATTTGAATCATAAAAACAGTCAGTTAGATCTGATTTTATGTAAAAATCGTTGAAAACCCATGTTTGAGACACCCAATCATGTGCCCAATTTATGTCGACAATCGACAGTTCAGAATTTTGATCGGTCGGATCGCCAGGCATTAACCTCCTTGGAAAACCTTTCGGAGTCCATGATCCCGGCATCGTCCTGCACCCACAATGTCATCTTAAAATCTCGATCACGCCCATATCGCTGCCATATCTGGAGCTGAAAGAGCGCTGGATAGGCGCAATCAAACATCAAGGCCCAAGAATTCAGGCGATCCCCACACGATGAGGTCAGGGGCAATGGCGATCACACTTGTTCCATTTTTTGGCTTTTTCCGATAATTTCATCAAAAAACGGCCATCCCGCAGAAAAACATAGCTGCCATGAGCAGTCACATCCCAGTCCGATCAGACACTCGCAAAATAGCGTCGGACCTTACAAGGAAAAGTCACACCTACCCTCGAACAACAACCAGGATCGCCTTAAATCCAGCCAAAGCAGGACCAAATCATCACTTCAGATCGTCCGCCAGATCATGCGAGGGGAGAATTCATACGGCAAGACACCAGCGGCCCTGCCTTTCAGAATGTCAAAAGGCATTATATTTTTTACATGATTAAAGTGTCGACAGATATTGACCTGTCCGCAAAAGGATGAAACGCTGGACACTGGAAATCAAAAGATTGGTGTCGAACTGAAATAGACGGCCAACTTTAAAGGGAAGAGACAAAAATGTTGAAACAAATCAAACTGACCACCGTGGCTTTGACTGCGATAGCCTCCCTCATGATGGGAGCTGCACAGGCCGATCAATTGAAGTATGGTGACTACACACCGCAAGGCGCGAACGAATATGCCAAAAGCGCCGAATGGATGGGCAAAGAATTGCCTAAACGGTCGAACAACAAACATTCAATGCTGATGCTGTGGGGCGGCACTGTGGTGAAGGTTGGTGAAGTGCCGACCGCCGTGGAAAACGGTGTGATCGATCTTGGCCCGCTCGTCACCCCTTATTTCCCGGATCAATTCCCGATCAACAACGCCATTCCGTTCTTCTGGCCACAGCCCAAGTCACAGGCACAGCTGGGCGAATTGATGTTGAAGTGGCACGACGAGCATCCAGAATTTGCTAAGGAACTGGCAAAATTCAAACTGAAGATGATCTCGGTCCGTCCGCTGCCCGCTTACGGCATGATCTGCTCCAAACCGATCCGCACCATGGAGGATTTCAAAGGCAAGCGTATCCGCTCCTATGGCGTCGCTCTGCCAGCCATGCTGGAAGCATTGGGTGCCGTGCCTGTCTCGATGTCGGATGCTGAAGCCTATGAAGCCCTGGGCAACGGCATTCTCGATTGCTCGCCAGGCGATCCTGCTCTGACGGTTGGTTGGAAATGGGCCGATGTGGCAAAATATTTCATCGATGTGCCGATGGGTGCATCATGGGGCCACATGGTTATTATGAACCTCGACAAATACAACGCACTTCCAGCCGATCTGAAAAAAATCATGGATGACATGAAAAAAGATTATCTGGTCGAATTCCTGCGTTCTTACGAAAAGGCGACCGCCGATACTCTGGAGTCCTGGAAGAAGTCCGGCAAGGTTGAAATCATCAAGATCAATGCGGATGACTTCAACAAGGTTACACTCGGCAATGCCAAAGTGCAGTCCGTGCGCAACAGCTGGGTTGACCGCGCTGTGAAGGCCGGCATGTCGGAAGCATCGGCCAAAAAGGTCGTCAACGACATCAACAACTAAGCCGAACAAACAAGCCGGAGCAGGCTATGGTCTGCTCCGGCTTTCGCATTGAATAAGATACTCGAATTGGGTGGAGATGGCCATGCAGCATGGATTTATAAAACTATACAAAAAAAGCGGAAAATGGATGGAATTTGCCGCAGCCATTGCGGGCTTTCTAACATTCTTGATGATGTGGGTGATTGATACCAACGCCATCTCGCGCAAATTGTTCAATGCGCCGGTTCCGGCAGGCGTTGAATTCACCCAATCCATTTTGACAGCTGTGATCATGCTGCCATTTGCTTTTACGCTCTATAAGCAGGAGCATGTGAACACGGTATTTCTGACATCACGCTTCTCGCCGGAATTCAACCGCTGGCTTCACTGTTTCTGGATGACGGTCGGCATGCTGATTTTTGCCGCGGTGGCCTATGCCTCTTTGCAATATACGATCCGCTCCTACAACATGAACGAGCAGGTCTGGGGTGCGACCATCCGCTTCGCTGTCTATCCGGCCAAAGCGGCTGTGGCCATTGGTGCCGCTCTGATTTCGTTCCAATTCCTGATGGAAGCCCTGCATGCCATGATCATTGGCGGCTCCCCTTTGTCGGAAGCTGCTGCCGACCACTATAAGGTTCACTGATATGTCTTCTATTACCATTGGTTTCTTAGGGATCGGGATGCTGCTCGGCTCGATCTTCCTTGGCGCGCAGATCATGATCGCCATGACCACGGTCGGCTTTGTGGGCCTTGCGCTGATCACCAATTTTAACGCCGCCCTGTCCATTCTCGGCACGATCTATTTCGATGTCACCAACAGCTTCCACTTCAGCGTGATTCCGATGTTTCTGCTGATGGGCTATTTCGCCATGCATGCGGGGATCGGTGACGATCTCTATGACGCCTGCACCAAATGGCTTGGCCGCCTGCCCGGCGGACTTGCTGTAGCCACAACAGGGGCTGCAGCGGCTTTTGGTGCGGCGTCCGGCTCATCGGTCGGCTCGGCCATGCTGTTTACCAAACTGGCTTTGCCGGAAATGGTGGCGCGCGGCTATGACAAGAGCTTCGCCAGTGCCTGTATCGCGATTGCCGGCACGCTGGCGGTGCTGATCCCTCCCAGTGCCCTGATGGTCGTCTACGGGATTCTGACCAATTCGAGCATCGGCGAATTGCTGATCGGCGGGATTATCCCCGGTCTGGTCTTCGCCTCAATTCTCGGCGTTTTTATTATCGTCACTTCGATGATTTACCCCGAAAAAGCCCCGCGTCCGACCGAGGTCTATACTTTTGCCGAAAAGATGTGGTCGCTGCGTCTTGTCGCACCGCTGCTGGTGGTTATCGTCGTGATGATGGGCGGCATCTATAACGGCTACTTCACGCCAACCGAAGGCGGCGGTATCGGCGCTTTGGTGACTTTCGGCATGACGATTGTCCGCAACCGCGGGCTGAAAATCAAACTTCTGACCGATACTTTGCTGGAAACCGTCAAGCTGACCGCCATGATCTTTGCGATTGTGGTTGGCGGCCTCATCTTTGCCCGTTTTCTGGCCCTGAGCGGCGTGTCACAGACCATTCAGGACTTTCTGACCAATAACGGTTTCCCTGTCTGGTTCGTTGTATCGATCGTTACGGTGATCTATCTGATCTTCGGCATGCTGATGGACTCGCCCTCATTGCTCGCCATTTCCTTGCCGATCACCCATCCGGTGATGATGGGTCTGGGCTTTGATCCGGTGTGGTTCGGTGTCTATGTCATCATCCTTGCTGAAATCGGCGCGATTACCCCTCCGGTCGGCATGAACTGCTTCGTGGTCAAAGGCGCATCCAACGGGCTGGTGACACTGGAAGAAGTATTTGCCGGTATATGGCCCTTCCTTGGTGCATCGGCTGTGATGCTCGGCGCAATGCTGCTGTTCCCCGAAATGGCCACCTATCTGCCCAATTTGATGAAGTAAGCAGATCATTCAAGATAACCGAACAGAAAAAGGGTGGCGAAAGCCACCCTTTTTTATCGACTACCAGGCTCGACCAGCAACAAGCTGACGCTCTCCATCACTGCAAACAAAGCCGCAGCCATGCCGGCACCATCCGCAGAGATGACCACCAGATCAAACTCTGTCTGATGATCCGAGCGGCTTAACCCTCCGATCCAGCAACTTCATCTCTATGCACCTCAAGCAGAAACGCCACCATCAGATCGCGCACACGGGCAAACATATCCGCGCCGGTCATGGTTTGACATCCCTTGGCACGCGCCACTGCGATCATCGGCGGCACGGCAGGCACGGTGATCACGCACCCTACAAATTGATCAGGCGTAAAATGGTTTGAATCCACGGGATGCGGATCGTCCTGCTTCATACCGATCGGGGTGGCATTGATGACAATCCCGAACCCGCGCGGATCAGGACGGCCGACCGACACTGTACCCATGCCGAGACTTGCAAGCCGTGCAACCAATGAATCGCGGCGCGTGTGATCTTCGTCATGGACCGCCAGTTCGGTCACGCCCGCCGTCATCAACGAATAGGCAATCGCCGATCCGGCCCCTCCTGCTCCAACCAGCAAGGCCCGCTGACCCGACGGAATGCAGCCTTTGGCTTTCATCACATCGACATAACCCATACCGTCGAACATATCGCCATGCCATGTGCCATCTATATTGCGGCGCATGGTATTGACGGCACCAAGGAATGTGGCCCGATCAGAGGCGGTCGTGCAGAACGCGAAACAGGCAAATTTATGCGGTATCGTGGCAATGATCCCGTCGACATTCCTGGCTTTCGAGATGTGTTCGACCCAACCCGCCAGATCAGCAGGCGCCACATGGGCAGGAACGCACAAGGCATCCCGTCCAGCATCGTGAAAAGCCTGCGATACACCGGCAGGCGATTTCACCTGGGCAATCGGATCGCCTACTATAAAATGAAGTCGGGTCGCGCCACTCAGTGAGATGGACATCATGCACTCATGAATTGGAGGACAGGCAGGATTTGGAGAAGGAACACAGCGAGAGTGATCACACCGATATGCTCGAATAGATCAACAAACCCATTGGAACCCATCGACGACAAAGTGCTGCCCTGTGATAAACATCTCTTTGTTCGTGCATAAAAAGGCAACGAGTTCGGCAACGTCTTTTGGATTTCCCAATCGATTAAGAGCAATCCCCTTGATCAGTTCAGGCTCGCGTGAACGGGTCAGATCATTGCCAATTTCGGTTTTGATCACGCCCGGACAGATGGCATTGATAGCGATCAAAGGGCCCAGTTCTTTTGCCAGTGATCGGGTTAAACCCAAAATTCCTGCCTTGGCTGCCGCATAGGAATGCTTTGATACGGCACTTGTGACCCCTCCTGATAAGGCATTGAGGGAGGACATGCTCACAATACGGCCGCCATGTTCCTGTTTAAGCATGATTGGGGCTATGGCGTGAATGTAATTGAAACAACTCTTGAGATTGACCGATATGGTCCTGTCAAATTCCTGCTCGGTTATTTCCAAAATCCCTTTAGGATTGGGGCCCCCTGCATTATTGACCAGAACATCAATATGGTTCCATTGCGAATAGATCTGATCCACGATGTCATGGGCTCTGGTAAAATCGGATACATCAGCAGCAAATGTTAAAACTTTGGACCCTTTGGCTTCAAGTTCCAACCTGGTTGTATCCATTTCCGGTTCACGCAAATCAATTAAAACGATATCGTGATGGCGCTCGGCTAATGCGAGAGCACAGGCCCGCCCGATACCTCTGGCCCCACCGGTAACAATTGCCACTGGTTTCATGTTGATCCCCTCTTTTTATGTGTATCGTTGTTGCATCAAATCTTACCTTTAATGATGGCAAGTCACGAAGCCCTATTTTCTCTAATCAGTGATCAAAAAAAGGACGAGGCGCAGCAGGTCAAGGCCATTGCCCGTCAATTGCTGGAAAAATTGCATAAATTGGTTGCAAGGTCAGCAGACACGAGAGGCCGTGCTAAGCGAGATCAGGGGATTTGGTCGCGGTGGTGCAGTGACATCGCCAATGGACACGGCGGTAATGTCGAACTGAAAGCGCTTGTGGGCGACCCCTCGCTGGACGATTGCAGCAAGGCGTTCCGGTTTGCTCTCTTGGAGGCGCGGCCTGTTGCCTCAGCCGATGAAGTGATCATCGCCCGTGAATCGTTCTGGAAGCGCATTCTTTTTACGCGCGGTGCCGATGGTTTGAACCGGAATTGACAGCGGAATCCGCAAGCGCACGCGAAAGCACTTTTCCGTATATTTTCCGTACAAACGCTGATTTTGGAGATTGGGTGTTGCTAATCCATTGAAATCGCTGGCGCGCCCTAGGGGAATCGAACCCCTGTTTTCGCCGTGAAAGGGCGACGTCCTAACCGCTAGACGAAGGGCGCTTGCGATGAACTGGCTTATAGGGGCTTGTGAGGCATTCGACAAGCACCTGTTGGGCTTCTTGAACGCTTTTTTTACAACTCTTTTGAAAATAGGTCTTTTTTTAAGTCCGGAGCTGCTGTCCGACAGTGCAGATCATGTGTTTTACAGCGCCACGTTATTGATATTCAAACCTGACAAGGATAATCGGGGCTGCCGTCACCGAATACGGTCGTTCAAAACGGCCAAACGGGAAAACACCATGACCTGGGCGAATGCACCAAGCGGGCGGCGATCATGCAGCCGCTACTCTGTGCAGCGCGGCCATTCGTGCTAAACCACCATCCTACCTACAGCTCAACACCATCATGGACAGTGCTCAGTGAACGATCAAACCGGAAACAGCCAAACAGCCGCTGCGCGTCCGCCTGCCATACTGGCTGGTATTGGCATGATGGCGCTCGGTATCTTGTTGTTTGTGGTCAATGATGTGCTGGGCAAATGGCTTGTCGCCACCTATTCGGTCGGTCAGGTTTTGTTGATCCGCTCGCTGGCCGCCGTGATTTTGCTGGTGCCGATGATCTGGCCTATGTTGAGACGCGAGGGGCTGGCTCCATTTTTGAACGTTCACCGCCCTGTCCTGCAAATGGCGCGTATTGTCTGTTCAACCCTGGAAGTTGCATGCTTCTATTGGGCGGTGACCGATTTGCCGCTGGCCAATGTGATTTGTTTCTATCTGGCCGGACCCATTTTTGTTACCGCACTGTCTGTGCCACTGTTGGGTGAGAAGGTCGATCTCAAACGGTGGTTGCTTGTGATCAGTGGTTTTGCAGGGGTGCTCGTGGCCATGCAGCCCACCAGTGGCGAATTCGGATTTGGCGGGATGATCGCCTTGCTCGGCAGCTTCACCTTTGCCTTGATGATTATTTTGTCGCGGATGCTGCGCGGCACGCCTGATCTGGTGCTGGTATCGGGCCAAACAATCGGCGCATTGGTATTCGGCATTTTTGCCGCACCCTTCGCATGGATCGACCCCGGCCTGCTGGATGGCGCTTTGCTGGCCCTGCTGGGCGTTGTCGCGGCGATTGCGCATTTGTGTGTCAATCGCTCGCTGAAACTGGCGCCTGCCGCTGTTGTCTCGCCCTATCTCTACACACAAATCATCTGGGGCGTGCTTTTCGGCTATATCATCTTTGGTGATATTCCCGATCTTGCACTGGCAATCGGCTGCGTGATGATCGTGGCCTCCGGCCTTGCTTTGTTGATGCTGGAACGCAAAACCGACGTCTGACGCCTCAAGGCAGCGGATGTCCCTGCGCATCAACAAGCCTGCAGCCCTTTTGCCGCCAGGTCTGCGGATCCAGCAGACGATAGATCAATTCGGGCAAATGCTCCTTGCGTTCGGCATCGGAACTGTCAAATGGCGTTTTGGGGCGGTAAAAATGCACGGTTCCCATAGCGCAGATCTTGTCGATCATCGGCAATTCCAATTTAAGACTGTACAAACGCAAAGGCCGCTTGATGTAGAACGGATCGTTCAAAACGAAATCGAAAGGATAGGGCAAGTCGATGGTATCAAGCAGAATAAAATCGGCCTTGATGGCCGACAATTCGCGGTCGATCTTCCAATAAGGCCAGTTATATAAGCCGGATACCGATACAAGATAGGGCAACACGGCAAGCAGTGTGACCGCGCACCATAAACGAACACTCTTGGCCAGTTGCAGCAGCATCAAGGGCCAAGCTGCAGTGTTTTGCATCAAACGATGATAGCCGTATGCGCCGCACAGGCTCAACCCGCCCAGAAAATGGTGCAGATAGCGATAACCCCAGCCATGTCCTTGAAACGGGACAAACAGCGTCACAATCAGCCCCATAGCCAGCATCGACAGCATGATCGCGCGCACCTGGATCACTTGTTTCCATAAGGGATACCCGGCCACGACGGCAAACCACAGCGCGGGGTTTTGCCAGACCACAAAGCGAAACAGATTATAGGGCATCAACCATGCCTGGTTCTCATGCTCGACGGGCGCCCGCAGATGTTCCAACACAAGCGCAATGCTGGGTGCCAGCGCACTACCAAAGGCCTGGGCTTGTGCCAAAAAGGTCTGGTTGCCATGCGCGGGCATGGCTGCGACCCAGAAATCCGGCAGGCTGAAGTGACGATAGCGGCTCCACACCAGCACGCCCAAAACAGCGGGCAGCATAGCGGCAATCAAACGCGGATAATCACGCGACCGCCACCATTCCCATAAAAAACCCACCACAAAAAACGGAAAATAAGCCCATTGATGCAGACCTGACGAGAGAAAACCGATAATAATGGCCAAAGCCCAAGAAAATCGGCGATCCGACATCATCAACCGCAACCAGAGCATGTCGAGAAACAGATGCGCCGTCATCGCGTAAACTGTGGCCCCTGTCAGGAGAATTTGCGGCGATGTGGCCAGCATCAAGCCCCCGAACAAGGCAGCATCCGGATGTTCAGGCAGCAATTTGCGGATGATGTCATAAGTGACCACCACTGTGCCTGCGACCATCAGGGCATCGATGAGGTTTGGCAGTCCAATGGCAATGAAGGGCAAATGCAGCAGGGCATTCACAGGCAGATACATGGAATGATGCAAGGAATGATCTGGTGTTGTTTTTACAAATCTCACATCGAACACATCAATCAGATCACGAAAGATCTCGGGTATGGGCGCGGCAAGAACGCCATGCGAAAAAATATAGGCATCATAAAATACCATTTTTTCGTCAATACCGAGTGGAAACGACCGAAAAACCACTGTGCCGATCAGCAGGCACAGCGCACCCGCTGCCGCTGCACAGGCAAGCATCATACGCCGATACCCGGTGGCTTCGGTCGTACCATCAGCAAATCGCAAACGAAGGGCAACAATGCGGCCGGATTTATGCAGCGAAACCAGTAAAAACGCGGCCACGAACAAAACAATCAGTAAAGCCGGAATATCCTGCCCGAGGAAGAAAAAAAGTGTTGTAATCAAATGCATTGAACTAGATCTCATCATTTAAAAGGATTTTTTAAAAAAAACGCAATAACAGGATCAATATAAAATCATTTACCGGACAATGTCCAGTTCCCACCCCTCTCCTTAGTGCGGATCGGCCAGATCCATCACCTGAATTTGCACCCGATCGGCGCCACCCCAGCGATCGGGCGTCAGGCGTCCGGCGACATGCACCATCTGGTCACGCCGCGACAACAAGGCCTCGCCCAGAGGCTTGCCGATGCAGCGGAAGGCAATGCCCTTGATGGTGCGGCCATCCCCGGCCTTGAACTGCATGCGCAGATGACTTTCGCCAACCTGCGCCACCTGCGTCAAACGATGCGCTGGCAGCACAAAAACCGGATCGGGATGGCTGGAGCCGAAGGGGCCGGCCTTTTCAATATCGAGCAGCAAAGCCGGCGTCGCACCCGCCGCTGTGATCGCGGAATCAATCATGACACTGGGATCTTGCCGTGCCAGAGCCACAACGGGAGCCAGTTGGCTTTCCAGAAAGGCGTGGAAGGGGGCAATCCGGTCTGCCAGCAGCGTCACGCCCGCCGCCATGGCATGGCCCCCGCCCTTGACAGCCAATCCCTGCTCGACAGCCTGCCGCACCACCTTGCCGAGATCGACACCGGGGATCGAGCGGCCAGAGCCGGTGGCTTGCCCCTGCCCGTCCAACGCCAAGGCAAAGGATGGACGCCCAAAACGCTCTTTCAACCGCGAGGCAACCAGACCGACAACGCCAGGGTGCCAGCCACTGGCAGAGGTGAGCAGAACCGAGCCCTGGCTCTCATCCATCCCGACTTGCCGCAAGGCTTCTGCCTCGCCTGCTTCCACCATGGCGGCTTCGATGACCTGCCTGTCGCGGTTGAGCGCGTCGAGCTGTGCGGCCATCCCTTTGGCGGCCTCCTCGTCCGGTTCCAGCAACAGGCGCGCACCCAAAGCGGCATCACCAATACGCCCGCCCGCATTGATCCGCGGACCAAGCAAAAACCCCAAATGCCACGCCTCGGCCGGACCATCGAGCCGCGAGGCATCCGCCAAAGCCCGTAAGCCGGGACGCTGGCGCTGGCGGATGATCTGCAACCCCTGCCGCACAAAGGCGCGGTTCAACCCTGTAAGCGGCACCACATCGGCCACTGTGGCCAAAGCGACCAGATCAAGCTGGCCGAGCAGATCGGGTTCGGGACGTTGGGCCGTCCAATGGCCCATCTGCCGCAACCGGCGGTTCAGAGCCACCAGAGTCAGAAAGACCACGCCGGCCGCGCATAAATGGCCGAGACCGGACAGATCATCCAACCGGTTAGGATCAACCACCGCGTGGGCCTGGGGCAGAATTTCAGGCGCCTGATGATGATCCAGAATCACGACATCGCAACCCGCTTTCTGAATTTCGGCGATCACCTCATGGCTGGTGACACCACAATCCACAGTGACGATCAGCGCCGCCCCCTGTGCCTGCATAGTCTGCAGGGCCTCGACATTGGGGCCATAGCCCTCGGTCATCCTGTCGGGAATATGAAACAGGCAATGGACACCCGCAGCCTGCAAGCCCTCCACCAGCAACGCAACCGAACAGGCCCCGTCAACATCATAATCCCCGAATACGCCGACCATCTGCCCGCGCACAACGGCCTGTGCCAACCGTTCAACCGCCGGATCCATGTCGCGCAGCACCAGAGGATCGGGCATCAAATCGCGCAAGCGCGGCTGCAAAAACCCCTCGGCCTCATCCACCGACACTCCGCGACCTGCCAAAATCCGTGACAGCGCATCTGACAGGCCCAATTCCTGCACCATCGACAGAGCAACCGCATGCGCTCCGTCATCCAGCCGATCGCGCCAGCGCTGCCCTGTCAAAGAGCGTGCCACTTTCAAAAAAGTGCTGCCTGCCGCCTTCATTTCAGTCATGTGTGTCCGACATCAGAGCGAGAACTGTTACCCCATGGCAGAGCTGATAGCCCCCGAGGATGGGCCAATCATAACAGCATCTTCGCGGCGATTCGGGATCATTGTCTGGCCCAATTTGCGTTCACAGGTCCGGGGTGAGGCGATTATAATGCAAATCGGCTTTGGATACAGCGAAGGACCGTGCAGGTTTCAATGAAGCCTGGGACGGCCTTGAGGAAGAATATAAAGCGCTCAATGCTCTTCTGTGCGCACGTCAAGAGGCTGGCCTGACACAAGAAGAGCTTGCTGTCCGAATGGGGACCACTAAAAGCGCCATTTGTCGCTTAGAGTCATCATCATTGCGCGATCAAAAGCATTCCCCCTCGTTTTCGACCCTTAAGAAATACGCCAACGCCTGTGGCAAGAAACTGGTTGTTCAAATCGTCTGATTAACGGATCGCCCCCATAATCCAGCAGGATGCGAGGTTCTAAGAGTGGCAGTAAAAATGTATGGGAAAATCCCCCGAAGTTTGACTCTAATGGGAAATATCTGTAAGTTACGTAACATATGTAATATACGTAACATATGAAAGTTCAATCATCATGATCACTGTATCCTCTGCCGATTGCCAGCGTCACTTCGGAATGTATAGCGATAAGGCACTTAAAGAGCCTATTTCAATCACGCGGAATGGCCGTGAACGCCTTGTGATGGTTTCAGCTGAAGAATATCACCGACTTAAACGAAATTCTCGCATTGCTCTTTCGGTCGCTGAATTAACCGATGAAGACCTCATTTCCATTAGTAATACCGAAATGCTTTCCCAACATGCCCATCTTGATGAAGAAATTCGGTAAATTAAGTGCCACTCCCCTCACCAGAAGTCGGCCTTGTTATCAGCTATTCTTATCTGTGGAAGGCGGATGCCGATCGCGGTCATGATGAAGGTACTAAAAACAGACCTTGCGCCATCATCTTGACGATCAAGGATAATGAAGGCGACACTTCAGTCACTGTTGTTCCCATTACCCATTCACAACCTAAAAATGCTGATGATGGGATTGAAATCCCTCAAGAAACAAAGAAACGTCTTGGGCTTGATGAGGCACGGTCATGGATCATGATCAGTGAATTGAATCGCTTCGTATGGCCGGGGCCTGACCTTCGCCCAATATCAAGAGATGAACCTGAGCGGTTTGCATATGGGGTTTTGCCACCAAAGTTTTTTAGGCTGCTCAGGGACAAATTGATTATAAACGCGAAAAAAAGCCGTGTTAAAACTGTTGTGCGAGACTGAGCAAAATTATTTACACCCTAGAAATCACTATCAATTGGCAGTGATTTCATAGTCCACTACGATAAGTAATCACAAATTACATAATTTATCTGCTTGGGTGATATAGTGCTCACCTGCTTTGGATGCGGCATTCATTAACCTTTGATTCGACAAATGAGCATATCTCTGTGTTGTCGATATATTGGCATGACCGAGTATTTCTTTGACGTCATAAAGTGTCATACCTTCATTGACCAAGGCAGAAGCGAAGGAGTGACGC
>CANGQA010000089.1 GCA_947455995.1 Hyphomicrobiales bacterium | reverse complement strand
TTCCACAAGGCTGCGGAGGTTCATCATGTCATCGGTCATTGATCGTCCTCAGGTTCAAGGTTGGCTTTTGCAAACCCGAGCTTCACCCGAAGATCGATCAATGGCTACCGACATCATCCCGGCGGCTACTGCGCTATTGAAGGCGCGAAGCCGGGATCATCGCTCAGTCGAGCTACACCACGTCAAGGGACGTCACCGACTGCGACGCAGAATAAGCCCGCTGCACAAGCAAAGTGCCCTGCCCGCAACATGCGTAGCGAGCACCCTGCTTAAGAGCATTGCACGGTCATTTATATGCGCTGCCCAAAGCGTGGACGCTGCATTGTAATAACGTTTCAATCGAAAATTGCTCAAAAAAATCCGTGACAGCAGACATTCAAGCACTTAAAAAGCACGGCATGGCAAAAACAACAAAATCAACAAGGTAAGGGCTCAGCATCAAACGCCCGAAGATTCAAAAGGGCCCGATTGAGACCGATAATACATGGTATGATAAGGCTTATGCGCGATTTTCAATCGTTTTACGCCAACCAATGCTCGAAGCCCCACTAACCAAGCCGGACATCCTCAAAGGTCGTAGCATACATTCCTAAACGCTCACGCTCAGTTATCTGAATTGAGTTTTGTGATCTGGCTGGCGATCTTGTTTTGCCGCTCTCTGGGTTTTTTGAGTTGTAGGTTCTTTTTTCGAGATTGATCTGTTTTTGCTGCAGATCAAGAGCACGGCTCTGCGCCTGGCTTATTTCTAAAGATTTTGTGCTTTCAATCTCTGATACCAGCATGTTGAAGAGTCTGCCCGTTCGCGCACAACTGCCATCAAGAGATTTATGATGTTTTAAAAATTATGCCTTTAATGAAATCTAATGATGCGCAAGAATTTCGCCCAAAAAGGCTCTTGTGCGCTCGTGTTTGGGAGCGCTGAAGAAACTTTCGGGATCGTTTTCTTCGACAATTTCGCCATTGGCCATAAAAATCACGCGGTCCGCCACTTGTCGGGCAAATCCCATTTCGTGGGTGACACAAATCATCGTCATGCCGTCTCGCGCTAACGAGATCATGGTATCAAGCACTTCCTTGACCATTTCGGGATCAAGTGCCGAGGTCGGCTCGTCAAACAGCATGGCCTTGGGCTCCATGCAAAGCGCGCGCGCAATAGCCACGCGCTGCTGTTGTCCTCCGGAGAGCTGGGCGGGGTGTTTGTGGGCCTGATCGCCGATATGGACGCGTTCGAGATATTTCTGTGCAGTTTTTTCTGCTTCTGCCCGAGACATTTTGCGCACGCGCATTGGTGCAAGAATGCAATTTTCCATGACTGTCTTGTGCGGGAACAGGTTGAATTGCTGGAATACCATGCCGACTTCCTGCCGCACCGCATCCACGGCCCCCTGACTGTCGGTCAGGCGATGGCCGTTTACGACGATCTCGCCGCTCTGGATGGTTTCAAGATGGTTGATACAGCGAATCAGCGTCGATTTGCCGGAACCGGACGGGCCACACAGTACAATCTTCTCGCCCGTCGCCACCGTCAGATCGATATTTTTGAGGGCGTGGAAATCGCCATACCATTTTTCAACTTGCCGCATCCGGATCATGGCAGGCGCTTCGGAATGCTTTGCAGTGCTGTTGGAATTGGTCATGACCGTCATTCTCCGCTCGAATTATTTGTTTATGCCCTTGGACATGCTTTGCTCAAGCTTGCGGCCCCACCACGACAGCGGCCAGCACATGGCAAAATACATAGCTCCGACCACACCGAAGACGAGCAGCGGGCGGTAGAGCTGGTTTGAAACGATGTTGCCAGCGCGGGTCAGTTCGATAAATCCGACAATCGCGGCCAGCGATGTGCCTTTCAACAATTGCACCAGAAAGCCGACGGTTGCGGGCAGAGAAATTTTGAAGGCCTGCGGCAGGACCACATCGAACATGCGGCTGCTGTCGGGCAAGCCCAGAGCCAAGGCGGCTTCGGTCTGGCCTTTGGGGATTGCCTGTATCGCGCCGCGCCAGATTTCGCCCAGAAAGGACGAGGCATGGGCCGTCAGTGCAATGGCCACAGCCGCCCAGGCCGGAAGGTTGAATCCGAGCAAGGGCAGACCGAAATAGGCGACAAACAACTGCATGAGCAAGGGTGTGCCCTGAAACAGGCCGATCCACGCCATAGCAGGCCTGCGCAGCCAGTTGTTCGAGGATACGCGCATCAAAGCGATGCCGATTCCAAAAGGAATGCCACCGGCAAAGCCGATCGCGGTGAGACCCAAAGTCCAGCTCAGACCGAGCAAGAGATAGCTGAGTTCCTGTGTACCCATCACGGTTCTCCTCAGCGCTGCGGATAGTTGAAGGCCCAACGCCCGATTGCGTTGAGCAGACCCATCGTCAGGAACGAGATCACCAGATAGATCATGGTCAAGGTGAAATAGACCTCGAAACTGCGGAATGTTTCCCCTTCGATACGCTGCCCCACATATGTAAGCTCGAATGCCGAAATGGATGTGCAGATCGCGGTGGTCAAGGTGAGCAGAATGAACTGGCTGCACAGCGAGGGGTAAATGGTCCGCAAGGCGGGTTTCAAGACAATGTAGAAAAACACTTCGTGCTTGTGCAGGCCCAGCGCCAGTCCGGCTTCAGTCTGTCCTTTGGAGATGCTTTCAACCCCGCCGCGAATAATCTCGATGGCATAGGCACCACCGTTCAATCCCAGTGCGATGATCGCGGTGGCTGTCGGGTTAAGGCGGACACCGATAAGCGGCAGCGCGAAGAAAATGAAATAGATCTGAACCAGAAACGGCGTGTTCCGGATGATCTCGATGAATGCATTTACCAGCAGATTGGGCATGCGCATTTGCGCACGCAGGATAGCTACACCGAGAATGCCGATCACTAAAGCGATGCACATACCTGCAATCGCCAGATTAATGGTGCCGATCGTTCCCGAAATCAGGTTCGGCCAGGCATTGGCGACCACACTGAAATCCAGTTTCAAAATTCTTCTCCCCCTGCGTGCCAATATCTATGCTGCATTTGACACCTCTTAACGGTTTCATTCATGCGCAAGACACTAGACCGACTTTGTTTACGATAGGACGGACTATTGCAAGTCGCAAGGATTGATATTGATAACTAGGGTGCCGCATGACCGTGATTTGCCACGAGACTGTGTAAAGTCTTTTCCAACCCGCGTTTGGCCCATTCATAGGCTGTCAGGCCAGCCGATTGCTTGTCATTGGGCACTTCGACTGCAATGGGGAGAAAAGCTGGCAGGGCATTGAACAATCCGACCAGATCAATGGCTCCGTCACCCGGCATTAAACGCTCGTGCCGCGCGGCAAAATTGAGCGCCTCCCGCGTGGTCGGGATCTCAGCCGGACCATCGCAAATTTGCGCATAATGCAGGTAATGCGGGGGAATGGCGGCTAGCTCTGCATGGCTGGTGAGCGAGCGCGAGACATGCAGCGCATCGACAATAATACCTTGATTGGGCTGGTCGGCGTGGCGCAACACCCGCAGGGCGGCAGCCAGATCGCGCAATTCCGATTGCGGCATGAATTCCAGATCAAGCCAGAGGCCAAAAGCCGCACCAGCCTCGCAGAGTCTGGCGTAAGAATCGGCCAGTCGTGCCTCGTCGGGGTCATCGCCAGCCACCAGAATCGTTTTCGCGCCCAATCTCGCCGCACAATCAAGAAACGGTAAATAGGGGAAAGGATCAAAATCCGGCCCGATCCTGATCATTTCGACATCAAACAAACCGATGCCGCCATCTTGCATCCGCTGCACCAGATCCTTGACCCGTGCAGGCTCTTCCATCAGCGGGAAAGCAATCCCGCCGGGCGCAGCGGGAAGCAGCCGCACGCCAACAAAGTCATATCCCGCATGTGCAGCCGCATCGATCGCCTGTTCGGGGCCAGCCCCAAGACAGGTGAGAAAGGACAGAGAATAAGAACGTGTCATCACGAGGGCCTTGCTTCTGCCAGCAATTCAGCAACCGATACAGACCGATCCTCGCGACCTGCCAGCGATACAGCCAGCGTGGCCGCCAGCGTGCTCATACCGTCGCGCGCACTGATCAAAGGCGCGGCTTTGCGATGGGCCACCTCGATGAAATGGTCGAGCTGGTTGACATAGGTCAGCGAGCGTTCGGGTGCGCGGTGCTCGCGCACAAGCGGATGTTGCCAATGCTCGTGTTCGTTGGCATGGCGCCACAAATACATATCCGACAACGATAAAGCGGCCTTGCGGCCTGCCAGAAACAGGCAGGCACCCGGTTGGTTCGGGTGGTAGAGCGCTTGGCCCGAAGTATATTCCCATGCCCATGGGCTGACAGCCGAGTCCGATATGACGAAGGTGCCCAGCGTGCCGTTTTCGAACTTGATGGCCAGACTGGCCGTGTCCTCGACCTCGAAACCGCGGGTTGCAGAGGAGGTGAATGCACGGATGCTTTCGATCTCGCCGACCAGATAGCGCAAGACGTCGATGTCATGGATCAGATTGATCAGCAAAACGCCACCGCCTGCTTTGGTGCGCCATTCGGCATTGAAATAGTCGTTGGGCTTGTCAAACAATGTCATGCCATTGACGGCGACCAACGGACCAAGATCGCCCGCTTCGATGGTCTGTTTTGCGGCGCGGATATCGGGGCTATGCCGACGTTGATGGCCGACCAGCACAGGCGTGCCCGATTGTTCGGCCGCCAAGGTGATACGCCATGCGGATGGCAGGCTTTCGGCAATCGGCTTTTCGATCAGGCAGGCGATATTGCGGCTGATGCAGGACATTGCGACCGGTTCGTGCAACTGGTTTGGCAAAGCGATAATCGCCCCGTCAGGCTTGACCTGATCCAGCATGCCATCCCATTTGGGAAAATGGGGAACGCCGAGGGTGGCTGCATACTGTTGTGACTCTGGCGAAGGATCACAAATGGCGACAAGCTCTGCACAGGGATGTGCCGTAATGAGGCCTGCATGCTCGCGCCCGATCAGTCCGGCCCCGATCAATGCAAGACGCGTCATTGTGTCATCTCGGCCATCGCTCGCATGGCGAGACGGTAACCATAGGCGCCAAAGCCGGCCATCACGGCGGTGGCTGTGCGTGACATCAGCGAATGATGGTAGATCTCCTCGCGCTTGTGCACATTGGAAATATGCAATTCGATTTTGGGGCCATCAAACATCTTCAGTGCGTCAAGAATAGCAATCGAAGTGAAAGTATATCCGGCAGGATTGATGATGATGCCTTTGGCTTGCTTGCGCGCTGTGTGGATGGCCTCGATGATTTCGCCTTCGAAATTGGATTGGCGGAAATCGACCGTCAGGCCCAACTCTTTGGCATCGGCTTCGCACCATGCCTGAATTTCACTCAGCTTGGTGTGGCCGTAGACATCGGGCTCGCGTTCGCCCAGCAGATTGAGATTGGGGCCGTTCAGAATAAAAATCGTGCGCATGGCATGTTCCCGTTCATCCAAAAGACACTGCGGCTGTCACTACAGCCGCAGTTGCTGGTTTGTATGAGGCTATCGCCAACCGGTTATTTGGTTACGGTGAAGGGCACGCCTTCAAGCGAAGCAGGGAAAGCCGGCATGGACTGGCCGAGCCATTTATTGTTGATCGCTTCGAGGCGGCCATCGGCAACAATCTTTTCAACGAAAGTGTTCAGCCATTTGTTGAAGGATTCGTCGCCCAACAGGGTGCAGATACCCTGCCACTGCTGGTTGAACACCACTTTTTGTTCAAAGTCATTACCGGGGGAGGCCTTGTCGAGATTGATTTTATAGGTGGTGTTGCCACCGATCGCATCGACCTGACCCGAGACCAGCGCCTGCATGGTGGAACTGTCGTCATCGAAGCGGCGGATGTTGGGGATGTCACCCAGCAATGTGGTAATCGCCTTGTCCTGCGCGGCTCCGCGCGGCACGCCTATACGCAAATTGCGGGCATCTTCGATCTTCTCGATCTTGTGCTTCTTGCTGGCCAGTAGGATGATCTGTAAACCGGCATAAGGCTTGGAGAACTGCACGGCTTTGGCGCGGTCGGGATACATGCCCATCACTGCCATCTGGATATCCACTTTACCGGTCAGCAAATTGGGGATGCGGGCTGCAACCGCATTGGGAACAAATTCGATTTTGACGCCAAGTTCCTGGGCGATCAGTCGGGCCACGTCGACGTCGTAGCCAATGTTCTGGCCGCTGGCGTCAATCGAACCCCAAGGGGCTTGCTCGCCCATCACGCCGACGCGGAGGACGCCTGTTTTTTTCACATTATCTAGACCTTGCGCGTCGGCCTGGCTGCTTGCTGCGCCTAACAATCCAAGTGCAACTGCTGCTGTCAGCGCAAGATTGCGCCACGAAAATTTGCTACCCATGTCCTCAGTGCTCCCTTTGGTTTTGAGGCCCCGACCATTGACTGGCCGATGATCATGCCAACACAACGCCTGCGATAGGGCCGATCGTTGCATGACTCTTTCTACTTTACACATGAATGTTGACTAACTAGTTGGTTAAAGTCCAGACTCTTTTTTGACTTATTCGCTGCAGCGAAGGCCAGCAAAGCCAAAGCGCTATTCAAACAAGACGATAAGAGAGGAAGTCGGGAGCAGGAATGTCGCAAGCCTATCAGACTATCGAGGCCGAAGAAGGCAAACAGGTTCCGCGCACAGCCGAGCGCAGCCGCCGGGCTATCCTCGATGCCGCAATTGTGGCGTTTTCGACCCATGGCTTTGGTGGTGCGCGCGTCGACAAAATCTCCAAAAGCGCCAAGGTCAACAAGTCTTTGATCTATCATTACTTCGGCAGCAAGGAGGATCTTTACCTTGCCGCTCTCAAAGAAATTTATATCGACATCCGCCGCGCCGAAGCCGAACTGGATCTTGATATGGAAGATCCGAAAGCGGCCATTGTCGGGCTCGTGGCTTTTACATTCCGTTATTACATCGATCATCCGGCCTTTATCCGCATCATCAATACGGAAAATCTTTACGGGGCCATGCATTTGAAGGAGGCAGCCGAAATGACGTCCCTCAATGCACCGATTCTGGAGAAAGTGGCGTCAATTTTAGAAAAAGGCGTAGCCCAATCACTTTTCCGCGCGGGTATTGATCCTCTCGATCTCTATATTTCCATTTCATCGCTCGGTTTCACCTATGTCGCCAACCGCCACACGCTGGAGGCGGTATTTGGGCGAAATTTGCTGGCACCCGAACAGATTAAGGCGCGTCTCGCCAGTATGACCGATATGGTTTTGCGTTATCTGGAACCTGACCCTGACTAAAGCGATCCAGCCGCAAAGCGACCGACTCAGCCCCGATAATGGGCAACAGTCATGGCAATCCCCGTTTTGATCGAGGTTTGCGGCATGGGACCCAACAGACTGTCATAGGGGGTGGGTGTGATAACCGAGGCCATGGCAACCGGCGGTCCGTCGCTGGTTATGGCCGCATCCGGTATAACCGCCTTGATCGCGGCAATCACATCTTGCACATGGCCGGTTCCGCCTGTCATGGAAAAAATATGAGCGCCTTCGAAAGGCCGGATTGCAGCGGCGGCAAAAGCGGCGGCGGCATCGCCGACAAACAGAAAATCCTGCTCGCCTGAAAAACCGATTGTGTAGGGGCGCCCCGCAGCAGCCTCGCGACAGGCCAGAGTGATACCGGCTGTCAAGCCGCTCTCGCGTCCGGGGCCATAGACGACGGTCGGCCGGAAACCGATACTGGCAATCCGGGCATCCGCCCAATAGGCTCTTGCACAGCCCTCGCAAGCCAGCTTGAATGCACCATATTGGGTGGTCGGATACGGCATCGAGCCATCGTCAGGACCGAAAACAGCGCCGCTGCTGGCATAGACAACCCGCTGGATTTGATGGTTTTTTGCAGCCTCGAACACATTTAATGTGCCGATGAGATTAATCTGAGCACCCAGGATGGGATCGTTCTGGCAGGCTGGTGTCAGCAATGCAGCCAGATGGATGATGGCTTTGCACTGTTTCGCAGCATCGATCACTGCAGCGGTATCGGTTATATCTCCTTTGACCCATTCCCCATGATCTGCCGCCGGTCCTGCAATATCTCGCACAATCGTCGTTTGACCGGCGCGATCGAAGATACGGATATGATGGTGGTCCCGCACAAGCCGACGCACAACCCACGCACCAAGAAAACCACCCCCGCCCGTGATCAGGATACGGGCCATCCTCACGTCCTCATATCGTCGGAGGTGATGCTGAAGGCAGTCTCGTAAACAAGGCTGTTGGGCGCACCAAGTGCCTCTGTTGCCAAGGCAAGGCGCTCGGCTTTGGGCAGTGCGGCCTCCAGACCGGCCCGATAGGAACCCTCGATCAGCAAAACCGCATCGAACCCTTTTTCCGACATGGCCTGACGTAGCTCTGTTTCGCGGGTACGCACGGAGGAAACCTCGCTGCGGGCCAATCCGAGATGGACAGCGCAAACGCCTTTAAGCGCAAGAATATCATCAACCAGCTGTTGGGCCTTGGCCCTCATCACCGAGGCTGCATCCGCCCCCGTGAAATCGAAGCGAATCGTTGCTATTGTGCCGCCATCTCCTGTGCCGGCATGGGCAACCCGATCACAGGCCACCCGTAAAAAATTCTGGAAGCTGGGTGCAACCGCCGAGGTCCACGGTGTCGGATTGTTCAATCGTTCCAGATAGTCCGGAGAGCGGAAGACCTCGACATTTTCGGCGGCATAGATGGTGCCATAGACATGCCGTTGCGCATCGGGCGTGTGCAGACGCTTGCCCGTTGTAAAACCGGGAATCGACAACCGCTCGGGCATGTGCTCGCGCGTATGCCATTCGATAAATTCGCCATGCTGGCCTTCGGCAATATCGTGCCATATAGCCAAAAAGGCTGTGCCCTTCATTCCCATGTCGTTTCTCCCCCTTGGATGTGTCATTGCACACCGGCTATTCATATCAGGCATGACCTTGGCGTCTGACGCGCTTGACAGCCAAAAACCACTGCTTCATCACTTTGAATGTACCTTGTTCAAAGCAAGGCTAGTCGATGCAAAACGACAGAGCAACCAGTAAGCCAGAGGGAACAGCCCATGTCGAGACACGAAGAAAGCCGCGTTGCCATTGTCACAGGTGGCGCCGGTGGCTTGGGGTTTCCGATTGCCCAACGCCTTTCGGAACAAGGCCACAGAGTAGCCATTTGGGATCTCAGCCGTGACCGCGCCGAGGCCGCCGCAGCCCAGCTTCCCAATGCCCGTGGGTATGAAGTTGATGTCACAAATCAGAATGCCGTCTATGCGGCAACGGCACAAGTGGTGCAGGATATGGGACCACTCGGCATACTCGTAACCTGCGCAGGCCATAATGGCCCGCTGGAAGAATTCGTGAATTACCCCTTGGAGGGGTGGCGTTTTGTGATGAACCTCAATCTTGAAGCCGTGTTTCTGTGCTGTCAGGCAGCGGTGCGTGAAATGCTCAAAACCGGTTATGGACGGATCGTCAATCTTGCATCGATTGCAGGCAAGGAGGGCAACCCGAATGCCGTTGCCTATTCGGCCTCGAAAGCCGGGGTCATCGCCTTGACCAAGTCGGTCGGCAAAGAACTGGCCACCACGCAAATCCGCGTCAATTGCGTCACACCGGCAGCTATCGAAACCGAGATGCTGCAGCAGTTGACGCCTGAATTCCGGGCCTATGTCACGGCTAAAATTCCGGTTGGCCGCTTGGGACGGGCCGAAGAAGTGGCCGCTCTTGTCGCTTGGCTTGCTTCGGAGGAATGCTCCTTTTCGACAGGCGCCGTATTTGACGTGTCGGGCGGCCGTGCAACCTATTAAGGAATTGGCCCATGTATGACAACCATCTGTTATCCCTGGCTTTTTTAACCGTTCAAGGGTGCGAGCCGCGTGAACATATCAGGATTGCCGCCCAAACCGGTTACGATGCGGCTGGCTTGCGGATTATCGCTCCGCACGGGCTTGAACTGGCCCATCCCATTGTCGGTAACCAGCCCTTGATCCGCGAGATCACAACCATGGGGGCAGATCTCGGCATCCGTTTTCTGGATGGCGAAGTGTTTACCCTGCTGCCCGACACCGATGTGGCGGACTGGAGGCCGGTGCTCGAAACAGCAGCCGAATTGTCGATGCCGTTGATGCAGATCACCTGCGAGGATGCCGATTTTGCGCGTGCCGCCGACAATCTCGGCCTCGTTGCCGATATGGCCGCCGAGATGCAGATCGATATGGCCATCGAATTCATGCGCTGGCGTGCAACGGCCACCATAGAGGAAGCGACACGGCTGGCCACTGCCTCTGGCAGGGCTTCTGTAGGAATCTTGCTCGATGCATTGCACCTGTCACGCTCGGGCGGGAGCCCCGAAGCGGTCAAAGCCTTGCCATCCGGTCTGGTGCGCTATCTGCAATTATGTGATGCCCCGGCTATTCAACCGGCCAGCGATGCAGCTTGTATCGTAGAAGCGCGCGGCGAGCGTATGATGCCGGGCGAAGGGGCTTTGTGGCTGTGCGAATTGATGGAAATCCTGCCCGCCGATCTACCTATCAGTGTCGAAACACCCCATAAAGGCGATCAAGCCCTGAGTTATCTGGATCGGGCACGTCTCGGTATGACAGCCACACGCCGTTTTCTGGATAGTTGCAGAGGCGCAGGCCATAGGGCGTGACTTCATGATCTTAACCGGTATGCTTGTGGATGGATGCCATTTGATGGTTCAATTTCTGCTGGAGGCGCATTGAGATGAGGCTTCTGGATCGGGGCTTGCAGCCACTCTACCCTCTGACCACCGTCGATATTGTGGTCATCGGAGCTGGTGGAGCAGGTATGGCTGCGGCTTTATTCGCAGCTTTGGAAGGCGCCAGTGTGTTACTGGTCGAACGCACGGCCTTTGTTGGTGGGACAACGGCATGGTCGGCAGGCACAAGCTGGATACCGGGATCGCATCACGAAGCGGCCGTCAATCCCGATGACACTCTGGCCCGAACCGCCCATTATCTTGATAATGCGGTTGGAGAACGAAGTGTACGCGCCAACCGTCAGGCTTTTCTCGACAATGGTTGCGCCGCTGTCGACCAGGCAGAGCAGCAATCGGCTCTCAAATATCGTCCTTATCCCAAACATCCCGATTACATCTCGGATCTGGCAGGCTCGACCCTTAACGGGCGGGCTTTGGAGCCTGTGCCGTTTGATGGTCGCCTGCTTGGCGACCTCTTCAGACTGTTGCGTCCGCCTATTCCCGAATTCACAGTGCTGGGCGGCATGATGGTGGACCGCACCGACATCAACCATCTGCTTGCGATGACCCGCAACTGGGCCTCTTTCAAACATGCGCTGTCCATTCTGTCGCGACATGCACGCGACAGAATGGCATGGCCCCGCGGTACACGGTTGGTGATGGGCAATGCACATGTGGCGCGGTTGCTTTATTCGCTGTCCCGCCACGAAAAAGTGACACTGGCGCTGGAAACCACTTTACGCGGGATCAAGTCCGGTGCGGCGGGGGTTGAAGAGATCGAGATCGAAAGCGAAGGCGAAACCCGCTCCATCCGCATCAACAAGGGACTGGTGCTGGCCAGCGGCGGGTTCAACCGCCATCCGGATTTACGCGCGCAACTGTTGCCCGATGTTCCGCAGGAATGGTCTCCTGCTGCTCCCGGTCACACCGGACAGGCGCATGATCTGATCAAGAAGGTTGGCGGTATTTACGGACAAGACAACCGGACTCACGCATTCTGGGCACCGGTTTCGATGCGTAAACGTGCCGATGGAAGCACGGCGGTTTTTCCGCATTTTGTGATGGACCGTGCCAAGCCCGGCATGATCACGGTCAATGCCAAGGGCGAGCGTTTTGTGAATGAAAGCACATCCTACCACCTGTTCGCACAGGCAATGCTGGAGGCCCACCGGACCACGCCGACTATTCCGGCTTTTCTGATCTGCGATACCGTTGCTTTGCGCCGTTACGGCATCGGCATGGTTCGCCCAGGCGGCAAGGGTCTCGCATCATTTCTGGCCGATGGTTACCTGACCGAAGGCCGCACCATCGAGGAACTTGCGGGCAAGCTCGAAATCCCGTCTGATGCGCTGAGAACCAGCGTAGATAAGTTTAACCACTATGCTGAAACCGGCATTGATCCCGATTTTCATCGTGGTGAAACCGCCTATCAGCAGAATTTGGGCGATCCGGCATGGGCCGGGAAAAATCCCAATCTCGGTCCTCTGCAACAGGCTCCATTTTACGCTGTGCGCCTGTATCCCGGAGATATTGGCGCTTCAACCGGATTTGCCACCAACCAGCATGCTCAAGTGCTTGATGCGCAGGGGCAGGCAATTGGCGGGCTTTATGCAGTAGGCAATGACATGCAATCCATCATGGGCGACACCTATCCGGCGCCGGGCATTACCATCGGCCCAGGAACGGTCTTTGCCCGCATTGCCGCCCGCCATGCTTTAGGCTTGCAGTGAGCAATCTGGATATTTGTCATAAAATTGGTTGATCTTAACGCCCTGTTTTGGACTTTGACAAAGATTGATTTCCTTTATTTTTATAATAGGTTGAAGCTAAATAATGAGATAAAATTGTGTTCTACAAATTTAATTATGACAATCTAACAAATGAATTTTGCTCCGTAGACCTAATCAATTTTATGGTATCAAAAAAACATCGTCTCCGTTAGATTTCTGTGGTGGAGCAGATCCAGTTATTACCTCTAATGCAAAGAGCGTCTTGATCACGGTTCCGAGTGGAGCACCAAATCGCGGCTCAGGCTATATCCCAACTGAAAAGTATCAGTATCAGGGCGGGAGCATTACTAAACTGCGATAATTTTTTAGAACTATATGGATGCATTGAAAATATTGATAATTTTGATCTTGATAGTGACAGATATCTGCTGAAGGGCTAAAAAGGCCAAATGGCAAAAACAATAAAAAGCCCGCGCGAGCAACTCACGGTCAAAAAATTGAAAGCAAAGAAGGCTCCTTCGCTGCTTGATCATGCTTGGTATGACAAAGCCTACCAGCGCTACTCAATCATTTTGCAAAAGCCACAGCCCGAACCGCCACTGCCTGCACCCGCAATACGTAAAGGGTGCGGAATGGACCTGTCGCGTATTCGTGCCGCTC
>CANGQA010000088.1 GCA_947455995.1 Hyphomicrobiales bacterium | reverse complement strand
TCGCTTCCGTTGAGAATAAACCGAGGAACAGGCTCCATGAAAATCGTTATGGCGATCATCAAGCCGTTCAAGCTCGAGGAGGTCCGCGATGCGCTGACCACAATCGGCGTGCACGGCCTTACAGTCACTGAAGTCAAAGGATATGGCCGTCAGAAAGGCCACACCGAAATTTATCGTGGCGCTGAATATGCCGTCAGTTTTCTGCCTAAGCTGAAAATTGAAGTGGCGATCAACTCGGATCTGGTACCGCAGGTGATTGATGCCATTTCCGAAGCAGCCAAAACCGGTCAAATCGGTGACGGTAAGATTTTTGTTTCAAGTATCGAGCAAGCCGTTCGCATTCGCACCGGCGAACGCGATCAGGATGCGCTTTGAGCGGCCCTCTGTTGACAAGGAATTTTCCTATGAAACTTCGTTCTATGCTCTCTCTCGGGCTCGCTGGCTTGGGCACAACGCTAACCAGCGTTGCCGTTCTTGCTGCTGATGCGCCTGCAGCTCCCGTTCCCAACAAGGGCGACACGGCATGGATGCTGATTTCCACTGTGCTGGTTCTGTTGATGACCATTCCGGGTCTGGCATTGTTTTATGGTGGCCTCGTGCGCACCAAAAACATGCTGTCCGTCTTGAGCCAGGTGTTTGCGATTGTGGCTCTGGTGGCTATTCTCTGGGTTGTGTTCGGCTATTCACTGGCCTTCACGCCAAGCGCGATTGGCGATTACGTTGGCGGTCTCGACAAGCTCTTCCTGAAGGGCGTCACCGTTGACTCCGTAGCGGCTACCTTCTCGAACGGGGTTGTCATTCCAGAGCTGGTCTATGTCGTCTTCCAGATGACCTTTGCCTGCATTACACCTGCGCTGATTGTTGGCGCATTTGCCGAGCGTATACGCTTCTCGGCCGTGCTGGTCTTTGTGACATTGTGGGTGACCTTCATCTACTTCCCGATTGCCCACATGGTCTGGTATTGGGCTGGTCCGGATGCGATTGCCGATGCTGCAAAAGCACTGGCTGCCGCGACCGATGACGCTGCCAAGGCCGCTGCACAAACCAAGCTGGATGCCGTGATGGCCGATGCAGGTCTGGCCTTCCAGTGGGGTGCACTCGACTTTGCCGGTGGTACGGTTGTTCATATCAATGCCGGGATTGCCGGTCTTGTCGGCGCAATCATGATCGGCAAGCGCGTCGGTTATGGGAAAGAGCTGATGGCTCCTCACTCCCTCACCATGACAATGGTTGGGGCTTCACTGCTCTGGGTCGGCTGGTTCGGCTTCAATGCTGGCTCCAACCTTGAAGCAAGCGGCGGTGCGGTTCTGGCGATGGTCAACACTTTCGTGGCAACTGCTGCAGCAACCCTGTCATGGTTGTTCACGGAATGGATGGCCAAAGGCAAGCCGACTTTGCTCGGGATGGTTTCGGGTGCAGTGGCTGGTCTGGTGGCTGTTACACCGGCCTCGGGTTTTGCTGGCCCAATGGGCGCAATCGTTCTCGGCCTGCTGGTCAGCCCGATCTGCTACTTCTTCGTATCGACCGTCAAGAATGCCCTGAAATATGACGATTCGCTCGATGTGTTCGGCGTCCATTGCGTCGGCGGCATCATGGGGGCACTCGCTACCGGTATTCTGGTGAATCCGGCCCTGGGTGGCGTCGGTATTGCTGACTATGCGATGAAGCCGGGCGAACTCTCTGTGGCTGATTACGACATGGCAACCGTGATGATCGGCCAGTTGAAAGCCGTTGCTTTGACCCTCGTATGGTCGGGCATCGGATCGGCGATACTCTACAAAATCACCGATATGCTGGTTGGCCTGCGTGTATCTCCCGAAGCCGAACGCGAAGGCCTCGACATTACCGAGCATGACGAACGCGCCTACAACTATTGATCCCTGTTGGCGATCAAACAGCGAAGCGGACCAAGGCCCGCTTCAACCCGGAGTTTGAGATGACCAGGATATTGATATGAAGGCGGCTGTTTCAGTCGCCTTTTTTCATGGCACTGGTGCATTCCTTAACAAGATTTTAACTTTGCAACGGCTAGGATCGAAAAGTCTGGCCGGAATTGCTTCGGCCTTTTTCTATCAAGGCTCTTGATGCATATGATCAGATCGAGAGAGGCCCATCAGGATCGGTTTATCGACCATATTCGGGACTTCATGACCCGTAGGGCGGTCGAAATCATTGGTCTGTGCCTGTTATTGCTCACAGCAGCGGGGGCTACCGCTTTGCTGACATGGTCGGTGACCGATCCGAGTCTCAATCATGCAACCAGTGCGCCGGTACGTAATTTTCTGGGCTGGCCGGGAGCGATTGCCTCCGATCTGCTGATCCAGCTTTTCGGTTTGAGTGCCGGAGCCATCCTGATTCCGATCGGCTATGCCAGCCTGAAAATGATGGCCAGCGGCGAGGTTTTGCGGCCCAAATCCCGCTTGCTGCTGCTGCTCATCGGTATTGTAAGCCTTTCGACCATGGCTGCGGTTTTCCCGACCACCAACCGTTGGCCGCTACCGACAGGTCTGGGTGGATTTATAGGGGATGTGATTCTGAATTGGGTAACACCCTGGATTGGTCTCGAATTGCCGGCAAAACCTGTTGTCGGTTTTACTTTTGGCCTGATGTCACTGCTGTCTTTGATGATCGTTGCAGGCATTGGTTTGGGTGATTACGAGAAAAGCCAGAACGAGGCCGCGCAAAAACGCCAAATTATGCTCGATGATCTCAAAGAAGACGAGCGCGAACCCGAGCCGTTTTTCTCCTCGGCCTATTTTGGGGCAATCATTCATTGGTTCTTGAGTCTGAAAGCTTGGTTTGCCCGCTTATTCCGGCCAAAAACTGACAATAACATGGTCTATGACCGGGTTCAGCATGGCCGGATCGAACCGGGTTTTGATGCCCAGAACAGCGATCCTTCACTGCCTCCGATCATCCAGACTGCGCGCCAGAAACAGTTTGAATTTCCTGACATTGATGACGAGCCTGTAGCAAACAGCAAGCCCAAACGGGCACGCTCGACCAGCAAATCTTCCTCCATCATGTTTAAAAGCGATGAAGACGGCTATGCGTATCCCTCGCTGTCGCTGCTGGCCGAACCGAAAAAACAAACTGGCCCGCTGATTCCTCCCGAAGCGCTCGAACAAAATGCCCGCCTGCTTGAAGGTGTGCTCGATGATTTCGGCGTACGCGGCGAGATTGTGAATGTCCGACCCGGTCCGGTTGTGACCCTGTATGAGCTGGAACCGGCACCGGGGATCAAATCCTCGCGCGTTGTTGGCTTGGCCGATGACATTGCCCGTTCGATGAGCGCGATTTCTGCCCGCGTCGCCGTGGTACCGGGACGGAATGCTATCGGCATCGAATTGCCCAACCAACGGCGCGAAACAGTATTCTTGCGCGAAATGCTGGCCAGCGAGGCCTTTGCCAATACTGAGATGAAGCTGGCACTTTGTCTGGGTAAAACGATTGGCGGTGATCCGGTGATCGCCGAATTAACCCGCATGCCGCATCTGCTGGTTGCAGGCACCACCGGTTCGGGCAAATCGGTGGCTATCAATACCATGATCCTATCGCTGCTCTACCGGTTGAAGCCGGAAGAATGCCGCCTGATCATGGTTGATCCGAAAATGCTTGAACTCTCGGTCTATGACGGCATTCCGCATCTGCTCACCCCGGTTGTGACAGATCCGAAAAAAGCCATTCTCGCGCTCAAATGGGCTGTGCGAGAAATGGAAGAGCGCTACAAAAAAATGTCCAAACTCGGCGTGCGCAATATCGACGGCTTCAATGCCCGTGTGGCAGAAGCCCGTGCCAAGGGTGAAGAAATCAGCCGCACAGTCCAGACAGGCTTTGACCGCGAAACCGGTCAGGCTGTCTATGAAACCGAAGCCATGCCGCTTGATGCCTTGCCCTATATCGTGATCGTTGTCGATGAAATGGCCGATCTGATGATGGTCGCCGGCAAGGATATTGAAGGCGCAGTCCAGCGTCTGGCACAAATGGCGCGGGCAGCAGGGATCCATGTGATTCTCGCCACGCAACGCCCATCCGTCGATGTGATTACCGGAACAATTAAAGCCAATTTTCCGACGAGAATATCGTTTCAAGTCACATCCAAAATCGACAGCCGCACAATCCTGGGCGAACAGGGAGCCGAACAGCTGCTTGGTCAAGGCGATATGCTCTACATGATGGGAGGCGGGCGTATCAGCCGCGTCCATGGACCATTCGTCTCCGATGCCGAAGTCGAACGTGTGGTTGCTCATCTGAAATCACAAGGCCAGCCCCAATATCTCGAAACAGTCACCGAGGATGACGGCTCGCAGGATCAAGATCAGGCAGTGTTCGATCAGGGTTCATTCGGCAGTGCCGGCAGTGATCTGTATGATCAGGCCGTTGCGATTGTTTTGCGCGACCGCAAAGCCTCGACCTCCTATATCCAACGCCGATTGCAAATCGGTTATAACCGGGCAGCCTCACTGATCGAGCGTATGGAAAACGAAGGCATTGTCGGCGCACCCAACCATGCGGGGAAGCGTGACATTCTTCTTGAATCAGGGCATCGGGACAGTGACGATTAAACGCCACCAAACCATGCGGATCACAGCTGCCTTATGTGTAATGACCGGTCTTGCCGGTTCGTTTACCCCTGTCTGGGCTCAGACTGCTCCTCGTCCGCCGATACGACCAAGCAAATACGGCGCGTCTATTTCTACAAAGCCTGTCCCTCCGGCTGCAACGGCCCCTGCCCCGCCTGTGCCCACAGCTCCACCACCACCGTCGGTGATAACCAAAACAGAGGTTCAGAAACCGCTTCCACTGAACACTCCGGCGCCCGAAGTGCTCAAGCGCGTGAATGCCGCGCTGAATGCAAGCCCCTATTTCAGTGCCTATTTCACCCAGCTCGTCGGCAATCGCCAGAGCGAGGGTCAGGTCTATGTGATGAAGCCGGGTAAGTTGCGGTTCGATTATGACCCGCCAGTTCCGACCGAAATCATCGCTGATGGCTCTTCGGTTGCCGTGCGCGATACAAAAATGGCGACCCAGGACATCTATCCGATTGGCCAGACTCCGCTGAAATTTTTGACCCGCGAGCAAATTGACCTCGCCCGCGATCTCAAAGTCACCGGAATTCGGGTCGATCCGGATCGGGTGATCGTGGCTGTAGAAGATCATTCAACTTTTGCAGGCACATCGAAAGTCACCTTGTTTTTCGAGCAACCCAGTCTGTTGCTGAAGCAGTGGATCGTTGTCGATCCGCAAGGTGTTGAAATCAGTGTCGTACTCAACGAGATCAATACGAAGGATCGGCCTGATCCGAAATTATTTGTCATCGATTTCCAAACCTACAAATAAGTCTTTGGATAGGCCCTGTTCCACCTTGGGGGATACCAAAGCATCCTTTAAGTGTTGCGGCACGTTACCATTCGCCCGAAGGACAACTGTGCCATGGCCATTACCATTGCGACCTGGAATATCAATTCTGTCCGGCTGAGAATCGGGTTGGTTGGCCGTTTTCTCGCTGAACAACAACCGGATGTGCTGTGTCTGCAGGAAACCAAGTGCCATGACGGCCAGTTTCCTTTATCTGATTTCCGCAAGTTCGGTTATGAACACGTGGTGATCAATGGTCAGAAGGGCTATCACGGTGTGGCGATCGTGTCGCGCTTGCCGATCCGTTCCACCCATAACCTGTTTTTCTGCGACAATCCCGATGCCCGTCACATTGCCGCGGAATTGGGCGATGAAGGCAGCGGCCTGACTATTCATAATTTCTATGTCCCGGCGGGCGGCGATATTCCCGATCCCGATGAAAATAGCAAATTTGCCCACAAACTCAGCTTTCTTGAAGAAATGCGCCAATGGGGACAGACCCAACAGCCAGCCGCCCAAAAAGCGGTGCTTGTAGGGGATCTTAACGTCGCGCCTCTCGAAAACGATGTCTGGAGCCACAAGCAAATGCTCAAAATCGTTTCCCATACTCCTGTTGAAACCAATTTGATGACCAATGTCATCAAAGATGGTGGCTGGGTCGATGCCATCCGGTCGCAAAAACCGGAACCTGAAAAAGTCTATACATGGTGGAGCTATCGCGCGGCTGACTGGGACACCGCCAATCGTGGCCGCAGACTCGACCATATCTGGGTCTCACCCGATCTGTCGGACGGCTTGCATGATCTGAAAATTTTCCGGGAAGCACGCGGCTGGGAACGCCCGTCGGATCATGTACCGGTCCTGATCCGTATCAAGATCTAAAAAGGGTTAATGCACGTCCATCTGTCGCGCATTCTGATCGGATGACGGTAAGATTTTCATCACTTTCTCGAGAGTGATTCTTACATCATAAAGCCGTTTGATGATGTCGTTTTCCCATGCGACAACCAGATCGGGATATTCCTGCAAAACCCGCTGTACTGCATGACGCGGAATAAAGATCAAATTGGTCGGGACCCGGGCAATGCAGGTGGCACGATAGCGTACTTCTGCCAGTAACGCGGATTCATCAACTAGATCACCTAAAAACAATTCCTGTGTCTCTGTTGTGTCGGTGGTCACCAGCGATAACTGACCGTTCCGGATCAGATAGGCTCCACTGGCCTTGTCACCTTTGCGAAACAGCACTTCACCGGTCTGGGCTATCACTTTTTCTGACGAAAGCGCAAGAAACCGCAAGGCCTCATCATGAAAAACCCGCAAAGCGGGCTGTTTGTAGAACAGATTAACGTCGTCTATCAGGGCCATAAAAAGTGAACCAGTTGTTTCAAACCACCAATCGATAGCCACCGGCATCGGTGACCAACAAGGGTGTTTCCAGGGGCATATGCTCAGCGCCACCCTCACTCTTTTGTCGCAAGCGGTAAATATGTGTTTCCAAAGTATGGGTGGATATCTGTGAATTATACCCCCAAATTTCGGCTAGCAGCACCTCGCGCGACACCGGCTGACCGTTGGCCCGATGCAGGAAGCGCAAAATATTGATTTCTTTTTCTGTCAATTTCACCACAGAACCATCAGGCAGGATCAGCTGCCGCAAGCCAGAGCGCAACACATAGGCCCCGAGGGTCAGGCTTGCTTCCTCACTTGATTCATACATGCTGATATGGGCTCTGATCCGCGCAAGCAAAAAACCGATCTGGACCGGTAACCGGATCATTTCATCTGCTTCATCATCCCTCGCCTCGCTATGAGCGCTCAACACAAGCAAAGGCTGGGTCAATCCCGCCGCACGAATTTTTGTCGTGATGTCCTGATGCGGGTTCGTCCCGTCGTCCAACAGCACAATGACATCAACCAGCAGGGTTTCCTCGTCCTGATCCGGCTTGTTTTGGATCAGCTCCTCGAGCGAGCGGCTATAGACGCTCATTCCCTTGGCGCTTTTAAGTGAACCGATAAGATGGTGATGGCGGACTGTCAGACCATCCACAATGACGATATGATGATCTCCATGATGATCACCTTGCATAGGGAATGCTCCTTCTAGACTGGTCACATCACATGATGACACGATATGAGTAATTGATGGCTATCTCCAAGGCAAATAGACCCATTACCGCATTTGTCAGGGCTCGCCCTTCTGATCGGCGTCGCGGAATCATTTCGATCGGACCGTTACGGCTTGCCTGTGCCTTGGGCCGCTCCGGTTTGAACCAGCACAAGCGCGAGGGTGATGGCGCAACACCGCGGGCCAGCCTCGTACCGATCCGCATCTTCTATCGCGCCGACCAAAACCTTCGACCAACCACCAGCCGACTTCCTCAACAGATCATCAGACCTGATGATGGCTGGTGCGATGCCCCCGGCTCCTTTTCCTATAACAGACACATCAAAATTCCGTTTAACAAAAGTCATGAACGGCTATGGCGAGATGATCATCTCTATGATCTGGTGATCGAGACCGACTGGAATACTTGTCCCCGGCTTCCCTATCGCGGGAGTGCGATTTTCATTCATCTCGCACGAGACGGCTATAAGCCGACCGAAGGCTGCATTGCACTCAGCCGCAAGGATATGCGCCTGTTATTGATGTGGCTTGGACGCATCCGTTGTTTCAAGATATCTTGAGGGTCAGCGATGCCCGAAAATAGCACTGCCGACCCGCACATAATCGGCGCCCAGCTGGATCGCTTCGGCATAATCCGCACTCATTCCCATCGATAAATATGTGAGTCCGTTGGTTTTTGCCAATCTGGCCAGAACGGCAAAATGCGGCGAAGGTGGTTGATCAACAGGCGGAATGCACATCAAGCCGCTGATCTGCAGTCCCAGCTCTTTAGCCAGAGCCAGTATTGCTGGAAGATCCTGCGGCAGCACACCGGCCTTTTGCGGCTCGTGTCCGGTATTGACCTGCACCAGCAAGCGCGGCTTCTTTTCCATCAACGGCCAATCCCTGGCAATGGCCCGGATAATGCTTTCACGATCCAGGGTTTCGATGACATCGAACAAAGCCAGTGCCTCGCGTGATTTATTGCTTTGTAAGGGGCCGATCAGATGCAATTCGACATCACTAAAACGCGCCTTCAGATCCGGCCATTTTTTCTGTGATTCCTGCACCCTGTTTTCACCGAATACCCGATGCCCTGCTTCCAGCAGAGGCAGGATATCGGGCGCATCAAAGGTTTTGGACACGGCAACAAGACACACGGACGATGGTTCCCGATCTGCATCATGGGCTGCCATGGTGATATTGGCCTGAACCTCGTGATAGCGTTGCACTATTGCCTGCTGGTCAGTCACTTTATGGCCTTTCGTATTGATCCGTCGGTGCTGCTTCTCGTCTTAAGCCAACAAATATTGAGCGGCAAATATTGACCGCCAAGCGCATTCGTGTCCTTAGTCAGACCACCTTGCGTGGTGTTATACCACGTGTCCTTTGACTGATTCGAGACGGTGTTAGCATAGTCATGATTGCCGAGCGTTATAACGCGCGTGAAGCCGAACCAAAATGGCAGCGCATTTGGGACCAAAAATCACTTTTTGAAACCCAAAATGATGATCCGCGTCCGAAATATTATGTCTTGGAAATGTTTCCCTATCCATCCGGTCGCATCCATATGGGCCATGTGCGCAATTATGCGATGGGCGATGTGGTGGCTCGCTACAAGCGGGCCCGTGGTTTCAACGTCTTGCATCCCATGGGATGGGATGCGTTTGGAATGCCTGCCGAAAATGCGGCAATGGCCAACAAGACCCATCCCGCTGCCTGGACCTATGCCAATATCGCCACCATGCGCGACCAACTGAAATCCATGGGTCTTTCACTGGATTGGAAGCGCGAACTGGCAACCTGCGACCCACGCTATTACCGCCACCAGCAACATATGTTTCTGGACTTTCTGAAAGCCGGTCTGATTGACCGCAAAACAGCAAAAGTCAATTGGGATCCCGTGGACCAGACTGTTCTGGCCAATGAACAGGTCATCGATGGGCGCGGATGGCGTTCTGGTGCTGCGGTCGAACAACGCGAATTGACCCAATGGTTTTTCAAAATATCCGATTATGCGCAGGAATTGCTGGATGCGCTTGACGGGCTGGATCGCTGGCCCGAAAAAGTCCGTACCATGCAGCAAAATTGGATTGGACGCTCCGAAGGGCTATCGATCCGTTTTGCTTTAAACCCAGAGACTGTTCCCCATCATGATACAGCGCTCGAAATCTATACAACGCGGCCTGATACCCTGTTTGGCGCCCATTTTCTCGCACTCGCGGCGGATCACCTGTTGGCGCGGGCTGCTGCTGAAAAAAATCCCGAGCTGGCTGCTTTCATCGAGGATTGCAAGCGCGTCGGCACAGCCCAAGAGGCGATTGCCAAGGCCGAGAAAAAGGGCTTTGACACCGGTATGCGCGCCATTCATCCCTTCGATCCATCATGGGAATTGCCGGTTTATGTTGCCAATTTCATTGTGATGGATTACGGCACCGGAGCCATTTTCGGCTGCCCCGCACATGACCAGCGCGATCTTGATTTCGTCAATGCCTATGGGTTGGGTGTGACACCGGTTGTCTGTCCGAGCCCAAGCGCTGCCGATACATTCACCGTTACCGATCTGGCCTATGATGGCGACGGTGTCATGATCAATTCGCGTTTCCTCGATGGCATGACTCCTGCCGAGGCGCGTGAAGACGTCGCCAAACGGCTTGAAGCGACCATGCTCGACGGCTTGCCTGTTGGAAAACGCAAGGTCAATTTCCGCCTCCGTGACTGGGGCATTTCACGCCAGCGTTATTGGGGATGCCCGATTCCGGTCATTCACTGTGACAGTTGCGGTACTGTTCCGGTTCCGAAACAAGACCTGCCTGTCGTGCTTCCAGATGATGTTACGTTTGATGTGCCCGGCAATCCTCTCGATCGCCATCCAACATGGAAGCATGTCGGTTGTCCGCAATGCGGCAAAGAGGCGCGGCGTGAAACCGATACGATGGATACTTTTGTTGATTCGTCCTGGTATTTTGCCCGCTTCACCAATCCATGGAACGACACTGATCCGACTGTGCCCGCAACAGTCGATCACTGGTTACCCGTTGACCAATATATTGGTGGTATCGAGCATGCGATTCTGCATTTGCTCTATTCACGTTTTTTTACCCGCGCCATGCACAAAACGGGTCACGCTGGGATCGATGAACCGTTTGCCGGCCTGTTCACACAGGGTATGGTTGTCCATGAAACCTACAAAGATGCTGACGGACAATGGATTTCTCCTGCCGAAATCACGATCGTGAGCGATGGAAACCAGCGTCATGCCAGCCGTTTGACCGACAAGACGCCTGTAAGCATCGGCGCAATCGAGAAAATGTCGAAATCCAAGCGCAATACGGTTGATCCCGATGATATCATCAGCACATTCGGGGCCGATACTGCCCGCTGGTTCATGCTGTCAGATTCACCTCCCGAACGCGATGTCATCTGGACCGAGGAAGGCGTTCAAGGTGCGGCGCGCTTTGTGCAACGGCTGTGGCGTGTTGTCTGTGATATTGCTTCGCTTGAAGATGGCCACTCAGCACTCCATTCCGAGCAATCAGCCTTGGCAATCCGAAAAGCCGCCCATCGTGCCTTGGCACGCACCGAAGACGATGTGGAACGACTCAGATTCAACCGTTGCGTTGCCCATGTCTATGAATTGTCCAATACATTGCAATCCGCCATGAGCGAATGCGAGGGTCCGGCTTCACAGGATCTCGTCGCTGTCTTGCGCGAATCCGGGCTGATCCTTGTTCAGATTGTGGCTCCGATGATGCCGCATCTTGCCGAGGAATGTTGGTCCGTTCTGGGTGGTCAGGGTCTTGTGGCTGAAGCCGCTTGGCCAGTAGCCGACCGGAGCCTGATTATCGAGAATGAATTTACCTATCCTGTTCAAATCAACGGCAAGAAACGCGCTGATCTGACGATTGCCCGTGATGCTGATCAAAAAACCGTTGAGACAGCTGTTTTAGCTCTCGACGCGGTGCAAAAGGCATTAGACAATCAGGTTCCTAAGAAGATCATCGTTGTTCCGCAAAGGATCGTCAATGTGGTCGTCTAAACCCTATTCAAAACTGATTGCCGCTGGCTTGATGGCACTTGCCCTTGCCGGCTGTTTCCGACCGCTGAACGGCGAGTTTGGTAAAGACAACTCTACCATAGCCAGTGAGCTCGCCCTGGTCGATGTCGAGCCTATGCAGGATAATCTAGGTCATTTTCTGGTCCAGAATGTATTGTTCGAATTGAACGGCGGGACGCTTCCTGCCAAACCCCGCTATAAATTGACCATGAAAGCCACCAATTCTCTTACCACTCCGGTGATTGATTCCTCATCCGGGCGTGCGGATGTCGGCTCTGTACTGACATCCGTCACATTTATCCTGACACGGATCGATACAGGTGCGGAAATAGGGCGTGGGGTTGTCAATTCATCGGCGACTTTTGACCGGATGTCTCAACGCTTTTCTGCGGCTCGAGCCCGCCGGGATGCCGAAACCCGGGTGGCACAGGCCATGGCGGAAGATATTCGCACACGTGTCGCCACTCTCCTGCTAAACCAAAAATGATCCGATGACTGCACTCAAAGCGGGTGAGGTGGACTCTTTCCTGAGACGGCCAGATCCACGTTATCCCATTGTTTTAATTTATGGGCCCGATCAAGGGCTTGTTTCAGAGCGTGCGCGTTTGCTTGCACGCTCAGGTGTTGAAAACCCTGATGATCCATTCCAATTGATCCGTATGGATGGCGATCAACTGGCCTCCGACCCTATGCGGCTTGTTGACGAAGCCCATACGGTGCCGATGTTCGGCGGCAAACGCAGCATTTGGGTGCGTATGGGCAATAATCCTCTGGCCGAAGCCATCGGCCAATTATGCGCCGTTCCGCCGCGTGATGCCCTTATTGTGCTTGAAGCAGGCGAATTGGCCCCCAAAAGTCCACTCCGCAGTCTGATCGAAAAAGCATCCACGGCTGTCGCTTTGCCTTGTTTTGTCGATGAGATCAAAAGCTTGGACTTATTAGTCGATCAAGGGCTCAAACAATATGGGTTGCAGATTGATCGTGATGCCAAAGTTGTTTTGATCGAGCGTCTGGGTGCCGACCGTCTCATGTCACGCAACGAAATCGACAAGTTGGTGCTGTATGTCAGTGGCCGCCAACGTATTACCCTAGCCGATGTCGATGCCATGATGACCGACACCGGCACGGTGAATCTCGATCAGTTGATTGACTCGGTTTTTGTCGGCGACAGCAACAACGCCGATGAAATGCTGCGCCGTTGTTTTGCCGAACACCTAGATGCGGGAATGATTGTCGGTGCTTTGTTGCGCCATGCAATTCTATTGCAGCAATCACGTGCTTTGCTCGATCAGGGCAAGGATCTGGCTTCGATTACCCAAGCCTCCAGACTTCATTTCAAACGCAAAAATGCTTTTGAGAAGCAGATCCGGTCTTGGAAGCGTGAAGTTCTAGAAAGGGCTATCGCACATTTGTTTGAGGCCCAGACAATGGCACGTAAAACATCAGCTTTGGCAGACAGTATTGTTTCTCGCTGTTGCCTAGATCTCTCTCGTCACTCAAAACGTCGCGGTTGATCTTTAACGGCGTAGTTTTTGACAGAGGTCTTCCAGCTGGTCGAGCGTTGTATAGCGGATCTTTAATTCGCCGCCTTGGCCACCATGGGTGATGGTGACCGCCATACCAAGCTGATCCTCTAGAATTTTCTC
>CANGQA010000087.1 GCA_947455995.1 Hyphomicrobiales bacterium | reverse complement strand
TTTTTTTTGATCGAGGCTCCGGACCGCGCGACTGTCGAGCGGTTCAACGCTGCTGATCCTTTCAAACAGGCCGATATTTGGGAGCGGGTAACCATCACAGGCTTTTTGCGGCGGCAAGGCTAAGACACCGCAGGGCTAAACACCCCGGGGCTAAACACCCCAGGGCTAAACATCCAAAGCGGATACACACGGTTAAAATCCGTCTCAACCTAGACAGCACTGTCTTTTCACTGTTCAATCCACTCCAGAAAAACCGAGGGATTGGCGTGGGAGCGGATAGACAATCAGGCCTCTATCCCTGAGCATGTCCAATTTGTATAGTTTTCCCCGCGAGCTTGCGATGACGGGCCCTTGCCGGGCCTCTCATTTGTCCGCACCTGACCCGAACCTGCTTAGGAATGTGCCATGCTTATCCGTATACTCGACGACAAACCGAGCCTTGGCGCCTTCATGGCCAAAGAAGGCGCCAGTCTTATTCGCCAGGCGATTGCCAAAGATGGCCACGCCAATATCATTGTCGCCACCGGGGCAAGCCAGTTTGAACTGCTCGATGCGCTGGTCCATGAAACGGATCTGGACTGGAGCAAAGTCACTGCTTTCCATCTGGATGAATATGTCGGCTTGCCCATCAGCCATGGTGCGAGCTTCCGCCGTTATTTGCAGGAACGTTTTGTCTCGAAACTGCCCAATCTCGGTGAATTTGTCGAAGTGATCGGTGATGCTCCCGATCTGACTGGCGAGATCAAACGCCTCAACGACCGTATCAGCGGCTTGCGCATTGCCGTCTGCTTTGCCGGTATCGGCGAGAACGGCCATCTGGCTTTCAACGATCCACCCGCCGATTTCAACACAACAAGCCCCTATCTTGTTGTCGATCTGGATGAAGCATGCCGCAAGCAGCAATGGGGCGAAGGCTGGTTCCCCACTTTGGAAGCCGTGCCGACACAGGCAATTTCAATGTCGATCCGCCAGATATTAGCCTCAAACCATCTGCTGATCACGGTACCGGATGCACGCAAGGCCGAGGCCACGCAAAACGCCATCGAAGGCCCTTTGACCCCCCTATGTCCCGCCTCGATCCTGCGGCTGCATCCGTCTTGCGTGATCGCGCTTGATCCGCATGCCGCCTCGAAGCTGACTGTGCGGCCATGATCACCACTGCGGGCCTGTTCGATCTGCAAGTCAACGGCTTTGCCGGTGTCGATTTCAACGATGCCGAATTGACGCCCGCGGCATTTGAAACCGCCATTGATGCCTTGCTGGCCAGCGGGGTGACGCAGTTTCTCCCCACCCTGATCACCGCAACCGAGGCGCAGTTGCAAGCCCGCTTTAACGCCCTTGACCGCGCAGTGCAGGCCAGCCCGCGCGCGAAAGCCATGGTACCGGGCTATCATCTGGAAGGGCCGTTTTTGAACCCCGCCCCCGGCTTTTGCGGATGTCATCCCGCCGCAGCGATGATTCCCGCCGATATCGGTCTGGTTGACCGCTTACGTGCGCCTTTATCCAAGCCGATCGTTCTGCTGACTCTCGCGCCAGAACAGCCCCATGCGCTTGAGGTGATCAGCGAGGCGCGCGCACGCCATATCGCGGTTTCGCTCGGTCATTCCGATGCCCGTGCGGCCACTGTCAAACAGGCAATTGCCCAAGGTGCGCTGATGGCCACACATCTTGGCAATGGCGTTGCGCACCAGATGCATAAATTCGACAATCCGATTGTCGCCCAACTGGTCGAAGATACCTTGTGGGGGTGTTTCATCGTCGACGGGATCCATGTGCCCAAGGCGGTTTTAACCATGCTGCTGCGCACCAAGGGGCTGGAGCGCTCGATACTGGTCACCGATGCCGTGTCCGCTGCAGGTGCCAAAGCGGGCCGCTATCCCTTTGCCGGTTTCTGGGTCGATCGCGGCGAGGACGGCACGGTCCGCGAAAAAGATGCCCCCAATCTGGCCGGTTCCAGCCTGACCATGGACCAGGGGGTCCGCAATCTGGTGCTGTGGGGCCTGTGCCGTTTTGAAGACGCGATCACGCTCGGCAGCACCAATCCCCGAAAAGCCCTTGCCGAACAAGGGATTGCAGTGAGTGACCCCGGACAGGTGCGCTGGTCTGAGGACCATCGGGTGATCGAGACTGTTTTGAATGGTGAGGTTGTATTTCAGCAGTAAACCATGAATGCGGTCATGGCATGCAAGTGGGCAACACTGTTCGAGCCCTCTTGATTGAAATACTAATCCCGAAAATACCCGGGATGCTGCAAGCGCATTTCTCCTGTCAGGGACAGCGAGCGCGAGAGGTGGCCGCGCAGAACGCCTTGGGCGTCCCCCGCATTGCCGTCGGCGATGGCGTTGAACAAGGCCATGTGGTCGGCCAGAATTTGCTCGACCTTGCCAGCGCTGGGCAGATTCAGGCGGCGGATACGGTCGATATGGCCGGTCTGGCGACGCAGCATCGACCAGAGATCGGGCACGCCGGCGGCCTCGTAAGTCAGGCGGTGGAAGGCCAGATCGGCGGCCATGAAACGGTCGAGATCCTTGCGGCTGGCGATGAATTCCTGCTCCTTGAGCGACTCCTCAAGGGCGGACAGAAAAGCCCTGTCCGGTGTCAAAGCCAGATGCCGCACGATTTCCAGTTCGATCGAGCGGCGCAGAAACTGTGTCTGCTTGGCCTGCGTCAGATCAATCGGAGCCACAAGCGTGGCGTGCTGAGGGAAAATATCGACAAGCCCCTCGGCTGCCAACAGTTGCAAGGCCTCGCGGATCGGGGTTGAACTCAACCCGAATGCACTCTGCAAATCGACACGCGACAGCACCGTTCCAGGCACCAGCTCCATTGAGAGTATCCGGGTCCGCAACTGATCACAGACCTGCGGCGCTGCCTGCCGCGAGCGATCACGCTGCTTGAGCAGGACTGAACGCACCGGCTGCCATTCTTGCGGATCTTCACCTGCTGCCATCGCCAAACCCCTCATTTTACCCCCAGCCCGACTTGTAGCCATCACCTTATACCACGCAAGCGCTGCAAAATACCAAAAACGGCATTGACCAACTAATACATTAGTGCCTTAATGCGTCAAGACTTGAACTCACGCCTCCAACGCCGCGAACGGAGCGGTTTTATGAGGATGCAGTTTTTGTGCGCTGGCAGGGTTAGTCCGCAAGCAGATTGAGTCTTGGCCTTGGCTACCGACCAACTATGATTGGTCATACCAAACCGGTTTGATGTATCTTGATGAATAACAAAGATTGGCGATGGGAGAGACGCGTGACCCGGCATTTGAGTGACCATCATTTGAGCCCGCTTGCCCCCGATCTGCTGGCGCGGTTGAAAGCCATCAGCAGCGGTTCATTGACCACGGAACTGTTTCGACGTGGCCTGAGGCAGTGCTTTTTGGTCGGTCTGAAGCCGCTCAATCCTGATTGCGCCAAATTTGCCGGTGAGGCCTATACGATGCGCTATATTCCGGCGCGCGAGGATATTGATACCTATGACACCCTGACCCCCTACCCCAATGACAACAACCTGCAATGGGAAGCGGTCGAGCATATCGGACCCAACCAGGTCCTGGTGATCGACAGCCGCAATGATTTATCATCGGCATCGGCTGGCAATATCCTTGTAACACGCATGATGAAGCGCGGGGCCGTCGGCCTCGTTACCGACGGTGGCTTGCGCGACGGGTTGGAAATTGCCGCCATGGCGTTTCCCGCCTATGCACGCGGTGTGGTGGCCTCGACACGGCTATCAACCCACCATGCCGCCGATTTGAATGTGCCGATTTCCTGCGCGGGCGTTGCGGTCTATCCCGGTGATATTCTGGTGGGTGACGGTGACGGGATCACGGTGATCCCGCGCGCTATGGCTGCAGATCTGGCCGACGCCTGCGAAAAGCGCGACCAGTTCGAGGCCTATGTCGCCTTGAGGATCGAGGCCGGCGAAGGGCTATATGGCGTCTATCCCCCGACCCCGCAGACCCGCGCCGATTACGAGGCATGGAAACACGCAGGCAGCGACCCTGCCAAGGCCCACACGATCCGCGCCGGAGCCGTATAATGATGGACATCACCCCCGAGCATATGGAACGTGAAATCCGTCGCTATTTCGACGCCTGCAATGCGGCCGATTATGATGCGTTGGTCTCCTGTTTCACCGCTGATGCCGTGCATTATTTCCCCCCCGGCCTGCCCGATATTCCGTGGCGGACAGCGGATGTGATCGCCCGAAAATGGATCTGGTGTGTCGAAAATCTCGGCTCGCGCTGGTCGATCGAAAAAGTCCTGTGCTCTTCATCCGCTCCCGAGGCGGTGATTGAATGGACCCATTGGAAGCAGAAGACCAACACCGCCTTGCGAGGCGATGAATGGTATGTCTTTGACGAACATTCCGGCTTGATCCGTGAAATCCGTGCCTATTACGCCTCGAAAGCAGATCCATCGGTACCGATTTGCGAATTGCTTGATTTCGATTACGCCGGACGCGGCTACCATCTGCAAGCCCCGTAAGGCCAGTCATGTATATCGGTGAACAGATCATCAATCCGACTCCCGACAGGCTCAAGCTATCCTTGCAGCTTGGCGTTGAACATGTGGTGGTTGATACCCGCCCAAACATGCAACTGCTGAATGAGAAAGGCGGCTGGGAAGGCGCCAAAGTGGCCGCACAGCGCGCATCGATCGAAGAACTGGGGCTGAAGCTGGATGTGCTGGCACTGGATGTCGGATCAATCCTGCTCGATAGCCTGCACCAGCGCGAGAAGGCCGAGGTGACGGCGGAGCGCTTGCGCAACGATATCCGGGCCGCCGCATCAGGCGGTGTGACAACCCTGAAATACAACGTCCAAATGGTCGGCATCACCCGCACCGGTTTCGAGAGCGGGCGCGGCGGTGTGCAATGTTCCGCCTTCCGGCTGCATGATTATTCACCCCAACGCGACGAACGCTTCTCTTATTGGGGCGTTGGCCATCCCGGAGGTGGCCATGGGGCCGATATAGCCGTGAACGCCCTTGGAACACCCGAAGCAGCGGGGCAAGTTCTGGGCACCCAAGCCGGACAGGTCAGCGAACAAGACGGCTGGAATGCGATCGAGTATCTGGTGCAAGCCATTCTGCCGACCGCCGAACGCGAAGGGGTCAGGCTCGCCTGTCACCCGCATGATCCGGCCTATCCGGTTGGCGGGTTGAACGGCATCCACCACGTCATGGGCTCGTTGGACGGCATGCGCCGTTTCATCAATCTTGCACCAGAAAGCCCCTGTCACGGCTTCAATTTCTGTCAGGGCACCATCGCCGAAATGTCAGATGATCCGACACGCACAGTGCTTGAGGCCATTCATGAATTTGGCGAAAATGCCAAGATTTTCATGGTGCATTTCAGAAATATCAAAGGCTGCTATCTGAATTTCTGCGAAACCTTCCCCGATGATGGCTCGGTCGATATGCCGGCCTGTATCCGCGCCTATCGGTCGGTCGGATATCAAGGTATCCTGTGCCCCGATCACGTGCCCTTGTCGGATCTCGATCCAGCCCGCGAGCGGTTTTTCGCGTTCGCCTTGGGTTATACCAAAGGCCTTATTCAAGCCACTCAGCCAGCACCATAACTGGCAACACAAAAAACGATTAAAATGATTTCGGAGGGACAACACATGATCAATCGCCGCCAATGGGGTGCTTTGGCTTTAGGCATGGCCTTACTGCCCCCTGGACTCGCCAGCGCACAGCAAAAATCCGAAATTTCGATCAGTCGCCAACCCGGCATTCTGTATTTTCCGACCCATGTGATCGAAAAACAGCAATTAATCGAAAAACATGCGGCCAAGCTCGGCCTGCCCAATGTCACTGTCAAATGGATGGATTTTGCCAATGGCGGCGCACAGCAGGATGCGCTGATTTCCGGCAATGTTGACATCATCAACACCGGGACCGGCCCGTTACTGTTGTTATGGGACCGCACCAAAGGCGGAATTAAGGGCATCGTCGCCAGCTCGGCAGGCCCGCTGGTGTTTGTTAGCCGCGACCCCAAGGTTAAAACCCTGAATGATCTCACTGCCGGTGACAAGATCGCTGTACCGACAGTGCGGGTGTCGACCCAAGCCATTCTGCTGCAAATTGCAGCCAGCCAGATGTTCGGACCCGATCAATGGAGCCGTTTTGATACGATGACTGTGCAAATGGGCCATCCTGACGGGGTGATTGCCATGAACAATGCCAGCCACGAGGTCAAAAACCACTTTGCCGCCCCGCCCTTCCAATATTACGAACTGGGCAAGGTTGAGGGGGCCCATGCGGTGACAACATCGGCCGAAATTCTGGGCAGCCCACTGTCGCAAGGCCAGTTCTTTACTTCGACCAAATTTGCCGAAGCCAATCCAAAAATCATCCAGGCGGTGCGTGCCGCTGCCGAAGAGGCCAAAGCCTTTATCGAGACCAACACCCGCGAGGCCGTGGAAATCTACCGCGAGATCACCAAGGACAAGACCCCGACCGACGACATTCTGGCAATCCTCAAGCAACCCGGCATGATGGACTGGAACCTCTATCCGCAAGGGACCATGAAATTTGCCCAGCATCTGCACAGGATTGGCACACTCAAAACCATGCCGGCCTCATGGAAAGACTATTATCTGCCGATTGCCCACGACTTGCCGGGGAATTGAAATGATGAAACCTTTGCTTGAGGTGGATGGCGTCACGCTGCGCTATAAAATTCCCGGCTCGGTGATCACTGCCACCGAGCAGGTCAGTTTTCAGGTGAATGAAGGCGACCGTTTCGTGCTGCTCGGCCCTTCGGGCTGTGGCAAATCCACCTTGCTGAAGGCCGTTGGCGGCTATCTGAAACCCTCAGAGGGTCGTATCAGCATCAAGGACCGCACCGTGACTGAGCCGGGACCGGACCGGATGATGGTGTTTCAGGAATTCGACCAGCTCTTGCCGTGGAAAACCGTGCTCGACAATGTCACCTTTCCGTTGATGAGCGCGCTTGGCCTGTCAGCCAGCGCAGCACGGGCCAAGGCCGAGGCAGCCATCGACAAGGTTCATCTCACCCGCGCCATGCACAGCTATCCGCACACACTGTCGGGCGGCATGAAGCAGCGTGTAGCAATAGCCCGTGGCATGGCGATGGAACCCGATATTCTGTTGATGGACGAGCCCTTTGCGGCCCTTGATGCACTCACACGCCGCACCTGCCAGGATGAACTATTGCGTTTGTGGGAGGAGACCCGCTTCACCGTGCTGTTCGTCACCCACTCCATTGCTGAGGCGATCAAGATCGGCAACCGGATTTTGTTGCTGTCGCCCCATCCGGGCCGGGTCAAAGCCGAAATCATTGATGTCGACAAGGTCTCGGCCACCGATGGATCGGCCGGACGACTGGAAAAAGAGATTCACCAGCTGTTATTTGCTGAAAATGACCCTGCGGAGGCGCATTGATGAGCAACCCCGATTCAGTCGCACCGGCCCGAATCATCATGCGGGACAAGCATGCCCCGTTGATCCATCCGGTCGAAGAAAAACTCGGCCTGATGTCCACATTGTGGGATGACGGCTTTGTCCGCAAGGCGTTTATCCTGATCGTGCTGGCGATCATCTGGGAGGCCTATGGCCGGATTTTGAACAACCCTTTGCTGTTTCCGACTTTCAGCGAAACCATGCAGGCGGTGGTCGAACGGATACAGGACGGCACCCTGCCTGCCCGCGCTTGGGCCTCGATTCAGGTTTTGTTGATGGGCTACGGGGTCGGCGTGGTGATGGCAGGCAGCCTGACAATTCTGGCCATCAATACCCGCCTGGGTTCCGATTTTCTGGAAACCATGACTGGCATGTTCTCGCCGCTTCCAGCCATTGCACTCTTGCCGCTGGCTTTGATCTGGTTCGGATTGGGCAATGGATCACTGGTGTTCATACTCGTTCACTCGGTTTTATGGCCTGTCGCGCTCAATACCCATTCCGGTTTCCGCTCTGTCTCTCAAACACTCAGGATGGTTGGACGCAATTATGGATTGAAGGGCTTTTCGTATATTTTCAAAATCCTGATTCCTGCCGCCTTTCCATCCATACTGACCGGCCTGAAAATCGGCTGGGCTTTCGCCTGGCGCACGCTGGTTGCGGCAGAACTGGTATTCGGGGTGTCCTCGGGCAAAGGCGGGTTGGGCTGGTTCATTTTCGAAAACCGCAACCTCTTGGAAATACCCAATGTCTTTGCCGGATTACTCACCGTGATTGTGATCGGGTTGATTGTGGAAAACCTGATTTTCAGAACCATCGAACGCAAAACTGTCATGAAATGGGGCCTGCAAAGCTAGAGCCACCATCTGTTCCTCATTTTCTCACTCTTTCGTCCATCAATAGAGGCAATCCATGCGTATCAAACCAGAAAATCTCCGTTCGGCCCGTTGGTTCGGCCCTGACGATTTCCGTTCATTTGGCCACCGTTCGCGCATGAACCAGATGGGCTATACGGCTGAGGAATATGCAGGCAAGCCGGTCATTGCGATCATCAATACCTGGTCTGATTTCAACCAGTGCCATGCCCATTTCAAACAGCGGGTCGATGATGTGAAGCGTGGCATTCTCCAGGCTGGTGGCTTTCCGGTTGAATTGCCTGCCATTTCCCTATCGGAAAGCACCGTGAAGCCAACCACCATGCTCTATCGCAATTTTCTGGCGATGGAGACGGAGGAGTTGATCCGTTCGCAACCGGTCGATGGTGTTGTGCTGATGGGCGGCTGCGACAAGACCACACCGGGCCTGTTGCTGGGCGCAACAAGCGCGGGGGTACCGGCCATATTTGTACCTGCAGGACCAATGCTGCGCGGCAATTGGCACGGCAAGGTTCTGGGTTCGGGCTCGGATGCCTTCAAATATTGGGATGAACGGCGCGCAGGCAACATCTCCCAAAAGGATTGGGGCGAGATGGAAGTGGGCATTGCCCGTTCCTACGGCGTCTGCATGACCATGGGCACGGCCTCGACCATGACAGCTCTGGCCGATGCCCTGGGCATGACTTTGCCCGGGACATCCTCAATTCCAGCGGCCGATTCCAACCATATCCGCATGTGCTCGGCCGCAGGTCGCCGCATTGTCGATATGGTATGGGAAGATCTGACCCCCGCAAAAATCCAGACCGAAGCCGCCTTCCGCAATGCGATTGTGGTGGCTATGGCGATGGGCTGTTCCACCAATGCCGTGATCCATCTTCTGGCGATGGCGAAGCGGGCCGGCCATGCCATCGGCCTGCCAGATTTCGATGCCGCCAGCCGTATTGTGCCAGTGATCGCCAATGTCAGACCATCGGGCGACCAATATCTGATGGAAGATTTCTATTATGCCGGCGGCCTGCTCGGCATGATGACGCGGCTGGTACAATTCCTTGATCTCAGCCAGATCAATGCTTCGGGCAAAACATGGGCCGAGAGTCTCGAAGGCGCGCAGGTTTTCAATGATGATGTCATCCGCACGCTCGACAATGCCATCTATCAGGAGGGTGCACTGGCGGTTCTTAAAGGCAATCTGGCCCCTGATGGCTGCGTGATGAAACCATCCGCTGCCGCACCGCATTTGCTCAAACATTCAGGCCCTGCGCTGGTATTTGATGATTATCCGGCACTGAAAGCCGCTATTGACCGTGATGATCTCGATGTCACCCCCGATCACGTGCTGGTTCTGCGTAATGCCGGCCCCTTGGGCGGCCCCGGCATGCCTGAATGGGGTATGTTGCCGATCCCCAAAAAGCTGATCAAGCAAGGGGTGCGTGATATGCTACGCATCTCCGATGCACGGATGAGCGGCACGTCCTATGGCGCCTGCATTCTGCATGTCGCCCCTGAATCCTATGTCGGTGGGCCACTGGCATTGGTCCAAACGGGCGATATCATTAGCGTCGATGTGGTGGCGCGCACCCTCAATCTGGATGTCCCGGAGGATGAATTAACCCGCCGCCGTGCCGCCCTCAAACCACCTAAAGTCCATTATGAACGTGGTTATGGCTGGATGTTCTCCCGCCATATCAAGCAGGCCGATCAGGGCTGCGACTTCGACTTTCTGGAAACCGATTTTGGCGCACCGGTCTCCGAACCGGTCATATTCTGAACGGATCACAACCATGCTTGACACAGCCACACGCGACAAACTCAAAACTGTTAGCACCGCAACCTTGTGCACGGCTTTATTCAAAAGGGGTCTGCGCAACCAGTTTATCCAGAACGTGCATCCGGTTGGCCCCAACCAGGCCGAAAACATGGTGGGGGAAGCCTTCACCCTGCGCTATATTCCAGCGCGCGAGGATTTGAACCCGATCTCGGTGTTTCAAAACCATGCGCATCCTCAACGCAAAGCGGTGGAGGATTGCCCTGCGGGCGCTGTGATGGTGATTGACAGCCGCAAGGATGCCCGTGCCGCCTCGGCCGGTTCCATTCTTGTGAGCCGTCTCATGATGCGTGGAGTGGCAGGTGTTGTCACCGATGGCGGTTTCCGCGACAGCCCCGAAATCGGTGCTTTGGCGATCCCGGCCTATCACCAGCGCCCTTCAGCGCCGACCAATCTGACAATCCATCAGGCCCTCGACATCAATGTACCGATCGGCTGCGGCGATGTCGCAGTGTTTCCCGGTGACGTGATGGTCGGCGACAAGGAAGGGGTTGTGGTTATCCCTGCTGAAATCGCCGACGAGATCGCAACCGAAGCGGTAGAAATGACAGCATTCGAGGATTTCGTGACCGAAGAAGTCCTCAAAGGCCGCTCGATCCTCGGACTTTATCCTCCGACACAGGACCAGAGTAAGCTGGATTTCGAAGCATGGCGCAAAGCCAATAAGCGTTAAGCCGATCGGATCCAAAACGTCCCAGATGCAAAAGCCCCGCTGTTGTTGGCGGGGCTTTTCAATATCGACCGTACAAAGCGTTAGCCTTGCTGGCGTTTATTCCAGTAATAGCTTGCCGTTCCGACTATGCCTCTGCGGAAGGTCATGACGCAAAGAACAAAAATGGCGCCTTGAACCACCAGCACCCATGAGCCAAGCTCGGCCAGATAGTTTTCCATCGACACGATCACAAAAGCCCCGACCGCCGGACCGAAAATCGTTCCCACGCCACCCAGAAGGGTCATAAGCACGACTTCGCCCGACATTTGCCAGCCGACATCTGTCAGGCTCGCCAGCTGGAAAACCAGGGCCTTCACCGAACCCGCCAACCCTGCCAGCATCGCGGACAGGATAAAGGCGGCCAGCTTGTATTGCTCGGCCTTGTAGCCCAACGAGATCGCGCGTGTCTCGTTCTCGCGCACCGCCCGCAATACCTGTCCGAACGGGGAGTGAATGATGCGGTGAATCATCACAAATGCCGCAAAAAACACCACAGCAACAAACACATACATTGCCATATCGGATTTGAGGCTGATCAGCCCGAACAGAGAGCCACGCGGCACGGACTGGATACCGTCTTCACCACCGGTAAATTTAGCCTGCAGGCAGAAGAAAAAGACCATCTGTGCAAAAGCCAGTGTGATATTGGCAAAATAAATGCCCCGCGATCGGATCGTCAGCATGCCGATCACCGTGCCAAGCCCCATGGCGACAAGCGTGCCAAAGGCAATCGCCAATTCAGGCGTCAGTCCCCAGACCTTGGCAGCATGGGCTGAAGCGTAACTTGCCATACCCAGAAACGCCGCATGGCCAAAGCTCAACAGGCCGGTAAAACCAAGCAGAATATTGAAGGCACAGGCAAACAAAGCGAAGCACAAGGCCTTCATCAAAAATACGGGATAGATCAGCAAGGGACCGATGATCAGGCAAACCGCCAGTACGACAAACGGAACCATGCTTGTGGACCCGCTTGCAGGTGAAGACTCGGAATGGGACACAGGTTGCGTGCTCATCTCAGGAGCTCCTTCCGAACAGGCCGGATGGGCGGATCAGCAAAACGATCGCCATAATAACAAAAATCACAGTGCTGGAGGCTTCCGGATAGAAGACCTTGGTCAGCCCTTCCGCTACACCCAAGGCGAAGCCGGTAATAATCGACCCCAGAATGGACCCCATTCCACCGATCACCACCACAGCAAACACCACGATGATGATATTGGACCCCATCAACGGATTGACCTGATAGATGGGAGCAGCCAGCACACCTGCCAAAGCAGCCAGCCCCACACCAAAACCATAGGTCAGCGTGATCATGCGTGACACATTGATACCAAAGGCCTGCACCAGTGCGGGGTTTTCCGTGGCTGCGCGCAAATAAGATCCCAGACGTGTATGTTCGATCGCATACCAAGTACCAATACAGACCACCAGCGAGAAAGTAATGACCCAAGCCCGGTAATTGGGCAAAAACATGAAGCCCAAATTAGTGCCGCCCGACAATTCTGCCGGAATACGATAAGGCAGGCCGGAAGATCCGAATTTTTGACGGAACAAACCCTCGAAAATTAATGCAAGACCGAAGGTCAGAAGCAGGCCATAAAGATGATCGAGATCGCGCAGGCGTGAGAGCATCAAGCGCTCGATCAACACCCCGAGTGCGCCCGTGACAATCGGCGATAGCACCAAGGCCCACCAATAACCGATGCCGAGATAATTCAACAGCATCCATGCCACAAAGGCCCCGATCATATAGAGGGCACCGTGGGTGAAATTGATAATATTCAACATGCCAAAAATCACCGCCAGACCAAGGCTGAGCATGGCATAAAACGCCCCGTTGATCAGGCCGATGAGCAATTGGCCGAACAGGGCTTGCGAGGTGATTCCCAAGATTTCAAACATGAATGCGTCTCTTTCGGCGCAAATTGGATCGGGATCCGGCAATGACAGGTTTTTCCCGGGCAGGTGTTTCCCGCCAGTGCCAGATCCCGCGTGGTTTTTCTTAGTTCACAAGAGGGCAGTTGCCTTCTTTGAGTGGACGGAAGGCCTCATTGGCCGGAATGGTCGTCAGGATTTTATAATAATCCCAAGGCTTCTTGGATTCAGAAGGCTTCTTGACCTCGACGAGGTAGACCGGATGGGTCTTGCGGCCATCCTGACGCACTTCACCTTTGCCATAGACCGTATCATCGGTCGGCAATTCTTTCATCTTCTTCACCACAGCAGCACCGTCTGCCTTGCTTTTCACAGCTTCGACGGCCTTCAGGTAATGGATCACGCTGGAATAGACGCCTGCATGGATCTTGCCGGGATATTTACCGCCGTTCAGGGCAGCAAAACGAGCCGCGAATTTGCGGGTATCATCGTTGAGATCCCAATACCATGCATCGGTAAAGGTCAGGCCTTGTGCGACCTGCAGGCCAAGACCATGCACATCGTTCACGTCAACCAGCAGACCCGCGAGCTTCTGGCCTGCCTGTGTGATACCGAATTCAGCCGCGCCCTTGATGGAGTTGGTGGTATCACCGCCCGCATTGGCCAGACCGATCACCTTGGCCTTGGAAGCCTGGGCCTGCAGCAGGAAGGACGAGAAATCCTGGTTGTTCAGAGGCACGCGCACGTTAC
>CANGQA010000086.1 GCA_947455995.1 Hyphomicrobiales bacterium | reverse complement strand
CGCCACTCGAAACTGACCTCGGTGATCCGTTTCATCAACGACATTCTGCTCTCTGCCCCCTCCATTATTATCGGCCTGTTTGTCTATGGCGCGGTGGTGGTGCCGATGGGTGGCTTTTCGGGCATTGCCGGTGCGCTCGCTCTCGCTGTCATCGTCATTCCTGTCGTGGTCCGCACCACAGAGGATATGTTGTTGCTGGTTCCAAACCCCTTGCGTGAGGCCGCCAGCGCACTGGGCATGCCGCGCTCGCTGGTCATCAAGACAATTGCCTATCGTGCCGCCAAAGCCGGCTTGGTGACAGGTGTTTTGTTGGCGGTGGCCCGCGTCAGCGGTGAAACCGCGCCTCTGCTGTTTACCGTTCTGAACAACCAGTTCTGGAGCCTCGATCTGACCCATTCGGTCGCCAACCTGCCTGTGACCATCAATAATTTTGTCAACAATCCTGATCCCAACTGGAAAAAACTGGCTTGGTCCGGCGCCCTGCTGATCACCTTTGCCGTGCTGTCTCTCAACATCGCAGCCCGAGTGATCGGGTCTTCAAGGAACGAGAAATGAACGATCTTCAAACCTCAGAGACTCCGGCAGCGACAACCCGGTCTGCCGCTGACCATCCGGTCAAGATTGATGTCCGCAATCTGCGCTTTTATTACGGCGACACCCTGGCACTGAAAACCATCACTTTGCCGCTCTATGCCAACAAGGTCACGGCTTTCATCGGCCCGTCGGGCTGCGGCAAGTCGACGTTGTTGCGCGTGTTGAACCGCATGTATGATCTTTATCCCGGCCAGCGCGCCGAGGGCGAGATCATGTTCGAGGGCCGCAACCTCCTCAATCCGAACGAAGATCTCAATCTGCTGCGCTCGCGCATCGGCATGGTGTTCCAGAAGCCGACACCGTTCCCGATGACCATCTATGACAACATCGCCTTCGGTATCAAATTGTACGAGCGTTTGAGCAAGTCCGAGATGGACGAGCGCATTGAAACGGCCTTGATGAAGGCCGCGCTCTGGAACGAGGTGAAGGACAAACTCAACGCCTCGGGCCTGAGCCTGTCGGGCGGCCAGCAGCAGCGGTTGTGCATTGCCCGCTCGGTGGCGATCCGTCCCGAAGTGATCCTGTTCGATGAGCCCTGCTCGGCCCTCGACCCGATCTCGACCGCCAAGATCGAGGAGCTGATCGACGAGTTGAAATCCGATTACACCATCGCCATCGTGACGCACAATATGCAGCAGGCGGCGCGCGTATCGCAATATACCGCCTTCATGTATTTGGGCGAATTGATCGAGTTCAGCGACACCTCGAAAATCTTTACCTCACCACGTGACCAGCGCACGCAGGATTATATTACCGGCCGCTTCGGCTGATCAGGGAGACACCCGCAATGTCTGAACATATTGTCAAATCCTACGGCGAAGAACTGATGGAGCTTGGCCGCAAGATCGCCGAAATGGGCGGGCTGTCGGAAACCATGCTCTCGAATGCCATTCAGGCGCTGGTGCGCGGTGATACCGATCTGGCCCAAAGGGTGATCGAGACCGATCATCGGCTTGATGTGTTGGAGCGCGATGTCGAGGAAAAAGCCATTCTGACCATTGCCAAGCGCCAGCCGATGGCCGTTGACTTGCGGGCGATTGTCTCCTCCATCCGGCTTGCTTCCGATATGGAGCGGATCGGTGATCTGTCCAAAAACATTGCCAAACGTGTTGTGGCCATCAATGGCCAGTTCGCACCGCAAAAGATTGTCGGCGGGGTGGTTCATATGAGCGAGCTGGCGCTTGATCGCCTGAAACGGGTGATTGATGCCTATGCCCAGCGCGATGTGGCGGCAGCTCTGGATGTCTGGAACCACGACGAGGAGATCGACCAGCTTTATAATTCGCTGTTTCGAGAATTGCTGACCTATATGATGGAAGATCCCCGCAATATCGGCTTTTGCACGCATCTGCTCTTTTGCGCCAAAAACATCGAACGGATCGGTGACCACGCCACCAATATCGCCGAAACCATCCATTATCTGGTGACGGGCACAGCGATCAGCACCGATCGTCCACGCGTCTCGGGCAATTACGCGCCGCTTGATCCGATCGGCAAGCAGTGAGTGCTGGGAGAGTGTTGAACCATGAGTAAGCCGCGCATTCTGGTTGTCGAGGATGAGGATGCATTGGTTGTTTTGCTTCGTTATAATCTCGAAGCGGCAGGCTATCAGGTGACAAATACTGATCGCGGTGACGAGGCCGATCTGCTGTTGCGTGAGAGCTTGCCGGATCTGGTGTTGCTGGACTGGATGTTGCCCGGCCTGTCGGGCCTGGAATTGTGCCGTCGTTTGCGCCAACGCCCCGAAACGCAACGCTTGCCGATCATTTTGCTGACAGCGCGCGGTGCGGAGGACGAGCGCGTGCGCGGCCTTGCCACAGGTGCGGATGATTACATCATCAAACCGTTTTCTGTGCCTGAACTGTTGGCCCGCGTCAGCGCCCTGTTACGCCGTGCGTCTCCTGAAAAGGTTGCCTCGTTGCTGCAAGCGGGTGATCTGGCTTTGGACAAGACCAGCCACCGCGTCAAGCGCGGCCCGGATGATCTGCATCTGGGGCCGACAGAATATAAAATCCTCGAATTTCTGATGGAACGTCCTGGCCGTGTCTTCAGCCGTGCCCAATTGCTCGATTTTGTCTGGGGCGATGACAGCGAGATCGACGAACGCACGGTCGATGTCCATGTCGGGCGCCTGCGCAAAGTGATCAACGAAGGAAAAAAACGCGACCCCATCCGCACCATCCGCGGGTCGGGCTATGCGTTTGATGAAACCTTTACGGGCTGACGTCTCAGCCGGTCTAGTCTATGGCTTTTCGGTTTCTTACATAATTGAGCATGCTGTAGACCGCCATCGCTGCCGCGAGATGTTTGAGTGTATGGCCGCTGACGGTTTGATGGAACAAACGGAAAAAGGTGGCATCAAAATATTCCAGCAATTTGGCCAGCACATACCAGCCCACAGTATGGCCGAGATGGTTGAGCCCGCTATAGCGGGGCGGGAATAGCCATAATTTGAGGGGTATCAACAACAAAGGCAGAAATTGCACCAGCGCATAAGGCCGTAAATCGCCTTGCCCGAGGGCCTCGGTATAATCCCAATAAAAAACACTGCCGGCACCGGCCAGCAGCAAAATCGGGAACAGCATCAATCCCGTGCGGGGATGGATCCGCTCCATGATGATGAGGGAGAAAAATGACATGAAGACAATGGTCATCGGCAGCCGGTCCCAGACCAGCGTCGTGTTGTTCGGGTCCAGATGATAATAGGCCGAACCCAATCCGACACAGGCGGCCCCTGTAAAAAAGACCAGCCATAATTGCCTTTCCCCGTCCATGGTGAAGACAAGTTCCGAAATCCGCCATGTGACCTGTCTGATTCCCATCAGGCCAAAGGCAAGGAACAGCCCGTTGCTCGCCACATCATTGAAATGAGGGATGCCGAACTGGGTCCGGTGGTCGGCAAAATGATGATAGGCGAGATCCTGGGCTACCGGATGAAACCGGCTTGCCATGACAATAAGGCCGATGGCGACGGCAATGATCAGGCTTGTTTTGTGGGTATGGGTCATGGGGTGCAGTCTCCCGTCAAAGTACGGGCCATGTTGGTGACGCCGACAAAGTCGAGTTTGCCCGAACCCAGCACCGGAATGGCTGAAACCACCAGCACTTCGGCAGGCAACATCAATTCGGCTGCCCCTTTGCTCTTGGCAAAGCGTTGAAAATCCGAACGGCTGGCATCCTTTTGTTCGGTCAATAACACCAGACGCTCGCCTTTTTTGGGGTCTGGCAGGCTGGCCACGGCGCTCAGCGCCTCGGGCCAGCATTCGGAGGCAAGTACTTCCACAGCAGCCAGACTGACCATCTCGCCCGCTATCTTGGCAAAGCGCTTGGCGCGGCCCTTGATGCTGATAAAACCTTCATTATCAATGGTGACAATATCGCCGGTATCATGCCAGCCATCGTTCAAGGGTTCCAGCACACCCGGATTGTCGACCTTGAGATAGCCCAGCATCACATTGGGTCCGCTGACTTTGAGCCGCCCGCCCTCGTCAACGCCGGGAACGGGTTCGAGTTGAAGGGTCATGCCGGGCATGATCCGGCCCACAGTGCCGAAGCGGTTGAACATCGGGGTGTTGATCGCCAGAATCGGTGCAGTTTCGGTGACACCATATCCTTCAAGAATACGGATTCCGAATTTTTCCATATAAGTGCGCCTTGTGGTGTCCTTGACCGGTTCGGCGCCGGCCAGAATGTAGCGCAGTGACCGGAAATCATAGGGATGCGCCGTGCGGGCATAGCCGGTGAGAAAAGTATCGGTGCCAAACAAAATCGTGGCATTGGAATCGTAAATCAGCTCCGGCACGATGCGGTAGTGCAAAGGCGAGGGATAGAGATAGACCTGCACGCCGCTGACCAGAGGCAATACCAGTCCGGCCGTGAGACCGAAGGAGTGGAAGACCGGCAAGACGTTGAACACTTTGTCGGTTCGCCCGAAGTCGATTCGTGCGGCCGCCTGTGCGGTATTGGCCAGAATGTTTTGATGCGACAGAACCACGCCTTTGGGCGTGCCCTCCGAGCCGGAGGTAAAAAGAATAATGGCCCGATCCTGCGGCTGGCTGCGTGCCAACGGCTTGTCGTGCCGATAGAACGCCGCGAGCTTGTCAAACAGGCTGATCTGGTTGCGGATGTCTTCCAGATAGACAATCGTGATGCGTTCGCAAAGCTGCTCTACGAGAGGCTCCAGCCGGGCTTTGTCGATAAAACCGCGCGCGGTGACGATGGTCGTTATTCTGGCGGCCGTGCACGCTGCCAGAATATTGGCCGCTCCCGCTGAAAAATTGATCATGGCAGGCACGCGGCCTGCCGACATCAAACCCAATAGGGTGACCGCCGCACCATTGGCATTGGGCAACATGACGCCCAAAGCATCGCCCTGTCTGGCAAGGGGCATCAATTTGCTGCCCAGCATCCGCGCCCCGGCCAGCAAACGGCGATAGCTCAGCGATCCGGTCACCGGATCTTCGGTGGCAATACGGCTTTTGCCGTGGATGCGCGCTGCGTCTACCACGGCTGAAAAAACGGTCCGGTCGATCGGGGTGGTGTGGAAAATCAGATCGGACATGATCTGGTACAGCGCCAATCCAGCCGCCTGGCGACGCGCTTTGCCAATGAGATCGGGATCGACATTCAAATCAACCGGATCGAGTACTGTCATGGTCACTTTGGGGAACCAGCGGCGGCGCACCTGCTCGCGGTTCAGCCGTGAAAAAATGGTGGACTCAAAGCCTTCCAATCGCACCGGCACAATTTTGGCACCGGACTTGTCGGCAATCAGCCCCGCCCCGTCATAGACCTTCATCAAACTGCCGGTGACGGTCAACCGCCCTTCAGGAAAGATGATCAGCGTCTCACCGGCTTTGACCGCATTGATCAGTGACCGCATTGCCATCGGATTGGTGGGATCCACGGGCAGGGCGCGGGTCAGTTTGAGGAAGGGTTTGACCCACCATTGCCGGGCAATCGTGTGGTTGATCGCAAAAACCGGATCTTGATCCAGCATCGACAAAGCGGCGGCGGCATCGAGAAACGACACATGATTGAGCGCGATAATGGCATTGGGACCGGCTTTGGCGATGTTTTGCATGCCCTTCACCTCGACGCGGTAAAAGGCCCGCAAGATGATGGAGAGACAATCCTGCAAAGGATTGGTCGGCATCACCCGAAAAATCCAGATCATCGACAAGGCGGCAAAGGCCGCCAGCACATAGAACAAGCCAGGCAACGTCATGCCTGCCTTCTGCAAACCGCCAATCACCACTGCTCCCAAAAACATAAAGGCGGCGTTGAGCACGTTGAACCCTGCAATGATGCGGGCGCGGCGGTCTTCAAGGGCCCAGCTTTGCGCCGCGCTGAATGTCGGGACAATGAACACGCCGCCCGCAATCGCCATAAATGCCAGATCATAACCAACCCGCCAGGCCACGGGTTGAGCAAAAAATTCGGCAATCGGCAATTGGCTGGTTCCAAGCGCGGATGCGGGCAGGTTCAAGCCCATGTCCAGCAGAAAAAACGCCATCACACCCATCGCAATCGGGGCAGGCAGCAAGACAATGCGGCCTGCCGATAAAAACGAGCCAAGGCCCGAACCCAGCGCAATGGACACGGCGAAAATCGCCAGATAGGTGGAAACAACCGCCTCGGCTCCTCCCAACAGGTTTTTGACCAAGGGCGGCAGCAAGGACAGCACCACCGCGCCGATCAGCCAGAACACGGAGGTCATGAGGCCGGTGATCATCAGGCGGCGGTCCGCCCGCAATTCATGGATGAGCCCCCATGTCGAGGCAAAGATGTTGGGGTTGATGGCAAGACCGGGCGCTGCCGCTCCCGTGTGCGGGATAAACCAGGCCGCACCATAGCAAGCCACGGCGCAAGCCATCATCAAACTGGCAAATCCGGCGATATTTCCGCCATCTTGCGTTGCCAATGCTCCGATCACCGTGCCCGCCAGAATGGCAATGAAGGTGGCCCCTTCAACCAGCGCATTGGCTGCGGGCAGTTCGGCAGTGGCCAGATGATCGGGCAAAATGCCATATTTGACCGGGCCGAACAGCGCCGCAATGATCCCGAAACAGCCAAGGGCGACAAACAGCAACGGCACCGATTGCATGGCAAAGCCCATCACGCTCAAACCGGCGGCCAGCACCTCGATCAATTTGAGCCGCCGGGCCACGGTGCCCTTGTCGTAACGGTCGGCCAGTTCACCCCCCAGACCGGACAGCAAAAAGAACGGGGCAATAAAAACCGCGCCTGCAATGGTCACCAGCGCTTCGCCATCGACCCCGCCAATGTGGTATAAAATCACAAAGACCAGAACGTTTTTGAGGAAATTATCGTTGAAGGCCGAAAAAAACTGCGTCCAGAACAAGGGTGCAAAACGGCGGGTCGCGAGCAATGAAAACATGGCAATAAGCCTCTGATGATCGGAATGAAATCAAAAACGGGTTAAAATATTTGACGCGACCAAACCCATCGCTTGTCGGGCTCATCGGGGCAATACGCACTACGCATGCTCAAAACAAACCCATAATACAAAACGCCGGGCATAAAAAAAGCACCCGTGGGTGCTTTTTAATCGTAGCGGGAAAAAATCCGGATCAGCCGTGGCTATATTGCTTCTTTTCGCGCTGGCGCAGGGTCGAGGGCTGGTAGGCGATGCGTTCGTGGAAGGTGCAATAGGGTGTGCCGATCGGCGATGGGCCGCCACAGAAACGGAATTCGCTGGTGGAGGGATCGCCTAAGGGCCAGCGGCACATGGACTCACGCAATTCCATGATCGTGACGCGTTCCGACATCGGCACAACGACATCTTCAGCAACAATAGCAGGCTGGTATTCGACAACCGGGCGCGGAGTCGGGGCAGTACGAGGCGCTATTGCCAGGTTGCCGCGAGTGGACATGGTCATCGGATGGCTCGGAGCCCGTGTCGCCTTGCGCACGCGCGGAGCCGATGATGTCGGTGCTTTGGCACGGCCCGAAAGGCCAAGACGGTGGACCTTGCCGATCACGGCATTGCGCGTGACCCCGTGACCCAATTCGGCCGCAATCTGACTTGCGCTCAATCCCTGGTTCCACAGCTTCTTCAACTGTTCGACCCGTTCCTCAGTCCAGCCCATTCTATGCTCCAGTTCGGTTGAAGCGTCCTAACACGATCCACAACAGGCGATTGGACTTGCCATCAAGACAAATCAAACGTGCATGATCGAGTGAGTAAACCCCATATGTCGTATTTATTGATTTGCAAAGTACTACATACGGCATCCGATGCCTAAGCCGAACCGATGCCGATCCGATGTTTTCAACAGCCATCACGTGGGGATAGAGTCTGTTGCATGAACACAGAGGTCTTGACACGGTGGAATTGACAGGCGCGACAAGCGTTTTAGAATAGGGGGTGTTGTGCCGCCCTTGTCGGGCGGCACTTTATTTTCGCGGATGACCGCATTGACCAGAAAGTGAGACCGCCATGGGAGAGAGCCAGTTGTCGCCGTTGTTGCCGACTTTTGCGCGTATAGATCTCTCATTCGAGCGAGGAGATGGGCCATGGCTGATTACGCCGCAAGGGGATCGCTATCTCGATTTTGCCGCCGGTATTGCGGTGAACTCGCTTGGTCATGCCCATCCGCATCTTGTCGAGGCGTTGAAAACCCAAGGCGAGAAGCTCTGGCACACGTCCAACCTGTACCATATTCCGGAAGGTGAAAAACTGGCACAGCGCCTGACAGACAACACCTTTGCCGATACGGTGTTTTTCACCAATTCGGGAGCCGAGGCTATGGAATGTGCCATCAAGATGGCGCGCAAATACCATTCGGCAAACGGCCATCCCGAACGCTACCGGATCATCACTTTCGAAGGGGCCTTCCATGGCCGCACTCTGGCCACGATCGCGGCAGGCGGACAGGCCAAATATCTTGAAGGCTTCGGTCCCAAGGTGGAAGGGTTCGATCAGGTGCCTTTCGGCGATCATGCCGCGATTGAAGCGATGATCGGGCCTGAGACGGCCGCTATTCTGGTTGAGCCTGTGCAGGGCGAAGGCGGCGTGCGCCCGGTGCCTCCGCAATGCCTGCGCGGTTTGCGGGCATTATGTGATTCGCATGGTCTGCTTCTGATTTTTGATGAGGTGCAGGCAGGCGTGGGCAGGACGGGCGCATTCTTTGCCCATCAGAAGTCCGGTGTCGCTCCCGATATTATGGCGGTTGCCAAGGGCATCGGCGGTGGCTTTCCATTGGGGGCTTGTCTGGCGACAACCGAGGCAGGTAAGGGCATGACAGCGGGCGTGCATGGCACCACCTATGGCGGCAATCCATTGGCGATGGCGGTGGGCAATGCCGTGCTGGATGTGGTGTTGGCTCCAGGCTTTCTCGACCATGTCGACAAGATGGGCTTGTTGCTGAAGCAAAGTTTGGCTTCTGTGGTGGATCGGCATCCCACCATCATCGAATCGGTGCGCGGCGAGGGGTTGATGATCGGCCTGAAGGCCAGGATCAACAATGGCGAGCTTGGAGCAGCGATGCGCGACCAGCATTTGTTGAGTGTCGGAGCGGGTGACAATGTCGTGCGCCTGCTGCCGCCGCTGATTATCGATGAAAGCCATGTGGCCAGCGCGATCGATCGTCTGGAAAAGGCCTGTATCGCGCTTGAACAGCAAGCGGCGCACAAAGCCAAGACGGCCTAAAAGGACCAATCAAGATGACCCAAACAGCCATGTCGGGCGAGGCCCGGCATTTTCTGGATCTTTCGGAATTTTCGACAGTCCAGCTTGTGCAGATCATGAATGGCGCCAAAACCATCAAGGCCGCCCGCAAACGCGGTGTCAAAGCCGCCTCGCGTCCGCTGGAAGGCAAGACGCTGGCCATGATTTTTGACAAGCCCTCGACCCGTACCCGCGTGTCTTTCGATGTCGGGATGCGTGAACTGGGTGGCGAAACGCTGATGCTGACGGGCACCGAAATGCAGTTGGGTCGCGGCGAGACCATCGCCGATACCGCCCGCGTTCTGTCGCGCTATGTCGATGCCATCATGATTCGCATGCTTGATCACGCCGCCGTGCGTGAATTGGCCGCGCATGCCAGCGTGCCTGTGATCAATGGACTGACCAAGCTCTCGCATCCATGCCAGGTGATGGCCGATCTGATGACGTACGAGGAACACCGCGGGCCGATTCAGGGCCGTCATGTCGCATGGATGGGGGATAGCAACAATGTGCTGGCCTCGTGGGTGCATGCCGCCGCGCGCTTCGACTTCCGTCTGACCATTGCCACGCCCGATGAATTGGCGCCTTCGGCTGAAATGATTGCCTGGGCGCGGCGCGAAGGCGCCAAGGTCACGGCCACAAAAGACCCCTATGACGCAGTCGAGGGTGCCGATCTGGTTGTAACAGATTGTTGGGTGTCGATGGGCGACGAGGATGCAGGCCGCAGACATAATCTGTTGCTGCCCTATCAGGTCAACAGTCGCCTGATGCGGGCTGCCTCGCCCAAAGCGCTGTTCATGCACTGCCTGCCCGCCCATCGCGGCGAGGAGGTGACGGACGAGGTGATGGACGGTCCGCAATCGGTGGTGTTCGATGAGGCCGAAAACCGCCTGCATGCCCAAAAGGGTATTCTGGCCTGGTGTCTTGGAGCTTTGGCGTGAGTGCTATCGCGGTGAGCGTGACGGGCGAGGATCAGGTTCTTCCCTTCACGGTCGAGGCTCTTGATGTGCGGGGCCGTGTGGTGCGAATCGGGCCGATGCTCGATGCGATTCTGCACCGCCATGCCTATCCCCAAGCGGTTGCACGCTTGCTGGGTGAGGCGGTGGCCTTGACGGCTCTGTTGGGTGCAGCTCTGAAAATTGACGGTCAATTCCAGTTGCAGGCCCGTACCACAGGGGCGGTCGAACTGCTGGTGGTCGATTATGACCTGCCCGAAAATATCCGCGCCTATGCCCGCTATGACGAGGCGGCAGTGGCGGCGGCACCCGATGCCTCGCCCGCCGACCTGCTTGGTCATGGCCATTTGGGTCTGACCATCGAGCAAGGCGCGCATAATGCCCGCTATCAGGGTATTGTGGCTTTGAGCGGACAGGGGCTTGAAGAGTCGGCCCATCAATATTTTACCCAATCCGAACAAATCCCGACCCGCGTCCGGCTGGCGGTGGGGCAGGTGATCGAAGGCGGCAAGGATGTGTGGCGGGCGGGCGGCATTGTCGTGCAGTTTCTGCCCTCCTCACCCGAAAAACGCCGCCACGCCGATCTGCATCCCGGTGATGCACCGGCCGGTGCCGATATTCTGACCCAACATGAGGATGACGACTGGCTGGAAGCGCGCGCGCTGGTCGAAACCGTCGAGGATCACGAATTGGTCGATCCGCTGCTGAGCAGCGAGGAATTGCTCTATCGGCTATTCCACGAGCGCGGCGTGCGGGTGTTTGAAAGCCAGCCCTTGCTGGACCGCTGCCGCTGTTCGCGCGAGCGGATTGTCGGCATGATCGAACGCTTCAGCGAGGACGAACGCCGCCACATGATCGCCGACGACGGCGCCATCACCGTGACCTGCGAATTCTGCTCGACGCATTACCACGTGGCACCGGACGAGGTCGGGGTGGGGTGAAAAAAGGATTTCACCGATGATGCTGATTTTACGCCTGCATTCAAATTTTTAGGCGGGGAGGTGTGAAAATCATCCTCGATTCAACGGGACATCGTGCAAGGTCGGAACTGCGTATTCATTCCGATATTGTGTTGTCCCGTCTCACTGCGACAACTCCGCAATCAACGCCCGGTTAAACGCCAATCCCCGATCAATCTCGCTCAAGGCAATCCATTCGTCGGGCTGGTGGGCCTGGTTGATCGAGCCGGGGCCGCAGACCACTGTGGGGATGCCGGCGCGCTGGAAATGGCCGGCCTCGGTGCCGTAGGGCACGGAAATCGTCGCGTTGCGGCCTGCCAGTCGCAGCGCAAGCGTTTCGGCGGGCGAACCGGCTTCGGGGTTGAGGCCGGGCACATCGACCAGTACTTCGGTGATTATGGAGGCAGGCCAGCCATCGGCCTGCATTTTCGGCACGATCACATCGCGTGACAGCGCATCAAGGCGCGCCAGGGCCGCATAGGGATCGGTGCCTGCCACCGAGCGGATTTCCCAGTCGATGGTGCAAAGATTGGCCAGAATATTGCGGGCATGCCCGCCATGGAACATGCCGATATGCAAGGTGGCGTATGGCGGATCAAAGCGTTTCAGCGGATCACCGGCGGCTTTGAGCTCGGCGGCAATCACCTCGGCCTCGGCAGCAAAGGCCACGCCGCCCGAAATGGCATGCGCCCCCAGATGGGGCTTGGAGGAATGGGCCTCGTGGCCGTGGACCAGCGTGCGGAATACGGTGACGCCCTTGTGGGCATCCGCCACTTCCAGCTCGGTCGGTTCACCGACAAAGACAACAGAGGGGCGTGGCAGGCTGTGGCCCATCAGGGCGATGGTATCGACCACGCCAAGGCAGGTCGTCTCCTCGTCATAACTGAACATCAGATGGATCGGGCGTTTGAGCGGAGCGGCCAGCATCTCGTCGACTTGCGAGAGCGCGATGGCGGCAAAGGCCTTCATGTCGACCGCACCGCGCCCATAGGCCTTATCCGTCGTTACCCGCAGGGTGAAGGGATCACTGCTCCAATGCTGCCCTGTCACGGGCACGACATCGGTATGACCGGACAGCACAATGCCACCGTCCGTTGCGGGGCCGATGGTGGCAAACAGCGTGGCCTTGTCGCCGCTTGCATTGGGCACGCGGATCACCGGCACACCCTTGGCGGTCAGAATGGCTTGGACATAGTCCTGCAAGGCCAGATTGGACTGGTCGCTGACGGTGTTGAAACCGACAAGCTTTTCAAGAATGGTCAACACGTCCTGTCGTGTGGCGGTCAATGCAGCACCCGTTTTGTTGTTTGGCTGTCGAGAGAAAAAGCCGGAATAGCCACGCTGATCATCTCGCCATCCGGCTTCACCATCGTGTAGTCGCCAACCATGATACCCTCGGGAGTCTCCAATGGGCAACCGCTGGTGTAGCTGAAACTTCCGCCCGGTTCGATCAAGGGTTGTTCGCCGATCACTCCCTCGCCGCGCACCTCGTGCAAGCGGCCGTGACCGTCTGTGATGCGCCAATGGCGGCTGATCAGCTGCACGGCCTCGCTCGAGTGATTGGTGATGGTGATCGTATAGGCCCAGAACCAACGGCCCTGTTGCGGGGCGGACTGGTCGGCCAGATAGATCGGTTCCGCCGTGATTTCAATCCCGTGTGTCTTAGCCCGATACATGCCGCCGCACCCTTTTGACCTGTATCCGGTTTACGCAGGAGCACCGCAACCGGATTGAAACGCTTGGTTGATCCTGAAATGAAAATCCCGTGTGAATCACTCCACACGGGATCAAATGGTGAGAGTCAGGCAGGGATACTGCCTGACAGGAGCGGCTTATTCGCCGTCCTTGCTGGCCTTTTTGAGGGCCGCGCCGAGAATGTCACCAAGCGAGGCACCGGCATCAGCCGAACCGTATTGTGCAATGGCTTCTTTTTCTTCGGCCATTTCCAGTGCCTTGATCGACACCGAGACCTTGCGGGTCTTGCGGTCGAAGGTAATGACGCGGGCATCGATCTTTTCGCCAGCGGCAAAACGCTCTGGACGCTGTTCCGAACGATCACGGGCCAGTTCCGAACGCTTGATGAAGGTGGTGAATTCGGTGCCGGCGATTTTCACGTCGATGCCGCCTTCCTTCACTTCGGTCACTTCACAGGTCACGATGGCGTTCTTCTTCAGTTCGCCAGTCGATGCAGCTTCCACGAATGGATCGCTGCCGAGCTGCTTGATGCCCAGCGAGATACGCTCTTTCTCGACGTCGACGTCGAGAACCTGCGCACGCACCATTTCACCCTTCTTGTATTCTTCGATGACCTGTTCGCCGGGACGGTTCCAGTCGAGATCCGACAAATGAACCATGCCGTCGACATCGCCGTCGAGGCCAATGAACAGACCGAATTCGGT
>CANGQA010000085.1 GCA_947455995.1 Hyphomicrobiales bacterium | reverse complement strand
GATCAAACACGACGGCGTCATAAGGAGTTAATTCGGTCGGGATCAGCGGACGTCTGAACAGATCGCGTGCCTCACTGGTGACCGAGCGCAGTCCCTTGGCCTCGCGCCAGCCACGATCAAGGGCTGCAATCGCCTTGGCATCGGACTCAACGGCATGAACCGTGGCCTTTTCGGCCAGACGCAGGGCGAAAGTGCCGACCCCGGCAAACAGATCCAGCACCCGTTTGGATTTGCCGACCGCCGCCAGCACTGTGTCGGCCAGCATCTGCTCTCCCGCCTCGGTGGCTTGGAGGAAGGCTCCCGGAGGAGCAACAACCTCAGCGGCACCGATGGACACCGAGGCGTTTTCGATCTGCACGATCACATCACCGTGGATGGCCAATCGTGCAAGTCCTAACCGCCTAGCGACATCGGCCAGAACCCGACGCTTGCCATCGGAGGCCGGACCATGGCCGCGAATGTCGACATCCAACCCGCTCCCTGTCGCGGTGAGATGCACATCGAGCGGTTTGTCGCCGCCCAGTGCTTCCACCAGCGTCTGTGCCAGCATCGGCGCATCGGACAAAGCGGGGACCAGCAAGGGACAATGATCAATCGCAATAATGGTATGGGAGCGGCGCTCCATAAAGCCGACCTGCCAACCGGTCACCTCCCGTCTTGCATGCAGCGTGACACGTCTGCGACCTTCGCCATGGGCTGAGAGTGTCGGATGCACGGTTTCAAGCAGCGATTGATGCGGTTCGATATTGGCCTGAGCCAGCGTTGTGATCACCAGCTGGCGTTTCCAGTCTTCGTAGGGGGCGCGCTGCCAATGCTGCAGGGCGCAACCGCCGCAGCGGCCATACCAATGGCAAATAGGCTCGACGCGTTCTGGCGAGGCCGTGATCACCCGGACCAGATCACCCCGTCCACCGTCACGGGTGATCTCGACCGTTTCGCCCGCAAGAGTCCCGGGCACAAACACATCGCCCGCCAATCCGTCATTGTCGGAACTGCCGGCGATGCCGTCCCCTTGCGCCCCCATGCGGGAAATCGTCAGGGTCTGTGTCAATTTAAGCATGGGTGACTTTCAATGGGTGTCTGTGAGTGGAGCAGTCTAGCAGTTTTAATCGAGATGTGCTGCGAGTAAAAATTCGGCATTGCCTTCGCCACCCATGATCGGCGAGGGCACAATGCCATCGACCTGCCAGCCGAGCGAGGCGACAAATTCTGCTGTCTGCTCGCAGACCATGGCATGGATTTCGGTATCTTTGATCAATCCACCCCGCCCGACATATTTTTTTCCGGCTTCGAATTGCGGCTTGATCAGGATCACGGCATAAGCGGGGGCGTTTTCGGGGACAACCGCCAGATCCAGTGCGGCCGGCAGTGCGATTGCAAGCGGAATGAAGCTGACATCCATCGCGATGATTGACGGAGGAAAGGGCAAATCATCTGGCTTCACATCGCGAATATCCAGCCCTTCGAGCGACAACAGTCTTGGATCGCGTTGCAATTTGGGGTGCAACTGGCCATGTCCGACATCGACAGCCGTGACATGATGGGCGCGACGCGATAACAGCACTTGCGAGAAGCCGCCCGTCGAGGCGCCTACATCGATGCAATCGCGGCCTTCGACGCCAATACCGAAATGGTCGAGCGCATAAGCCAGTTTGACGCCGCCGCGGGAGACCCATGGATGGGCTTTTTGTGCCACGATCTTGGCCGAAGAGGCAATTCCCTCGGAAGCCTTGCGGACCACGACACCATCAGCAGTGACCAGCCCCGCTTCGATGGCCTCTTGCGCCTTGGCGCGGCTTTCGAATAATCCGCGTGCGACAAGGGTTTGATCGGCTCTTTGGCGGGGAGACATCTGACTCTGTCTCACGCGCTGATGGCTGTAAGTTCGCCTTGGCGTCCGAGTGTTTCCATGACTTTGGTGACGATGCCATGGGAGTCCAGACCCGCGAGGGCATACATGCGCTCGGGCTTGTCATGATCGATAAATGTATCGGGCAACACCAGGGTGCGGACCTTGAAAGCACCATCAAGGGCACCGCTCTCGGTCAGATGGTGCAGCACATACGAGCCGAACCCGCCAATCGAACCTTCCTCAATGGTGATCAACACGTCATGGCTGGCCACCAACTTGTCAATCAGGCCGGTATCGAGCGGTTTGGCAAAGCGTGCATCGGCAACAGTCGCCGAAAGGCCGAAGCGGGAGAGCTCCTCGGCGGCTTTGAGCGTTTCGGCCAAGCGCGTGCCGAACGATAACAGCGCCACCTGATGGCCTTGACGCACAATCCGCCCCTTGCCGATTTCCAGCACTGTGCCCCGTTCCGGCACATCGATCCCGACACCTTCGCCACGCGGAAAGCGCAGGGCAATCGGACCATGATCATAGGCGGCTGCTGTCGCCACCATATGCATCATTTCGGCTTCGTCAGCGGCCGCCATCACCACCATATTCGGCAGGCAGCCCAGAAAAGCCACATCATAGGCACCGGCATGGGTCGGACCATCAGCGCCGACCAGTCCGGCCCGATCAAGTGCAAAACGGACGGGCAGATTTTGAAGCGCGACATCATGCACAACCTGGTCATAGCCGCGTTGCAGAAAGGTGGAATAGATCGCACAGAACGGTTTGTAACCCTCGGTCGCCAGTCCAGCGGCAAAGGTCACGGCATGCTGTTCGGCAATGCCGACATCGAAGGTGCGGGCAGGATAAATCTCTGCGAACCGATCAAGGCCTGTGCCTGTGGGCATTGCCGCGGTAATCGCGACAATTTTCGGATCATGTCCGGCTTCGACAATCAGGCTTTTGGCAAATATATTGGTATAGGAGGGCGCATTGGGCTTGGGTTTGGCTTGGGTGCCTGTCACCACATCAAAGGTCGTGACGCCGTGGTATTTATCGGCAGAGGCTTCGGCAGGCGCATAGCCTTTGCCCTTTTGGGTCACGACATGAAGCAGAATCGGGCCTGTGCCGGTGTCGCGGATGTTTTCCAGTACGGGAAGCAGATGATCGAGATTATGGCCATCGACCGGGCCGACATAATAAAAGCCAAGCTCCTCGAACAGGGTGCCACCAGTCCAAAACCCGCGCGCATATTCTTCTGCGCGCTTTGCCTTGTCATAGAAAAACTTCGGCAATTTTTTGGCCAGCTGCTTGGCCGCCTCACGAAAGCCCCGATAGGTGTTTCCCGATACCAGTCGGGCCAGATAGGCGGACATAGCGCCGGTGGGCGGGGCAATCGACATGTCATTGTCGTTCAGAATGACAATCAGACGCGAATGCATGGCCCCGGCATTGTTCATGGCTTCATAGGCCATGCCAGCCGACATCGCGCCGTCGCCGATCACTGCAATCACGTTGTTGTGCTTCCTGTCGAGATCACGAGCAACAGCCATCCCCAGTCCTGCCGAGATCGAAGTCGAGGAATGGGCGGTGCCGAACGGATCGTAAATGCTCTCGTCGCGCTTGGTAAAGCCCGATAAGCCCCCGCCTTGCCGCAATGTGCGAATGCGATCGCGCCGGCCAGTCAGGATTTTGTGTGGATAGGCCTGATGGCCGACATCCCATATCAACCGATCATCGGGGGTCGAAAACACATAATGCAATGCGACCGTCAGTTCGACCACCCCGAGCCCTGCGCCCAGATGCCCCCCTGTCACAGAGACAGCCGAAATTGTTTCGGCGCGCAATTCATCAGCCACCTGCTTCAAATCCGAGGCAGGCAATTTGCGCAGATCGTGCGGATTTCTGATGGTATCAAGCAAAGGTGTCAAATGATCGGTCTCTGGTCTGGCAATGATCGGGTTTTCAACGAGTTTCAAATTCATAACTGCGGTAACCGGTGCCTAGGCTTACACCCGTCGCCCCTGTGCTGCAATGATTGCCTTATCCTGCCTGAAAAGGCACTGTGCCTTGCACAGATCCATCGGAATTCAGAGCAATTTGCTCGATTTTGACCTCAGCCTGCTTCAATAACTGGTCGCAGCGCGCCTTCAGCGCCTCGCCGCGTCCGTAAATGGCAATGGATTGCTCAAGCGGGACGTCACCGCGTTCAAGACGCTGAACAATGGCTTCAAGTTCGGCCAAAGCCTGTTCAAAGCTCAAAGTCTCAACGGAAGTGGCGGCATTGGGTGCGGTGTGCGATGTCATGGCGGGATCGATTCTGATTGGGTTTTCCGATTGTCAGACACTTATCCGGCAACTGGCAGGGATTTGGCAAGTCCGCCTTGGGATTATCAGAAGACAGAGCGGTACAAATCACTTTTTATCAACCGATTAGAGCCTCAAACCGGGCGCTGGACGCTCTTGTAGCACATCGGAGCGGAACCGGAACAGTGCGGCGGGGCGGCCACGGGTCAGCGATTGTTTGCCGGTGGGTTCAACAAGTGCTGTATTTTCAACCAGGCGGCGGAAATTCTGCTTGTGCAGATGGCGTCCCGAAATGGCCTCGACACTGTGCTGCAGGGCGGTGAGGGTGAAAGCCTCCTGCATCAATTCGAATACAACGGGACGATATTTCAACTTGCCGCGCAAACGCCCCATCGCGGTGGCCAGAATCCGGCGGTGATCGAACGACATCGCCTCTCCCAGATGGGGCCACTGGCTGCGCACCAGTGCCGCCGGACGACCATCGCGGACTGCTTCATGCACCAGGCCTGCTTCATAAAGCAACTCGTAGCGTTCCAGCACCTTTTCTTCGTCCCATGGACTGCCGTCAGCCCCGAAACATTGCCGCAAGCGGATGGCCCGCGGCAAAGCGCGTCTTGCGCTTTCGGCCTGTTCTCCGGCGCGGTCCTCTGCCCATTGGGTCAACAGCGGCATCAGGCTGGTGTCGAGCATTGCAGGGCGACCATTGCGCCAGTCCTCCCAAGGGAAAAACCGGTACCATGGCCTGAAACGGGCGGTCGGTGGCAAAGCGGATTGTGTGCTAATGCCGCCGGTCAGGGCCAGATAGCCGATCGAGACGACATGGCGGCGACCCTCTTCCTCGTCGGCGGCCCGTCCGCGATCCCCGAACGTGTAGAGTTGTTCGACATAACCCAGATCACAACTGGCTTGTTCCGTCACAAAGACTCTCAGCGCGATTTCAAGTGTCCGATAGCGCGAGGGATCGAACCGGCCCGAAGGCAGCGACCACAAGACCTGTTCTGTCGCTCGACCCTGCGGGTCGGTGGGCTCGGAGCTTCTGGCCACCAGAATTTGTGGTGATTGATGATCCAGCGTCACCACGGCGGCGGCAATGTCGATGTCGATCAAGGCTTGTGGATGCTGTGCCGTCTGGATCATGGATTGCCCTCGCACTTAATCCGAGAGCGGGAGATGGAAGGGAGTGCCCTCGAAAGCGTCGATCCCGCGCCCGATCGACTGGATCGCGGTGACCATCCGGCCCTGCCGCTTCAGGATCTGGTCTGCCGCAGCCACCAGCGCCAGATTGGGCGTGGCTGAAGCGGAGGCGTTACGCAGGCGTTTGGCAATCCGCATTTCGTCCTGATGGGAGAACAAAGCGCAGGCCGTGATGAATGCGGCGGCGGTGGAGCGGCTGATCCCGGCCCAGCAATGGATCACAATCGGATGCATCCTGTCCCATTGATGGACAAAATCCAGAAGGCTATGCACATGCGCCTCACCGGGCATGATATGGCCTTCGATCGGGCTGGTAATGTCACTGACACCGATAAACAAATGCCGATCGGGGGTGATACTGGCAGGCCGTTCGACAATTGTGGCCGCATTGATCAATGTCACCACATGCCGGGCTTGGGTGCGTGTGACGGTCTCGTGCAAGCGCGCCAGAGAGGAGACATGGATTTCGGGCATCGTTACTCCTTTGCCGTGCTTAAGGCGTCAATATCCTGCGAGAGGACCTCGACCCGCTGAACCATCAACTGTTTGGCTTCATCTGTGGGCAGCGGGACCAGAAAGGCCTCTGTATCACGGTTGAGTTTGGGCGGGCGGCCGAAAAACCGCAAGGCCTCCTCCTCCTCAAAACCCGCCAGACGGGTGGCCTCGTAGAAAGCAGCGGCTTTATCGGCTGTCTTGGTCAGTGCGGTCAGTGAGGGCGATAGTGTGGCGGGGAGCCCGAAGCGGATATGGATAGCCGCCTGCAAGCGGGCCTCGAAGGTTTTGTAATCCATCCCCAAAGCTGCTTTGAAGGGCGAGATCATATCGCCGATCACATATTCGGCGGCATCATGCAGCACGATCGCCAGTTGTTCTTTGGGGCCCAGACCGGGGGAGAGCTGCCGTCCGATCATCTCCACAAGGACCGAATGCTGGGCAACGGAAAAGGCATGCGAGCCATGTGTCTGTCCGTTCCAGCGCGCCACCCGCGCCAGCCCGTGAGCGATGTCATCGATTTCGATGTCGAGCGGCGAGGGGTCGAGCAGATCGAGCCGGCGGCCCGATAGCATCCGCTGCCATGCTCTCGGCGGCTCTTTCTTATGGATCTCTCTGCTCGGCATCACAACCGTTCCCCGATGGCCCGCACTTCCTCGTGGCGGAAGCAGTCGGTCAAATGATCATTGACCATGCCGACCGCCTCCATGAAAGCATAGATGATTGTGGGTCCGCAAAATTTGAAGCCGAGATTTTTTAATTCTTTGGACACGCGTTCGGAAACATCGGTCTTTGTGGGCACTTCAATGTGGTGGCGGTAAGTGTTTTGTTGCGGACGACCGTCATAATGCTTCCATAACAGCTCGGTGAAACCTTGCTTTTGCTCGATTTCCATCCAGATCCGCGCACTTTCAATCGTGCCGATGATTTTGGCGCGGTTGCGGATAATGCCGGTATTGTTCATCAACGCGTCAATTTTGGTTGCATCATAATTGACAATGAGATGCGGCTGGAACCCGTCAAAGGCCTCGCGGAAAGTCTCTCGCTTGCGCAAGATGGTGATCCATGACAGGCCCGCTTGAAAACCGTCGAGAATAAATTTTTCGAACAAAGCGCGGCTGTCGAATTCCGGCACGCCCCAATCCGTATCGTGATAGGCGACATAGAGCGGATCGGTGCCGGGCCATGGGCAGCGATACTTGCCATCTTCATGCAAAATTGCCGGACGCGGTGCCATGTCAAGCCTTGGTGCTGGATGCTGGAAACTCGAAAGTGGCCCAATGGGGCTTGTACGGGACCAGCGCAACACCGCCAGCGGTGATAGTCTGGCCTTTGGCCTGTGCTTCGGCGATGCGGTCGAGCCGCAACAGTGCCAATCCTTTGCCGCCAGCTGCCACCGAACCCAGATGACCGGCAGGCAGTGTGCCCGCCAGTACTTCGATTCCCTCAGATGCGGCAAAGCCATCGGGAAATATCACAGGGACAATACGGTTGCGGGCCAGACCGCGATGCTCCATGCGCGAGACAACCTCCTGGCCGACATAACAGCCTTTATCAAAGGCCAGACCATGCAACTGGTCGAGATTGATCTCGTGTGGAAAGACCGAACCGAACACGTAGTCCTTGCCACCTTCCGGAATACCCAATGCAATACGGTGGGCGTGATAGGCAATGGTGGCAGCGGTATTCGCAGTGCCACGCATACCGATCACCCGATAGCCCAGGGCGGGCAGGCGGGGATCAAGTGATGAGATGGCATCGGGTTCGGGATGATGATCACCCCACAGGGCAGTGATCCCCAGCTCGGTCGAACGGTCCTCGATTGTCACTGCTGCACGCAACCGGAAGACCGACAGGCGTTTCACCAGATCGGCAGAGACTGCCAGCGGGCAATCAATCAGAAATCCGTCGGGCTGGTGTGGATTGCGCATGATGATCATATCGCTGATCACCTTGCCTTGCGGGGTCAGCAAGGCCGCATAGGCGGCCTGTGTCTGGCCCGCTTGCGGCATGGATTGTGTCAATAAGCGGTTAAGGAACGTCTCGGCATCCGCGCCGCATATGGCAAGAACGGCGCGGTCGACGAGGAATGCACCAAGCAAAGCCGATGTGCTGGACGAGGGAGATGACATCCTGAAATGGTCCTGTCTGTCTGATCTGGCTGTTCAAGTCGGTCAAGATTGGGTTAAATAGGGTGTTGTCCATACCTATGTCTGTTTGGCTTAGGTCTCAAGTGCTGAAAACCCCTCTCTGACAAGGATTGCTGCTGATGACCCCGACCTATGATCTCATTTTGAAGAATGGTGTGGTTGCGAATCAGGACGGGGTGGCTCAACGCGACATCGCGATTACCAAGGGGCGCATTGTGGCTTTGGGACATTTGAGCCATGCCGATGCCGGACAGGTGATCGATTGCACGGGTCTGCATATCCTGCCCGGCGTGATCGACGATCAGGTGCATTTCCGCGAACCCGGTCTTGACCACAAGGAAGATCTTGAAACGGGATCCCGTGCTGCCGTCATGGGCGGGGTCACGGCGGTGTTCGAAATGCCCAATACCGATCCCCAGACCACAACAGGCGAGGCTTTGGCCGACAAGGTCAAACGCGGAACGCACCGCATGCATTGCGATTTTGCCTTCTGGGTCGGTGGCACCCATGACAATATCAAACACTTGCCGGAGCTGGAGCGCCTGCCGGGCGCTGCCGGTATCAAGGTCTTTATGGGCTCGTCCACAGGTTCGCTGCTGGTTGAGGATGACAAAGGCGTTGAGGAAATCCTGTCCAGGTTGAGCCGTCGCTCGGCTTTCCATTCCGAGGATGAAATGATGCTGCGTGAAAGACGCGGGCTGCGGATCGACGGTGATCCTTCCTCCCATCCCGTCTGGCGCAGTGAGGAAGTGGCCTTGCGCTGCACCGAGCGTCTGGTGGGGCTGGCGCGTAAAGTGGGCGCGCGTGTGCATGTGCTCCATATCTCGACCGAGGCTGAAATCCGCTATCTGGCCGACCAGAAAGACGTGGCAAGCTGCGAGATTACCCCGCATCACCTGACCATGGTGGCGCCTGATTGCTATCACGAACTCGGCACTCTGGCGCAGATGAACCCACCCGTGCGCGAGCTGCGCCATCGCGATGCGCTGTGGTGGGGTATCCAGCAGGGTGTGGCCGATGTGCTGGGTTCCGATCACGCCCCCCATACGCTCGAAGAAAAGGCAAAACCCTATCCGGGTTCACCCTCGGGCATGACGGGTGTGCAGACGCTGGTCCCCTTGATGCTCGATCACATCCATGCCGGACGCTTGACGCTGGAACGCTTTGTCGATCTGACCAGTGCCGGTCCGGCCCGTCTGTTCGGGATGGCCCGCAAAGGCCGCATTGCCTTGGGTTATGATGCCGATTTTACGCTGGTCGATCTCAAGAAGCGCATGACCATCACCAATGACTGGATTGCCTCGAAAAGCCACTGGACGCCCTATCACGGAAAGCAGGTCACAGGCTGGCCGGTCGGCACCATGGTACGCGGTCACATGGTCATGTGGCATGGGGAATTGGTGTCGCCTTCACTGGGCGAAGCAGTGCTGTTCGAGGAAGCTCTCCCGAGAGCCTGAGGGTTTCAGGCTGTCTGCCGTTCTAAAACTACGGATTTGGCCTTTTTCAGCATCGGGCCCAGCCCTTTGGTGACGGCTATTCCACCGAGTTGATCGGGGTCGGCCCATAAGATCGCGCCGGCTTCCGCACCCGTCGTGCCTTCGCCCTCCAGCCATTGCGCGGCAAAGCAGGCAATGATGAAATGGCGTTTGATCCTGCCCCCATCATCACGCTGGATGATTTCGGAATGATCGACAAAACCGATGATTCTGGCCTTGACGGCCACTTCCTCGAACAATTCACGCAAGGCGGCCTCTGCTAAGGCTTCGCCAACTTCCACGACACCGCCGGGCAGCGAGAACAGGTCGGCGGCAGGGGGAGCAGTGCGGGAGGCCAACAGCACTTTACCGTCACGAAAAACCGCAACACTGGCCGCCAGAAACGGGCGGTCGGGATACAAGCGTGGGTCAGCGGGATGCTCGCTCATGCCAGAACCCGATCAGGGATAAAGCCGCTGCGCGATGAAGGGACTAGCTGGCTCGGTGCGGCTGAAGCGCACGCGGTCATGCAACCGGAAGGGCCGATCATGCCAGAATTCCATGCTGAGCGGGGTGATACGATAGCCTGTCCAGTGTGGCGGACGTGGGACCGTGCCAACGGCATATTTGGCGGCGTAATAGGCCACCCGCTTTTCAAGCGCAAAGCGGCTTTCAAGCGGGCGTGATTGCTCGCTGGCCCATGCGCCAATCCGGCTTTCGCGCGGGCGGGAGTTGAAATAGGCATCGGCTTCCGCATCTGAGACCCGGGCCACTGTGCCGCGCACCCGGATTTGCCGCCGGAGACTTTTCCAGTGAAACACCAGCGCCGCTTTGGGTTGATGCGCCAGCTCCTGCCCTTTGGCGGATTCGGTGTTGGTGTAGAACACAAAGCCTTGGTCGGAAAATCCGTTCAGCAGCACCATCCGCACATCCGGCATGCCCTCGTCATCCACAGTGGCGACGGCCATGGCATTGGGGTCGTTCAGTTCGGAGGCTTTGGCCTCGTCAAACCAGCTTTGGAACAAAGAAAAAGGGTCTGTCGCTTGCGAGAAGTCACCGGTCATTAACTTTTCCTGTGCATCAGTAGCGGGAGTGATTCCCAAATGGAGCGACTGGATGCCTCCAGCCTGCCCGAGGTCTGTTGCTGTGAGGCCTCTTGATAGCAGCCATTCGCTTGGCAAACGAGCTTATCGTGCGGATGCGCCGATGAGAAGATCGCAAAAGTCGATTTTATCGGCTGTTTGCCTCGTGCTGGCCGGATTGATGGCTGGCTGCATGGAAAATTCCATCGAGACGTCATTCAGCAGATCATTGCTGGCGACCGATGTGACAGGATCGCTGGCTGGGGCACCACGCCAATTTTCGCTCGATATGGTTGAGAGCGATGTCCGACCCATGGTTTCCGAAGCACTGGCCCGCGCGCTTGATCCGATGAGCAACAACCAGCCAGTACGCTGGGGCGAGGGCACTATGTCCCGCGGCTCTTTGGTGGCACGCGGCAGGGCTTTTATTTTCGAGGACCAGATCTGCCGTGGTTTTCATGCTGAGATCGAGAGGGTGCCGAATCAGCCGCCCCATCAGCAGACCTACCAGGGAGCCGCCTGCCGACAGGGCAAGGGGGATCAGGGTTTAGGCGAATGGCGGATTGTCAGCGGGTTGAATACCGAACTCTAGGGCTGCACCGCTTTATCTTTTGCTATCATAACCGTTGATAAAGGGGGCGGAGGGTTTTCCGCGTGATTCAAAAGGACATTCTCTTGAAGATTATGCTATCACTGCCCACATGACGGAAGGTTGGGACAGTTTGCTGTCCTGATTTGCCGCGCCAGTGGCAATAGGATGTTCAAGGTGGAATGCATAAACGGCAAGATCGGTTCGGAGTGAGGTTGTGACGAAGGATCCCTATCAGGTATTGGGCGTATCGCGTTCGGCCACCGATGCCGAGATCAAGAAGGCGTATCGCCGCCTCGCCAAAACCTGGCATCCCGATCACAACACGACAGATCCGACCGCCAAGGAAAAATTCTCCGAGATCAACACCGCCTATGAAATTCTCGGCGAGGACAGCAAGCGCAAGCAATTCGACCGTGGCGAAATCGACGCCGATGGCAAGCCGCGCTTTCAAGGCTTTGACCCGCGGGCCCGTGCCGGTGCAGGGGCTGCAGGCGGGCCAGAGGAGGGCGGCAACGGCTTCCACTTCGGTTTTGGACCGGGCGGGCCTTTTACCGGCAATGCGGGCATCGATCCATCCGATCTGTTTGCCGATCTGTTCAAATTCAAGGGACGCGACGGGCGTTCGCGTCGCGCCAGTGCGGCCGGAGCCGATATCCGTGTCAATGCCACCATCTCTCTGTCCGATGCGGTGACGGGGGCGACAAAGCGGCTGGCTTTTCCGGACGGACGGGTGCTCGAGGTCAAAATTCCGGCAGGCGTGACCGAGGGCAAGACCATCCGGCTCAAAGAACAGGGCAAGAAAAGCGATACCGGCGGCGTCAATGGCGATGCCTATGTCACGGTCCATGTCTCGCCCGATCCGCGCTTTACCGTTGACGGCATCCATCTGCGCCACCATCTGGCCGTGCCGCTGGAAGTGGCGGTGCTGGGGGGCCGGATGCGGGTGCCGACCCTGCAAGGCGAGGTCGAGCTCGATATTCCTCCGCGCTCCTCGACGGGCCGCGTCCTCCGACTGCGTGGTCGCGGCATCCCCGAAAACAAGGATGTGACGGGTGATTTGCTGGTCTCCATCGATGTGATGGTGCCGAAAACGTCTGATCCGGAACTAGAAGCCCTGTTGCGACGGCGGCGGGACGGGCTGTGAGCGGACTGTTTAACCAAATATAAACCCTGATCGACGCCACGGCGTGGCTTGAGATCCTGTTTGGCCGAATTTGTCGGGCAGGGGGTGGCTGAAACCTGATTTGTCGTTTATGAAAATCATTAGGAAATTTATTAACTTTGGACTGTTAGCTTTACAATAGTCTGCACCGAGAACAATTGATCATGAGCGCACCTCACACACCGACATCGGGACTTCTGTCCGGCAAGCGTGGCCTTGTTCTTGGCGTTGCCAATAACCGATCGATTGCTTGGGGAATTGCCAAAGCTGCCCATGATGCCGGGGCCGAACTGGCCTTTACCTATCAAGGCGACTCTCTGGAAAAACGCGTGCGTCCGTTGGCGGCCGAATTGGGTGCCAAGGTGGTGGGCCATTGTGATGTGACCGATGCTGCCACCATTGATGCGGTGTTTTCCGAAATCGAGAAAAGCTGGGGCAAGCTGGATTTTATCATCCATTGCATCGCCTTCTCCGACAAAGACGAGCTGACAGGCCGCTATGTTGATACCTCGGCAGACAATTTCAGCCGGTCGATGCTGATTTCCTGCTATTCCTTCACCGCCATTGCCCAACGCGCCGAAAAGCTGATGGTGGATGGCGGCTCGATGGTAACGCTGACCTATTACGGTGCCGAGAAGTGGATGCCGCATTACAATGTGATGGGTGTCGCCAAGGCGGCACTGGAAGCCTCTGTGCGCTATCTGGCGGCTGATCTCGGCCCCAAAAACATCCGCATCAATGCCATTTCGGCAGGTCCGATCAAGACCCTGGCGGCCTCCGGTATCGGCGATTTCCGCTATATCCTGAAATGGAACGAATACAACTCGCCGCTGCGCCGCACCGTGACCATCGAGGAAGTCGGTGATACCGCTGTCTATCTCGTGTCCGATATGGGCCGGGGCATGACCGGCGAAATCCTGCATGTTGATGCCGGCTATCATGTCGTAGGCATGAAAAATCCGGAAGCACCGGATATCACCCTCGACAAGTCCTGAGATCGGTCCGGCTATGGCGGATTTGCAGCACCGGATCTATTTCATCCGACACGGTGAAACCGACTGGAATCGTGAAGGCCGTTTGCAGGGACAGCGTGATATTCCTCTGAATGATCTGGGACGGGCGCAGGCCGAGGAGGCCGGTCGCCGTCTGGCCACGCAGGTTTCCCCGCATGCACTGCCGTGGCATGTCAGCCCTTTGCACCGTACGCAGGAAACCGCCCAACGCGCCCGCCAGTCGATAGGCATGGCTGATCAGGGCTATCTGCTTGAGGATCGCTTGAAAGAGCTGTCTTTCGGGCGGTGGGAAGGTCTGACCTGGCGTGAGGTCAAACAATCCGATCCAGCAGGTGCAGCGCGGCGCGAAGCCGATAAGTGGGGCATGGTGCCACCCGATGGTGAAAGCTATGCCCTGTTGATTGCCCGGTTGCAGCCCTGGCTGTCCATGCTGTCGGGCGATTGTGTGGTGGTCGCCCATGGCGGAGTGGCGCGCGGTCTGCTGCATTTGGTTGCCAAGCTGGATCCTCTGGTCGCCGCCGACAGCGATATATGGCAGGGCAGGTTGCTGGTTCTTGAGACGGGACAGCAT
>CANGQA010000084.1 GCA_947455995.1 Hyphomicrobiales bacterium | reverse complement strand
TTCAATATTCTGGCACACGCCTATGATGATCCCGTGACCGATGCGCGCGTGCTTGATCTGTTTGCCGGCACCGGTGCACTGGGTTTCGAGGCCCTTTCGCGGGGGGCGGCGCATGTGCAATTTGTCGATGATTCTGCCGAAGGGCGTGGATTATTGCGCGCCAATATCGAGCAATTGGGCGTGGCGGGGCTGACAAAAGTATTTCGACGCGATGCCACAAAATTGGGCCCGATCCATCCCAATAAACCGTTTTCACTGATCTTTTGCGACCCGCCTTATGGCAAAGGCCTGGGTGAACAAGCGCTGGCATCCGGCCTTGAGGGTGGCTGGTTCACCGACGATGCGCTGATCATGCTGGAAGAGAGTATCGAGGCCGACATCACCTTGCCAGCAGGTTTGGTGCTGCTCGAACAACGCGATTATCGAGATACAAAAGTGCTGTTTATCGGCCTTCGGTCAGCGGCGACCGAATAGTCTCTCAATATCGGCCAGTTTCAGCTCGACATAGGTCGGGCGGCCATGGTTGCACTGGCCCGAAAAGGGGGTGGCCTCCATATCGCGCAACAAAGCATTCATTTCCTCGGGCCGCAAGCGGCGTCCAGCCCGCACCGAATGGTGGCAGGCAAATGTCGCCAGCACATGATCAAGCCGATCTTCCAGCGCGAGGGCGGATCCCCAATCCTCCAGCGTCTCGGCCAAATCATGCACCAAGCCCGATACATCGGCATGGATCAAGGCAGCAGGCACTTCGGCCACGGCCACCGCACCGGGGCCAAAACCCTCGATGATCAGCCCCAATTCAGCAAGCACCGCAGCCTTGTCGAGCAGCCGCGCCGCCTCGACCGGGTCAAGTTCGACAATCGAGGGGATCAGCAACATCTGTCTGGCAATGCCATTTTCGGCGCGCTCGCGCTTCAGCCTTTCATAAACCAACCGCTCATGGGCAGCATGCTGGTCGACAATGACAATGCCGTCATGGGTCTGCGCGACAATATAAGTGTCATGCAACTGCGTGCGCGCTGCACCAAGGGGATGATCGACCGGAGCAACATCCCCCCCCTCAGGCACCATCCGGATATCGGCCATCGGCGCCAGAGTGTAATCGGACTGGCGACTTTCGGCAAAACCATGCGCGGGTATAGACGATCCATCGGGTGCAGCAGGGGATTGCCGCCAATCCCAACCACCGGCAGGCGGCATGGGCGGGCGATAGGCGGAACCGAACAGGCTGGATTGGGTTCTGATCGCATCCAGCGTCCGAGTGGCGACCGTCGCGGATGCCCTATGGCCTGCCTCTCCCAAGGCCCTCTTGATCGTACCGACCACCAGGGCGCGCACTTGTCCAGCATCACGAAACCGCACCTCGCTTTTGGCCGGATGCACGTTCACATCCACCAAAGCGGGCGACACATGAAGGAACAAGACCGCCGCGGGATGCCGTCCTGCCGGCAGCAAATCGGCATAAGCACCTTTGACCGCCCCCATCAACAGCTTGTCACGCACTGGGCGGCCATTGACAAACAGATAAAGCCCGTTGGCCGAGGGGCGATGGGCGGTGGCCAGTCCCGCCAGCCCTCCTAAACCGACATCCTCGTAATAGACATCGAGCGGCACGGCATTGCTGATGAACGAGCGGCCCAAAACTTGTCCTATCCGTTCAGTCGATGCTTCAGCCTCCGTCTCGCCACGGGCTTCTGGATAATCCAGAACCGGCGCATCATCACCACGCAGCACAAATTTGACGCGTGGGTGCGCGAGCGCCAGACGCTTGATCAGATCCGCTACGGCCTGCGCCTCGGCACGATCTGTCTTGAGGAATTTCAGACGTGCGGGGGTCGCATAAAAAAGGTCCGCCACTTCTACCCGCGTCCCTTTGCCGAACGCCGTCGGGCGAAGGCCCTGCACCTGCCCCCCATCAACCGTAATCATCGAGGCCTCGCGATCCTCTGAACGGCGCGATGTGATGGTCAGGCGTGCGACCGAACCGATCGAAGGCAGTGCCTCGCCACGAAAGCCGAGCGTTTCAATGGCAAACAAATTACCATCCGGCAGTTTGGAAGTCGCATGGCGCTCGATACACAGGGCCAGATCATCCGGCCCCATGCCGGAACCGTTATCGGTGACACGGATCAGGTTGCGGCCACCGCCGGCAACCACGACCTCAATCTCGGTCGCTCCCGCATCAAGCGCATTTTCGACCAGTTCCTTGACGGCAGACGCGGGACGTTCAACCACTTCGCCAGCAGCGATACGGTCGATCAGGACAGGATCTAGTCGTCTGACATTCATCGGCTTGACACCACCTGCAGCCTATAGCCCGACCGGACGACCCACCACAACAGTCAGCAATTCGCCCGCACCGTAAAGCCGTTTGGCCGTTCGCACTGCATCGTCGAGCGATACGCCAGCAACCAGACCATTGCGCTCGTCCAGATAGGAACGCCCCAAACCATGCGCCTTGATGTGCACCAGCTGGCTGGCCAGTTTCGCTGAAGTATCAAGCCTCAAGGCATAGGAGCCGATCAGAAAGTTTTTGGCCGTGGCCAATTCCTGCTCGCTGGGGCCGTCTTGGGCCAGACTCCTGATTTCCTGTTCAATGATACCAATGGATTCTGCCGCGCGCTCGTTTTTGGTCGAGGTGCCACCCATGTGGAGCGGCCCATGCGCAAAAGGTGCCAGATGTGAAGAGACCGAATAGGCCAAACCCCGCTTTTCACGTACTTCGCGAAACAGTCGCGAGGAGAACACACCGCCGCCCAAAATATGGTTGACCACTGTGGCGGCAACAAAATCGGGGTCGGTGCGCGCCAAGCCTGCTGCCCCGAAGCGGATCGAGGCTTGCGGCACATCCAGATCAACCACCTTGCGCGTGCCAATGGCCACAGGTGCCGTCAAAGCCACCAACCGGCTGCCGGAATGGGCAGGAAGCGGGGCAAAGACGTCATCAAGCACACGTGCCAGAGTGTCGGGATCAATCGCACCGACCACAACCAGATGCAGCTTGGTGCGATTGAGCAATGCCTCACGGGTCCGTTCCAGATCGGCGCGGCTGATCTCGGGAACCGATTCCAGTGTGCCTTTCGAGGAGCGCCCATAAGGATGCTGCGGAAAGGCTGTGGCAAACCAAGCCCGATGCGCCATCACATCGGGATCGGTGGACTCATGACGTAATCCGGCAAGCACCTGCGCCCGCACCCGCTCGATGGCATCAGGATCAAGGCGCGCTTCGGTCAGGGCGAGACGCAACATGTCGAATGCCTCATCGCGGTGACGGGACAACGTGCGCAAATGGAAGGAGGCATGATCACGATCGGCCCCGAAACTCAATTCAATAGCAAAATCATCCAACCGCTCCTGGAAAGCGGTTGAATCATACGGGCCTGCCCCTTCATCGAGCGTACCCATCAGACAATGCAACAGGCCAGGCCTGTCAGTCGGATCTTGTGACGTCCCGCCATCGATCAGCCCTTCGACGGCGATGATCGGCACGGTATAATCTTCAACCAGCCATGCTTCGATGCCCATCGGGGAAACCACCGACCGGATCCGGTCGGCGTGGTTGGTTTTGGATACTGCGGCCTGCTGTGCAACCTTAATCGGCTTGTTCATATCAGGCTGCCTCGTCTTTGATCAGAAAACCGGTCACAGATGTGCGAGAATCGAGCCATCGGGTCGCCTTCATCACATCATCGGCTGTTACCGCATCAATTGCATCGGGCCAATGGGTGACATCCTCGATGCTGGCTCCAGTCGCCAGAGCAGATCCATACATGCGGGCCATCGCCGACTGGCTGTCTTGTGCATAAAACGCATCGGCGATCAGTCGGGTTTTAGCGCGCGCCAGTTCCTTTTCGGTGATCCCGTTTGCGATGAAATCGGCAATCGCCTGATCCATGGCCAATTCCAAAGCGTCCAGCGTGACATCGGCATTGGGCACGGCATAGATCAGCATGCGCGTCCGATCCAGCGAGGTCGAGTGGTACCAGCCGCCAGCCGCTACCGCGATCGTTTTCTCGACCACCAATTGCCGGTGCAGCACGCTGGTTTGTCCGCCTGCCAAAATCTGGATCATCACCTCGATCGCTTCCGATTCACCCGCATTGGCCGTCGTGGCAGAGGGCACAAGGAAAGAGCGTTGCAAAGAAGGCTGCTCCACCTTTGGATCGGCCAGAGTTACCTTTTTCGCACCCCGCAATTCAGGTTCCTGCGGGCGCTTGCGCTTGGGCGGTTCACCCAAAGCCGAGATGGTGCCATAGGTCTTTTCCGCCAAAGCCAATACGTCTTCGGATGTGACGTCCCCGGCAATCACGAGAATGGCATTTTCAGGTGTATAGAAGCGGTGGTAATAGGCCAAAGCCTCCTGCCGCCCCAATTGTTCAATTTCGTGCATCCAGCCGATGATCGGGGTGCCATAGGGATGATGGGCATACAAGGCCGCGGCAATCGACTCCGAAAGCTGGGCACCGGGATCGGTTTCTGTACGCATGCGGCGTTCTTCCATCACCACATCGCGTTCGGGGATTACGACATCGTCGGTCAGCACCAATCCCTTCATGCGGTCGGCTTCCATTTCCATCATGGTGCCCAGATGCTCGCGTGCAACGCGCTGGTAATAGGCTGTATAATCCATCGAGGTGAAGGCGTTTTCCTCTCCACCTAGTTCGGTCACAATATCGGAAAACTCGCCTTGCGGATGTTTGGCCGTGCCCTTGAACATCAGATGTTCGAGAAAATGCGCAATGCCCGATTGGCCGACAGGATCATCTGCAGAACCGTTGCGGTACCACACCATATGCGTCACCACCGGTGTACGGTGATCAGGGATCACCACCACATCCATGCCATTGGCCAGAGTATGATGGGCTATCTTGACACCTGGCACCAGCGAGGGCCTTTCAGAGGAGGGTGTTGCGGCAGTATGGGGCATCAATGATCAATCCTCGTTCACGCAGTCGTAAAGAGCGGCGAAGTCCGTAAAGAGTGGAGACGCCAAAAAGTGGAGACATCAAAAAAGTGAAGACGTCCTGCAGGCAGGCAGGCGAATCCCTGTCGCTTTCACGCCACAGATTATAGAGACCCACAAACAAAATCGACCATGATCTCTCGATCATGGTCGACTCTTTGCAGGAAATCACCGGTAAAACGACAGGATCAATCGTCGTCATTCTGTTTTGGTTTGCGGAATACGGCAAGCGGGCTGCTTTCCTCGCGCTCGTCCCTGATCGTCGGAGCAACTTTTGGCTTGATGACGGCCACGCCTTCAACAGGCTTGCGGTAGCCCTTGGGCGGATCGGTCAGCCATTGCCGGGGTGGCTCATAGCCCGGTGTCAGTTCCGGGGCCTTGGAGAGTTTGATCTTTTCCTCGATCATCTTCAACTCCGAAGGAGGGATCCAGGCCGACATGTTACGGGGAGCGACAGGCTCGGCAGGGGCAGTGGGCACGCCTGCACCTGCAACACGACCCGCGCGAACCTCATCGATACCGAGAGGACGGGAGGTATCAATCTTTTGGACAGGCTTTCTACGGGCCTCGGCGGCAGCACGCTGGGCGGCAACATCGGGATCATTGGGCCATTGCGGCGACTTGGCCACCGATTTGTCGATCGGCTTGGGCAGTTCCATTTTCGGCGGGATCACCAGTGGCGGGCGCGGGCGGTAATCCAGCTCCGGCTTTTCATCCTCGATACCCAAAATGGTTTTACCCAAATCGATCACAACATTTTGCGCCGAAGCCGGTACAGCCGACACAAGGCTGGCCATGCCGACACCAGTCAGCATCACCATAACCATCCTGAGCGTGGCATTGATCGTCAATTTCATCATTAACCGCTCTTTGAGCCGCATATTCGGTCTCCCATGGGGACAAACAAAGACTTGCGCCCCAAAAATGGCATCATGATGGCTTTTTTCAAGCCCGTTCATTGGGTCCAGGCGGCGGTTGCACCCGCTGCGTGACAAGAGAGTCATACAGCAGGATGCCCACCCCCGCAACGATGGCTGCATCAGCAAGGTTAAAAACGTACCATGACCAGCCCTGCCAATGCAGATGGGCGAAATCGACAACCGCCCCATAGGCGGCCCGGTCTATAGCATTGCCAATCGCCCCGCCGGCCAGAAGTCCAAGGCCGAAACCAAGCCATATGTCATCGGTGTAAAGCATCCAGACCAGCAAAGCGATGGTTGCAGCAATCGACACCGCCAGCAGAACATAGCGTCCGACGGCGCTTTCCTGCTGGAACAGCCCGTAAGAAATGCCACGGTTCCAGACCAGAACCAGATCGAATACCTCGTTGACAACAATCGGTTGTGTATTCTCGATATCGACCCAATGAAGCAAAACGAGCTTGGACAACTGATCAAGCACCAGCGTCACAAGCCCGACAAAGGCACCGAGCCGGGCCGGAGAATAGCGGGTCGGCTGGGTCATCATCTCAAGGCCCTAAAGCTGGGCTGCCAGCGCATCCCATTCCCGCAAGGCCGCCGCATCGCGCGGGGTCACATCGGGATAATCGGGATCAGCACCGATTTCGGTCGAAAACCGCCACGAGCGGGCACATTTCTGCCCTGCTGCCATCTGGTGGACGACCGTCACACCTGCCACATCATCAAGCCCGAACGCACCATCGGGGCCTTCGCCTGCCTCGATCCGCAGATCGGACGTGATGCAGACATCGGCAAAATCGACGCTTGCGACCAAAGCTGCCAATTCGGCATCAGCGATATAGACAATGGGAGCGGATTCCAGCGACGAGCCGATCCGTTTGGCCGCCCGCTCGATTTCCAGCGCACCGGTCACCACTCGCCGCACCTTGCGGATCTTGGCCCATTTCCCGTCCAGCGCTTGATCAAGCCACGCCGCAGGGATGGTTGGGAAACCTTCCAGATGGACGGATTCAGCATCGGGATAACGGGCCAGCCATGCCTCCTCGCAGGTAAACACCAGAATAGGGGCGAGCCACAGCGTCACAGCGCGGAAAATCTGCTCGATACATTCCAGCGAGGCCCGCCGCGTCAGGCTCGAGGGCGCATCGCAATAAAGCGTATCCTTGCGGATATCGAAATAGAAGGCCGACAGATCGGTGTTCATGAACAGCGACAGTTCGGAAATCACCTTGCGGTAATCATAATCGGCATAGGCCTGCCGGATCACCGGTTCCAGCTCGGCCAGACGATGCAACATCAGGCGTTCGATTTCACCCATCTGGCTGATCCCGACGCTGTGTCCGGCATCGTAATGGGCCAGCGACCCCAGCATCCAGCGCATCGTATTGCGCAATTTGCGATAGGTTTCGACAAAGGTTTTGAGGATTTCCTTGCCGATACGCAAATCATCGGAATAATCCGACGCTGCCACCCACAGACGCAGAATGTCGGCACCGGCATCCTTGATCACATCTTGCGGGGCTGTAACATTGCCGAGCGATTTGGACATTTTCTGTCCCTTTTCGTCCAGCACAAACCCATGGGTCAGCACCACATCGAACGGTGCCCGCCCGCGTGTGCCGCAACTTTCAAGCAATGAGGATTGGAACCAGCCACGATGCTGGTCTGATCCTTCCAGATACATCACCGTATCGCGGCCGCCATCCACCTTGCGGAGGGTGCCAGCCAGTCCGGGGAAATTTTTAGGGTCTTCGAGCGTGTAGGTATGGGTCGAGCCGGAATCAAACCACACATCGAGCACATCCATGACCATGTCATACTCATCGGGCTTGTGGCCGAACTGGGTCAGGAACCGTTCTTTCGCACCGTCCTTGAACCACGCATCGCCGCCTTCATTCTCGAAGGCTTCGGCAATGGCGGCATCGACGTGCGGATCATTCAGCATCTCTTTGGTGTCGTGATGCACAAAGACCGTAATCGGCACACCCCAAGCGCGTTGGCGCGACATCACCCAATCGGGCTTGTTCTCGATCATGCCGCGAATCCGGTTCTCGCCGGTCGCGGGAACCCATTCGGTCTTGCCGATCGCGTCGAAAGCCACGGAACGCAATGAATCGCCCAGCGCAAAAGGCTTGTCCATCGCAATGAACCATTGCGGCGTGTTGCGGAAAATCACCGGCTTTTTCGAGCGCCACGAATGCGGATATTGATGCTTCAATCGCCCGCGCGCCACCAGATTACCCGCTTCGATCAAAGCCTTGATCACCGCCTCGTTGGCGTCGCCCTTCTCGCCCTTGTCATTGATAACCCGCCTGCCCGCAAAGCCCGGGGCCTGCTCGGTATAGGCGCTGTCATCATCGATCGTGAAGGGAATGGCAGTGTTGATGCCGCGCTCGGACAATTGGCGGCCATTGGCCATCCAGATCTCGAAATCCTCGCGGCCATGGCCCGGAGCGGTATGGACAAAGCCCGTGCCCGCATCATCGGTGACGTGGTCGCCATCCAGCATCGGCACGATGAAGTCGTAGCCCATTGATTTCAACGGATGGTTGCATTCGATCTGCCCCATCTCGGCCGCGGTGACATCGGCCTTGAAAGCCAGCGCGATCTTGGCGGATTGCGCAACGGCCTCGGCCAGATTTTTGGCCAGCAGATACATCTCACCGATGGCAGGGCCGTAATCGCGCTCGTTGGCTGTGACCTCATACAGGCCATAGGCAATCTTGTGATGGTAGGAGATGGCGCGATTGCCCGGCAGGGTCCACGGGGTTGTGGTCCAGATCACCACATTGGCAGCATGCGAAAGCCCCTTGATCACCGGAAACTTCACCCACACCATATCGCTCTGGTGATCGTGATATTCGATTTCGGCTTCGGCCAGCGCGGTCTTTTCCACCACCGACCACATCACCGGCTTGGAGCCGCGATAGAGCAGGCCGTTATCCTTGAACTTCATAATCTCGCGGGCAATCTGGGCCTCGGCGGGAAACGCCATGGTCGAATAGGGATGATCCCAATCACCGGTAATACCAAGCCGTTTGAATTCCTCGCGCTGGGTATCGAGCCACTGTTCTGCAAAGGAGCGACATTCCTGCCGGAATTCGACCACCGGAACCTCGTCCTTGTTCTTGCCCTTGGCGCGGTAGGCTTCCTCGATTTTCCATTCGATCGGCAGGCCGTGACAATCCCAGCCCGGCACATAATTGGAATCAAAGCCCAGCATCTGCTGGCTGCGGGTGACCAGATCCTTCAAGATCTTGTTGAGCGCATGGCCGATATGGATGCTGCCATTGGCATAGGGGGGGCCGTCATGCAGCACAAAACGCGGACGTCCCGCCGAAGTGTCCCGCAAGCGCTGATAAAGATTGCGCTGTTTCCACCGCGCCAGAATTTCGGGTTCGCGCTGGGGCAGACCGGCGCGCATCGGAAATTCCGTCTGCGGCAAAAACAATGTTTTCGAATAATCGCGGGTGGCGGTTTCAGAATTCATGATCGTTCAGACTTCAGCATGAGTGAGGATGAATGGGACTGCCCGCCGATGCTGGCTGCCCCAAAGCCATTGGCAAAGCCTCTAGCCTATTTGGACCCAAAAGACCATAAGCCCGCGGTGGTTGATGAAAGGTCAATACAAAGGTGAGTGTCTGCACACATCCGCCAGCACACTCAGCCCCTGCCCTTGTTCCGACAGCACAATGCGGGCGCGGGCGCAATCGGCATCCATCTGCACGATCAGGGCTTCGACACTCTCGAATTTCGCCTCGCCGCGCAAAAAGCCGCAAAATTCGACATCGACCTGCTTGCCGTAGACATCGTCGTCGAAATCAAACACAAAGGTTTCCAGCCGTGGTGCGCCATCATCAAAAGTGGGACGGCGTCCGAAACTCGCCACCCCGTCATGCACCACACCATCGACCGCCAACCGCACCGCATAAATACCGTGTTTGAGCGCGCAATCCTTGCCTAAAATCATATTGGCCGTCGGAAAACCGAGCAAACGCCCGCGTTTGTCGCCATGCACCACCTCGCCACGCACCAGCCAGCGATAGCCGAGCAGGTGCGCGGCCGCTTCCACATCCCCTTGGACCAGACAATCGCGGATCTGGCTGGATGACACCGGCGCCTCTCCTTCTTTCAACGCGGCCACCACCGATACAGGGATACCCAGTCGGGCGCCCATCTCGGCAATCATCTCGGGCGATCCTGCACGGCCTTTGCCGAAGTGGAAATCATGGCCGATGACAATGCCGCCGATGCCAAGACACCTGACCAGCATCTCCTCGATAAAATCATGGGCCGAAGTGCCTGCCAGCGCGTGGTTGAACGGCAGTTCGACCAGCCCTTGCAGGCCCATGGCACAGGCCAGCGCCGCCTTCAGCGGTGCGGGGGTGAGCCGGAACAGCGGCGCATCGGGTTTGAAAAAGCTGCGCGGATGCGGCTCGAACGACAGCAAGCCCGCCGGCAGGCCCAATGCGGCCGCCAAGCGCTGCGCCTCGCCGATCACCGCGCGGTGGCCGCGATGCAAACCGTCAAAATTGCCCAAAGCCACCACAGCCCGCGCGAAGCCGGGCGGCAAGGGTTGCAGCCCCTTTACCAGAGAGAACCCGTCAGGATGGGCCACAGGGCTTGGGCTGGCATGGGGAGAATTTACAGACATGAAACATCAATCAGGGGCTGGAATGACAAAGACCGAACCCGAAGGCGCAGCCGCGCCAGACCCTGAAGCCTCAACCACCGCGGGTCAAGCCCCTTTGGCGATCGGGTCCGCAGCACGCTTTTGCCATCCACCACATAACGACAGGCCAGCCTGATCTGGTGGTTCTGGTCAAGCATCCGCTCAGGCCAGCAGATCCATGATCGCAATCGGCTGGTGCTGGCGGTCGACCATGCCCTTGGCGACCCCTTCGGACGATAGCGGGCCATGATGAAGGCCGAAATCCTCGCTGTGAATGCCGCGTGCCACAAACAGGCAATCAATCCCTTGCGAGACCGCCCCGGCAACATCGGTATAGAACGCATCGCCAATCGCCAGAATCCGCTGTTTGGGCACATCGCGATCGAGCAGTTTCTGCCCCATCAGATGGGCGGCCTGATAGATCGGCGCATGCGGCTTTCCCGCATAAAACGCGCTTCCGCCCATCTCGCGATAGCGTTCGGCCAAGGCGCCCGCGCAATAGATCAGGCGCGGACCGCGCTCAACCACCAGATCGGGATTGGCGCAGACCATATCCAGCCCGCGCGCTTTGGCCTGCTCCAGCATAGCGACATAATCATCGGGGGTTTCGGTCTCGTCCTCATATAAACCGCTGCAGACAATATATCCCGCCTGGTCCAGCGGCACCCGCAAAGCGGCTTGTTCGCCCAGCAAAGGCAGATCACGCTCCGGCCCGATATGCAGAAACGGCGTGGTGCCGCGCGCCTCGATCAACTGCCGTGTCACATCCCCCGAGGTGACAATCTCGTCCCATGCGGTGGGCAAGACGCCCCAATGGGCCAGCAATTCGGGTACCAGCACCCCCGGACGCGGGGCATTGGACACCAGAACCACCTTGCCGCCGCGCGCCCGATAGCGCGTCAGGGCTTCGGACGCCAGAGGCCAGGCCTTTTTGCCATTATGCAGCACGCCCCAGATGTCGGAAAAAATCACATCATAACGATCGAGATGCTCGTCGATACGGGTCCAGATCGGCGGCAGTGCGGGCGCGGTGATAGACATGAACACTCCAAAATTCTGACCTCAAGCCTCAAGCGGCTTTTTGGCATAGCTCCCATGTACCGCTAAATCGGCCCTTGCAAAAGCCCGGTCTTGCTCCCAATTTGAAGGGAGCGTCCCCGATCAGGAATTTTGCGCATGACGAGCCCCGCACAAGACTATCATTTCTCGGTATCCGGCATGTCCTGTCAGGGCTGCGTCAAGGCTGTCGAGCGGCTGATTCTCAAACAGGATCCGGCGGCCAGCGTTTCCGTCAGTCTGGAACGTGCCGAGGCGGTCGTGACCAGCCATCTGCCTGCCACGCAGATAGGCGAGGCGCTGGCAAAAGCAGGTTATCCGGCCCATATCCAATAAAACGCCGGAGCTTCACCTCTTGTTTACACTTTATCGTGTTTATATCGCGTAACTTATCGTGATCGATTGAAGTGAGTAGACCATGCAACGGATCCTGTTGGCCGAAGATGACAACGACATGCGGCGTTTTCTGGTAAAAGCACTGGAAAACGCGGGTTATCAGGTCGCATCCTGTGAAAACGGTCTGGCGGCCTATGACCGCTTGCGCGAAGAACCGTTCGAATTGCTGCTGACCGATATCGTGATGCCGGAAATGGACGGCATCGAGCTGGCGCGCCGCGCCACCGAACTCGACCCCGACATCAAAGTGATGTTCATCACCGGCTTTGCCGCCGTGGCGCTGAACCCGGATTCGGATGCGCCGAAAGAGGCCAAAATTCTTTCAAAACCCTTCCATCTCCGCGATCTCGTCAGCGAAGTGCAGAAAATTCTGGTTGCCGCCTAAGCCGTTGCCAAAGCCCTGACGCACCCCAAAGCCAAGCGTTTGCAGCCCGAAAGGCCGCGTGCTGCTTTGTGGATGAACCCATCCATCGACAGACAAAACGACAAATCCCCCACACCACCCTTGCCATCAGGCAAAGGAGCAGCTATATCCGCCTCACTTTGCTGATGAGCGTCGACACCGCATCGACTGAAAAACCCTCACCACGCAATCAGGGCGCGTAGCTCAGCGGGAGAGCACTACGTTGACATCGTAGGGGTCGCTGGTTCAATCCCAGCCGCGCCCACCACCGATCCTTTTATATGGGAACGAAATGGTTTCCGACAGTTCACCAACCTGATTGGACGATCACTGGCGCTGTTCACAGCCTTAGCTGCCGCTGTGGTCACCGCTGCGACAATATCGCAAGCGTATCGCCACTATAGCAGTAGAAACATCATAAGCCTTTTTTATACCGCTCTAACCGCATTGAAAGCGTGCCGCTATGCAACTCAAATAAATGATTATCAAAATCATAGAAATAGAGAGAGGAACCTTCGCCATCTACGCGAGGTCTTGTTGGTTTCTTTTCTAACCCAAGTTGATCAACAATCTTCTCAGCTCTTTTGATATAATCATCGGTGACAGAAAATGCCACGTGATGATAATCCTTTATACCATGCGGTTCGCCCTTCATCACCGCCAACCAAAGACCCTTTTGGTCCAAAGCGAAATCCTGTTTCCCAATCAAATAAAACCGCTCTTCGGATAATGAGAACTGCTCGCTACCGCTATCATATATCTTTTGAGCACTGAGAACCTTTGTGATGATCTCTTCAAATCGATTGAGATCGCTGCTGATAAGGGTGATATGGCTTAAACCAAAAACATCCATCACAAAATCCTTTCATCGAAACCATCGCGTATCGTAGTTTACAGCTTACAAAATACCCAATCGCTTTATCGAACAGTGTAATAGCAATCACATTGATATTAATCGAAATATTAAACCATACCAACACAATGATCTCTCTATCTCCATTTCAGGTCGCCCATCGCCCTGCGTGACGCTAAAAGCGTGGTATGAGCCGCAAGCACAGCAAGCGCACAGTCCGCATCAGTCCAAACCTACAGCTCAAGCCGCAGCCCAACAGCCGCTTCCTCCAAGCTCACGCAGCAATCGACGGCAAGCTGTATCGCAAGAGCATGAGCACGGATGATGTGAAGGTAGCAGGCATCAAAGCATGGCAGTGGTATCACTCTCTGGTGACGGCACCCATAGATGATGATCGGCGTCTAGTAGCAGATTGGTCGCAGCTTGCCGCTGCTTATGATCAAAGCCTACCAGCGGGTGCAAAACGCAGCTATCACATACCGACGATGAAGCGTCACTTCACGCCCTTCTTCGGATCGGTGCTGGACATACGACACATCAAACCCAACATGGTCGCAGAATACTTTGTGTATCGGCGCAAGAAGAACCCGACCGAACCCAAACCTCAGACCATCAACAGAGAGAACACCATACTGCGACAGATGCTGGCACTCGCAGAAGTGAAGGGCTGGATAGAGCGTGTGCCGAAGATACCGTTCCTTGCTGAAGCGCAGACACGCAGACGACGCAGGCATTTCACAGCTGAAGAATATCACACGCTGCGCTCAGTGGCATTACAGCGCATCAGAAAGACAAAGCGTGACGAACGCACATTCGGTATGGACCTGCTTACACGGCGCAAGCTGCTGTATGATGTGATCCAGCTGCTTGCCAAC
>CANGQA010000083.1 GCA_947455995.1 Hyphomicrobiales bacterium | reverse complement strand
GGGGTGCCTTTATCAGGGACCTTTGTCATGCGGTATTTCAGAAGGTCTTAGCGGATCAAGCCTTTTTCCTTGAAGAATTTTTCAGCCCCGGGATGCAACGCGACAGGCATTCCCTCCAAGGCTTTGTCGAGCCGGATATCCTTGCCCGCACTATGGGAGGCTGCCAGATCAGGCAGGCTATCGAAAATTGATTTGGTCATGCCATAGACCAGATCGTTGGGCAGGTCGGAACGTGTCACCAGATAGTTGACCACAGCGGCACCCGCGACATCATTGGTTTGGCCCGTATAGGTATTGGCAGGCACAGTCGCTTTGACATAAGGCGCGCCAATTTTATCGACAATGCTGGCCGGAATTTCCACCACGACAATGTCCACCGAGGAGGCCAGATCGCGGATCGCGGCGACCCCAAGTCCCGCCGATTGCAAGGTCGCATCCAATTGGCGATTTTTCATCAATTCGACCGATTCACCGAAGGGCAGATATTCAACCTTGCCAAGATCCTTGTAGCTTAGGCCAGCCGCTGTCAAAATCGCGCGGGTATTCAGCTCGGTGCCCGATTTGGGGGCGCCGACCGACAGACGCTTGCCTTTCAAATCCGCCAAAGTCTTGATGCCGGATTCTTTGGTTGCGACAACCTGAATATAATTGGGGTATATGGCGGCAATGCCGCGGAGCTTTTCCAGTTTGGTCTTGAAACCGGCCTCTTCATTGCCATCGCGCGCGAAGGCCAGACTGTCACCCAGGCTGAAAGCGATTTCGCCTTTGCCGGCATTCAGCAAAACCAGATTTTCCACCGATCCTTTGGTTGCCTGAACAGAAGGGCGGGTGCCCGGGATTTTGTCTGAAAACACTTTGGCCAGCGCCACACCCATCGGATAATAGACCCCCGATGTGCCGCCTGTCAGCACGTTCAGAAATTCATCGGCCTTTGCCGTCTGCGGTTGTGTGAATGCCAGTGTCAAAGCCACAGCCAGACCAGCGCGCAATGTCGAGAACATAGCAGAATCCCCCTTATAATTCTTGGTCGCTTATCATTGATGATGACATGCCAAAAGGGAAGGGGGCAAAGCTGTTTTGGCTCTTGTTTCGCACGCTTTGTCTTGCCACACTGTGCCGATCAGCATGGTGCGATAGGGCGACCGACGATGAAAACAATTTTCTGCAAGCAGGTTTGGCTGGTGGTGTGCATCGCCCTTTATTGTTTTGAGCAGTGTTTAACGGCACAGGCCCAGCAAGTTGCTCCGATTATTGCCGATCAGTATCGCCAGCAACCTGTCATTGCCGCACATGGCATGGTCGTGACCCAGGAGGCGCAAGCCAGCCGGATTGGTGTCGATATTCTCAAAAAGGGTGGTAATGCAGTGGATGCTGCAGTGGCTGTAGGCTTCGCATTGGCTGTGACACTGCCAAGAGCCGGCAATATCGGTGGAGGCGGTTTCATGTTGGTGCATCTGGCCAAAGACAAGCAGACCCATGCTGTCGATTATCGCGAAACCGCACCGGCCAGTGCCAGCCGTGATATGTTCCTCGATACGCAAGGTAATGCCGACACCAAAAAATCGCGCGATAGCGGCTTGGCGGTTGGGGTGCCCGGCACCGTGGCTGGCCTGGAATTGGCTTTCAGGACTTACGGATCGGGCAAAGTGAACTGGTCGGATGTGCTTGCCCCCGCCATTGCGTTGGCTAAACAGGGCATTGTGGTCGAGGAGGATCTGGCTGACAGTTTGCCACAGGCCCAAAAGCGACTGTCGCAATATCCATCCAGTGCTAAAATATTTCTCAAGCCTGATCTGACGCCCCTCTCACAAGGAGAGCGCCTGGTCCAATCCGATCTGGCGCATACGCTGGAATTGATCGCAGCCCAAGGTTCTGCCGGCTTTTACCGCGGCGAGGTGGCACAGAAGCTGACGAAGGCGGTCTCCGCGGCGGGCGGTGGCATGACCGCAGACGATCTGGCCAGCTATCAGCCAATCATTCGCAAGCCCGTTACGGGCACCTATCAGGGCCTTCAGATTGCATCGATGCCACCGCCCTCATCGGGCGGGGTGCATGTGATCCAAATTCTCAACATGCTGGAAGCCCTGAATCTGCCCCAGTCTGCAGCCCCCGATGCGGACAGGCTGCATCTGTTCACCGAGGCCATGAAAATCGCCTATGCCGACCGCTCGGAATATCTCGGTGATCCCGATTTCGTTAAAGTGCCCGTCGCCGCTCTGACCTCCAAACGCTATGCCCAAGCCAGAACCAAGGATATCGACCCCGCTAAAGCCCGCCCTGCGCGCGAGATCAAGCCAGGCCAGCTGCCCCCTTACGAGAGCGACCAGACCACACATTATTCAATCATCGACTCCGAGGGCAATGCGGTCGCCAATACCTATACTCTGAATTTTTCCTATGGTTTGGGGTTGGTGGCCGAAGGGACCGGCGTGATGCTCAATAATGAATTGGATGATTTTGCCGCCAAAGCCGGTGTGCCTAATGCTTTCGGGTTGGTCGGTGGCGAAGCCAATGCCCCGGGGCCGCGCAAACGTCCTTTGTCCTCGATGAGTCCGACGATCCTGCTCGATCAAGGCCGGGTCGTTTTGGTGACAGGCAGTCCGGGCGGCTCACGCATCATCTCGACGGTGCTCAATGTCGTGACCAATATTGTTGATCACAAAATGGGGGTCATGGAGGCAGTCAGCGCGCCACGCCTTCATCACCAATGGCTGCCGGATGAATTGCGTATCGAGCGCGGGTTCTCACCCGATACATTGAAATTGCTGGAAGCTAAAGGCCATAAACTCGTGGTGGGTGCGGCATCCGGCTCTGCCCACACGATCCTCGTCACCTCGAGGGGACTGGAGGGCGCCGCGGATCAACGACAGCGGGGCACTTTGGCATCAGGCTATTAGGCGTGAGGCTATGAGGCATCTGGCTATGAGGCGTTGAAGCAACAAAATCGTTTCTGCGTGTTCAAAATACCCAGGCCGTAGGACTGAAGGGTCCATATTTTAAATATCAATCCATTCCTGTGCATCACCTGCTCAGGAAATTGTGTTAACTGCCGAATTCAATCTTGTGCCGATCGAAGATACCATGCCGGTTAATTGTTCTTTAAAACCTGTGGTGACCAAAGTGGTTGTTGCTATTACAAGCACAATAACAAGGGCAAATTCGATGGCGCTGTTCGCATCTTCATCCTCTATAAAATCATAAACAGTCTTTTCCATGATGACTCCAAGGTGTTGTGTGCTTTAAGTCCTGCAAATGTCCTGCGAGGGAAAACATTTTGATAGGGCCGGTGATTTTTGAATAAGAGCAAAGTTCGTTTACGCAATTGAAACGTTTTGTACGTGCAACGCTTTACTAAAATCCCGACTTAAATCGTTCTTTAAACAGCTTAAAGGTCGAGCTCATCACAACAAAATTACCTAAATACTAGGACAAATTTAAGATTTTTTTATAAATACTAATTTACAAAAATTGATTAATTGGGAGTAAATTTCAAATAGTCCTGATTATTGGTTGCTCATATTCAAGTTTAATTATTTTTTAATATTATCCACATAAACGAAAATCTGTCAATGTTGTCGGATATTCAATGGTTAATCCAAGTGTTGATAGTGTTCTACCGCTTGGTAAAATCATGGCCCGGCGCAGCCTCGAACAAGGCTTTGGTGTAGGCGTGTTGCGGATTGGCAAATAGGGCGCGGGTTGCACCTTCTTCGACCACTTTGCCTTTTTGCATCACCATGATGCGGTCGCAAATTTGCGCTGCGACGCGCAGGTCATGTGTAATGAACAGCAAAGCCAGATCAAAACGTTTACGGACATCATCCAGCAAAGCCAATACCTGCGCCTGCACCGAGACATCGAGGGCGGAAACAGCTTCGTCGGCAATCAGCACATGCGGCTGCATGGCAAGTGCACGGGCGATCGAAATGCGCTGGCGTTGCCCTCCTGAAAACTGGTGTGGAAAGCGGGAGAGCGCATCGGGAGACAGGCCGACAAGTTCCATCAGATCGCGGGCGCGATTCAACGCATCGTGTTCAGAAAGGCCGAAATTCATGGGTCCTTCAATGATCGATTGTCCCACGGTGCGGCGAGGGTTGAGCGAACGAAACGGATCCTGAAAAATCACCTGCACATGGCGGCGATGCGGCCGCAGGCTCTTTTCCGGTAAATTTGCGATATCGAGACCATCGAGCAGAATGTGTCCCTCGCTCGGATCTATCAGCCGCGCGATGCAGCGTGCAACCGTGGATTTACCTGATCCTGACTCCCCCACAACCCCGAGCGTTTCTCCGCGCCTCAACGACAGATTGACTTGATCGGCGGCCTTGACGATGCGTCCTTTATCCAGAAAGCCGCCCGTGCCTTGATAGGTTTTGCTCAGATTGATTGTCTGCAAGGCAACGGGACCGTTGACCGGTTCACGGTGGGGGGGGACAAGGCTCGGCACCGAGGCGATCAGCATTTGGGTGTAGGGCATTTTGGGTGCGAGAAGGATTTCATCGCGGGTGCCGCTTTCGACCAGATTGCCGTGTTGCATCACGACGACGCGGTCGGCAATATCTGCCACCACGCCGAAATCATGGGTGATAAACAGCACGCCGGTGCCGCGCCGTTCCTGCATTTCCTTGATCAGTTTGAGGATTTGAGCCTGTGTCGTCACATCCAGCGCGGTGGTCGGCTCGTCGGCGATCAGCAATGCGGGATCGAGGATCAGTGCTTGCGCGATCATGATGCGCTGGCGTTGTCCGCCCGATAGCTGGTGCGGATAGCAATCGATCATCCGTTCCGTATCGGGAAGATGAACGGCTTTCATCATCTCCAGCACGCGGTTGCGCTGCTCACTCTCGGACAGGTCTGTATGGATCGCCAGCATTTCAGCAATCTGGTCACCGACTGTCAGCACCGGATTGAGTGCGGTCATCGGCTCCTGGAAAATCATCGCCATCCGGGTGCCGCGCAATTCTCGCAACCGGTCCGGCGTCGCCTGCAAAACATCCTCGCCCTGAAGCGTGATGGTGCCCCGCTCGGCAATCAACTGCCCTTTGGGCAGCAGGCCCATAATGGCTTGGGCGGTAACGGATTTGCCCGAACCCGATTCACCCACCACGCAGACGATTTCACCGGGTTTGATGGTCAAAGAAAGGTCGATGACGGCATGGCGACGGTCGCCGCTGCTTGGCAGGGCAACCGAGAGATGGCTGATATCGAGAACAGGATGTGTGTTTATGTGGGGCATGACATCACATCCGTTTGGCGATTTTGGGATCGAGGCGGTCCCGCAAGCCGTCACCCAGGATATTGACCGCCAGAATAGCCACCGCCAAAGTGCAGCCAGGGATCAGCACAATCCAGGGCGCAATCGGAAAAACAATGCGGCCTTCTGCCATCATATTTCCCCATGAGGGGATTTCGGGCGGGGTACCCGCACCCAGAAACGACAGCAAGGCTTCGGTCAGCATCGCCGAGGCAGCCACATAGGTGGCCTGTACGATCAGCGGCGGTATGCAATTGGGCAAAATATGCCGCCACAGGATCAGTGGTACAGGCGTTCCGACCGCAATGGCAGCTTCTACATAGGGTTCTTCCCTGACGGTCAGCACAATCGAACGCACGAGCCTTACGACGCGGGGAATTTCCGGAATCATGATGGCTACCGTCACCGTAGCGAAACTGGCTCCCGACACGGATACCAGTCCGATTGCCAGCAAAATTCCGGGAATCGACATCAAGCCGTCCATAATGCGCATGATAATAGCATCAAAGGCACGCAAATAGCCCGAGATCATCCCGATCAGTAAGCCTATCGAAATGCTCATCACCGCCACCACGCTGCCAACCATCAGTGACACGCGCGCACCATAAACAGCTCTGGTCCACAGATCGCGCCCCAGCTGGTCACCGCCAAACCACGCTTGCGCGGAGGGCGGCGACATGCGTCGCAACACCCCGATCTTGCGCGGATCAACAGTGCCGAGATAGGGAGCAAAAACAGCCGCCAGAACCAACAACAGCAGGATCATCGCCGACAGCATCATCAGCGGATTGTGCCTGAACAGGTCCAACAGGGCCTGTAAACGCGAAGGCCGATCTGCAACGGGAGAGGGGGAAGCCGTCATGCTCAATAGCGTATCCTCGGATCAAGCATTGTATAGGCAATATCGATCAGCATGTTGATGATGATATAGGTGAACGAAAAAACAAGGATAAGTCCCTGAATAATCGGATAATCGCGCCGCAGGATTGCATCAACCACCAGCCGCCCCAAGCCCGGTATATTGAACACGGTTTCGGTCACGACCGCGCCCCCGATCAGCAAAGCGATGCCGATGCCGATAATGGTGGCAATGGGCACAGCCGCATTTTTGAGCGCATGGCGAAACAGCACTTTGCGCTCGATCTGTCCTTTGGCGCGGGCGGTGCGGATATAATCTTCGCCGAGCACCTCAAGCATGCTGGCACGAGTGATGCGGGTCACCAGCGCGATATAGATCATGCCCAATGTGATGGTTGGCATCACAATGGTGCTGGCAAAGCCCAGCGGATCTGTAAACGGGCTTTTATAGCCCTGTGTCGGCAGCCATTTGAGGGTCAGGCCGAATTGATAGATCAGCACATAGCCCAGCACAAAGACCGGAAATGAGAAGCCAAGAACCGAGAACATCATGATCAACCGGTCGGTCCAGGATCCAGCCCGCCATGCTGCCCAGACGCCAAGTGGTACAGCAACCGAGACCGAAAAGATCACGGTGGTCAGGGTCAGCAGCAGAGTGGGTTCAAGACGCTGGCCGATCAGCGTGGAAACGGGCATGTTTGTAAAAATGGATGTGCCGAGATCGCCATGCAGTATTTGGATGATCCATGTCAGAAACTGTTCGTGAATCGGCAAATCCAGCCCCAGGCTGGCACGAATACGCGCAATCTGTTCCGCGGTGGCCTGATCACCTGCAATCACCACCGCCGGATCACCGGGCGTGAGCCGCAGCATCGCAAAAATCACGATTGCGACGATCAGCATCACCGGAACGGTTGAGGCAACGCGCCGCAGTATAAACAACCACATAGCGTTTTTCCTTGCTTGCAGGGTCAGGATCACCCTGGCGCAACATGCACCCGGGCAGGGACGCATTCGGGGAAAGCCCCCGAATGCGCCGTGATGCGGGAGGGATGGGCGATCAGACGACTTCCATATTCCAGAAGAACTGGACCGGCGATTTGATCATCCCGCGAACATTGTCGCGATAGCCCACAGGAACAAAGAACATCCCCATATTCACATAATGCCCGTTGGCATAGAGCCTTTCCTGCAGGGCGGTGGCAGCCTTTTTTGCATCAGCAGGACTTCCTGCATTGGCAAATTCGTCTTGCAGCTTGACGGCCTGCTCGTCGCTGGCCCAACCGAACCAGCCTTTTTCACCTGTGGCGCCAAAGCCGACACCGGTCAGTGGGTTGACAGTATCGCCACCGATCCACCAGGTGCAGAACATGTTCCAGCCGCCTTTGTCCGTCGGGTCTTTGGAGGCGCGACGCTGCAACACGGTGGACCAATCCATCGCCTGCAATTTCACATTCATGCCGATGGCCCGCAGCTGTTCGGCCATAACCTGACAGAACGGATTGAGCACCGGATGGTCGGTCGGTTGCAGAATAACCAGTTCCTCACCTTTATAGCCCGATTGCTGCAACAGCGTTTTGGCATCGGCGACATTTTGGTTCACGTAACCCGCATCGGTTTCATAGGTTGTGCCGCATGGATAGATCGACTTGCAAACCTTGTAATATTCAGGATTGCCGATGGCGGTTTTGAGAAAATCTTCCTGATTGCAGGCCTTCATGATCGCCTGACGCACCATCGGGTTGTTGGTCGGGGCAACAAGATGGTTGAAGCGGGCCCAGCCCATATTGCCGGTTGGATCAAGGTTTTCCACCTTCACCCCCGGGGCTTTTTTGACCAGATCGATCAGATCGGGGGTGACCTGTTCCCAATAGTCGATTTCGCCCGACATCAGGGCATTCATCGCGGTATTGGCATCCATCGTGTACCATTCGACCCGGTCAACTTTGGCAATTTTGCCGCCTGCCGCCGAGGACACGGCCTCTTTGCGTGGAGCATAGGCCTTGAACTTTTCATAAATGGCCAGATTGCCCGGCTTCCAGTTCGCCTTGTTGAACATGAAGGGTCCGGAGCCTGTTGTGTCCTCGATCTGCTTGTCGGCCGGTGTTTCGGCCACCCGCTTGGGCATCATGAAGGGCACGTTGGACGAAATTTTGCCGATGGAGTCCAGCACAACGCCATAGGGGCGCTTTAAGGTCAGGCTGATGGTTTTCTTGCCATCGGCTTCCAGCTTGTCGGTCACGGCAAACAGGCGTTGTCCCATGCCGTCGCGCTTGCCCCACCGTTGCAAGGAGGCCACACAATCCTCTGCCGTCACATCGGTTCCGTCATGCCAGGCCAGCCCGTCACGCAGGGTCATCGTATATTTCAGGCGGTCAGCAGAGACATCAAGATTTTCAACCATTTGCGGCTGTGGCTTAAGATTGTTGTCAAGCGCGAACAGTGTGTCGTAAATCATATAGCCGTGGTTGCGGCTGATATAGCCCGTTGTCCAGATCGGATCGAGAATCTGCAAATTGGCATGCGGCACCACTTTGAGCACATTGCGTTTGGCTTGCGCCTTCGCTGTTCCCGCGGGAAGTGTCGCCGCCGCCGCTGTTGCCGCCGTACCAGCCAGAATGTCTCTACGCGAAAGTGTCATTGTCTTCTCTCCATTGGTCGGGTGATCCGGTTTTTTCGCAATCACGAGCCTCAATTTTGTTCTTGATTATGATTGAACGATGGACAGTGGGGGTCTGTCAAATGGACACTGTCTCAGTGTTGATCTGAACTGAATTACCGTTGCTTTTCAGGGGTAATTATGATTGGATAATCATGTATGGCAGGGTCAGTCTGTGTTTCGTTGATCCTTACTGAGGTCTTTAAGATGATGACCAAAAAAATCAGCAGGATTTTGAAAAATAAGCAGTCTTTCCTTAAAGGCTTCAGGCTTGGTCTAGCCAGTCTGCCATTGTTTTTTATGAATTTAGGTCAGACGCAACCCTCCATTCTTCGGGATGACGGGATTGCATCGGATTGGAAAAATGTTGGTTCAGATTTGCGTAACGTTATGACAAGGGAAATCGGGCACTAATTTTTTTATGGATTTTTGATGTCTCAATCAGAGAAGAGCCCGGGTACTATTGTGCCTGAGAAGGCGACCAACCCGATTACCTCTAGCGACATCGAGACAGTGCTTGGGCGGGAACTCGAATCAATCGTCGGGCCTTCAAAAGCCAATGATGCCGCAAAGCGAACAATAGCTGTTTTGCATAAAACCGAAGTGTTTTCAGGTCCCTTACCACCCCCATCTATTTTGGAGCATTATGATACGATCACTCCCGGCTTTGCTGACCGTATTGTGGCAATGGCCGAAAAAGAGCAAAATCATCGTCATTCCATCATGGCTCAGGAACAGCGTTACAACGCCGAAGAACGCAAGTTTGGCCGCTGGATTGCGTTATGTTTTGGCTTGGCCTTGCTGATTGCAGGGAGTTACTGCGCATCAATCGGACAAGTCGCCATTGGGTGCAGTTTGTTCGGGGTATTCGGGGTAACCGCAATCGGCTTGTTTATCAGAGGCGATGGCAAAATTCCCCCGCAATCAGGCAAAAGCCAGTCTACAAAGCAAATCACCACGTCAAAACGACCAAAGTCATCTAACCGCCGTCGCTAATCCTTCACGACTGTTTGATGATCGGCTGGTCAACCCGCAAGAACGGATGGGCGGATTCAAAGGCTTTGGCGGCACGCAGCACCAGTGCGTCGGCGTTCATCGGGCCGACGATTTGCAGGCCGACCGGCAGGCCATCATGCGACAGGCCGCAGGGCACGGTGGCAGCCGGTTGCATGGTCAGGTTGAAGGGATAGGTGAAGGGCGTCCAGCGGGTCCAGTCCTCTCCCCAGGAGGGATCGGCGGGAACGTTGCGGCCGGCTTCAAAAGCGGGCAGGGCCAAAGACGGGGTGAGCAACAGGTCATATTTTTGGTGGAATTGCGCCATTTTATAGGCCAGTGCATTGCGCCCGTAGAGCAGCGCATCGGCATAATCGGCGCCCGACAGTTTTTCACCATCAGTGGCGACCGCGATCAGGCCTGGATCCATTTTTGTACGTTGTTCGGGGCTGAACTGTCTCAGGGCGAGGGTGCAACCGGCCTGCCATAGGGTCATCAGCGGGGCGAGTGGATCTGTGAAATCCGGATCGGCCTCCTCGACATGGGCGCCGAGAGCGGCAAAGGAACGGGCAGCCTGTTCGGTCAATCGGGCTACATCGGGATCGACCTTGTCGACATAGCCAAGCCGAGGGGACCAGGCGATCCGCAAGCCGCGCAGCCCATCATTGAGGCTTGCGCGGTAATCGGGCGGCGGGGTGGTTTGGGAGGTCATGTCGCGGCTGTCTGGCTGGCCTATCACCGAGAGGGCGAGTGCGGCATCCTCGACGGTGCGTGAAAGCGGGCCAACATGCGCCAGAAATCCCATGGTCGAGACCGGAGCGGCGGGCACGCGGCCATAGCTGGCTTTGATGCCGAACACGCCACAAAACGCGGCTGGTATTCGGATGGAGCCTGCGCCATCGGTGCCAATATGGATGACGCCGAGATTGAGTGCGGCGGTGGCCGCGCCACCTGCTGTCGAGCCACCCGGATTGCGGCTGGTATTCCAGGGATTGCGTGAAATACCGGTAAGCGGCGAATCACCGACGCCCTTCCAGCCAAATTCAGGCATTGTGGTTTTACCGAGCAAAATAGCTCCTGCCTCGCGCAACCGCGCCACGGCCGGTGCATCCGTATCGGAAGGTGTGGTCGGTGTGACGGCCGAACCGCGGCGGTTAGGCCAGTCTTTGACATTGAGATTGTCCTTGATCGTGACGCCAACCCCGTCGAGCACGCCTTGTGGCGTCCCCTTGTGCCAGCGTTGCTCCGAAGCCTTGGCGGCATTGAGCACCCCTTCGTGATCGATCAGGGTAAAGGCATTGATCGCAGGTTCAGCGGCTTCGATGCGGGCCAGCGTATCCTTGGCTACTTCTACGGGCGATAGAACCTTGTTCCGAAAAGCAGCCAGCAACTCGATACCGCTCATTGTCGCAATCTGTGTCATAGTCTGTCCCCCCGAATGAATTCACTTTTGCTATCGAACCCGAAATTTATCTCATCTGCAATGTGCCAGTTTTGCTTGCTAGGTTGGCCTATCCATTGTCATGATACAAACATAGGTTCTATTGGAGAAGGTTGAATGCGCAATTTGAAAATCGACGCCCGTCGTCTGTGGGATGAGATCCACGAAACAGGCAAAATCGGTGGAACCGCCAAAGGGGGCGTGCGCCGGCTAACTTTATCCGACGAGGATCGGCAGGTGCGTGATTGGTTCGCAGCCAAAGCCCGTTCACTCGGGTGTACGGTAACAGTGGACGGGGTGGGCAATATGTTCGCTCTGCGTCCGGGGCGTCATCCCGACAGGTTGCCGATTGCCATGGGAAGCCATCTTGATACCCAGCCTACGGGGGGCAAATTCGATGGTATTCTTGGTGTGCTGGCTGGGATCGAAGTGCTGCAAACACTCAACGACAACAGCATTGAAACCGAATCGCCGCTGTTGCTGATCAATTGGACCAATGAGGAAGGCTCGCGCTTTTCCCCCGCTGTCATGGGTTCGGGCGCATTTACAGGAGCCTTGCCAGTTGACGAGGTTTTGGCCAAAACCGATCGGGACGGGATCAGCTTTGCCCAAGCGATCGACAGCATCGGCTATCGCGGGGCTACTCCTGTCGGCAACCTGCCGATTGCCGCCTATTTTGAACTGCATATCGAACAGGGGCCCTATCTGGAAGCGGAAGACAAAACCATTGGTGTGGTTACGCTTGTGCAGGGCATCCGCTGGTTCAATGGTACTGTCAAAGGGCAGGATGCCCATGCAGGAACAACGCCGATGCACCGGCGGGCCGATGCCATCCTGGCCTTTGCCCGTTTGACCGACAAGATCGACGCCATTGCCCGCCAGCATGGCCCTTTGGCTGTTGGCACTGTTGGTGTGGTCGATATTCCATCCGCTTCCATCAATGTTGTGCCCGGGGATGTATCCTTTACCGTCGATATTCGTGATCCCGATGATGCAGTGCTCGACCTCATGGAAGACGAGATCCGCAATGCGGCACACGAGATCGCTAGCCTGAACGGCACGGAGATCCAGCTTGATTGCTTCTGGAAGGCTGCTCCGGTTCCGTTTGCTGCCGATTGCATCGCCTCCGTCCGTGCCGCCGCCGAACAATCGCACTATTCGACCCGCGATTGCGTATCAGGCGCGAGTCATGATGCCGCCTATATGCAAAGCATTGTGCCTTCTGCGATGATTTTTGTGCCCTCTCAGGACGGGCTTTCGCATAACGAGCTGGAACATTCCACGCTCGATCATTGCGGGGCAGGAGCGCAGGTGTTGCTGGATGCTGTTTTGAATTACGACGAAAAAAGCCGCCGGTAGGACCGGCGGCTTTGTATGAAACGTCTCGTATGCCTGATCAGTGCAATAGATGCATGATGAAAGGAATGTCGAAATAAATTCCTGCCAGCAAGGCGACGCCCAGCGAACCCAAAGTGGCCGAGGCAAAGGCGAACAACAAAATACCAGACAGCAAAGCAACCGAGGACAAGACGATGGCGAGCTGGATCATGAGCGAGGAGGTCTCGTAGGCATGGCTCTTGCCAAAATTCATATCGCGTTTTTCCTCAAGCACCTTGGCGCGGGACATCAATTCCCTGCGGCCCTCATTGGTTGAAGGCTCGCTTTCATAGCGGTCGACATCGCGCAGCCATGCGGCAATCTGCTTCTTGCCTTCCTCGGTGCTGCCTTGAGGGGTGAGCTGTAAGGCTTGGGCTGTAGTCCGCAAAGTGGTCTGGCGGATGGTTTTGGCCTGATAGAAATTCCATAGATTGCTGGCTTCGATGTTGGAATTCAGAGCCAGGGTCTGGTGCTCTTTGCCATTCATTTCTGACAGAGCCAGAAAAAGCGCCATAAAAGCGATCATCAGACCGATCTTCTTCTCCGGACCTTTGCCGTGATGGCCTTCATGCGTGGCTTCATCAGCCAATTCTTCGATCGCGTCGCCCATGGTGAACTCCAGTTTTACTGAACTAATTTGCGGCGCAAACCATGCCCTGATTCGGATAAAATTTGAATGACACCTGTTTCAATCCACAAACCAAAAAAAACGCCCGCACAAAGCGGGCGTTTCCGGAAGCTTATGGTCAGTTGCACTCAAGCAAAGAATTCAACTTTGCCATCATCGAGATCATAGCGGGCTGCCACAACCTTCACTTTGCCGGCTTTGATCAGATGAGCGATAATCGGGCTCTGGGTCTTGATCTTTTCGGCAGTGCGGCGGGCGTTTTCACGCACGGCATTGTCAACCATATCGCCTTCTTTTTTCGAAATAGCTTTGACGGCTGGCACAATCGGCTTCACCATCGGGCCAATCGAGCCTGGCAGCTTTGCGCCGGTCTTGAACACTTCCACAGCAGCAGCAACTGCGCCGCAACGCTCATGGCCGAGCACGACAATCAACGGTACGCCAAGATGCTCTGCGCCGTATTCCAGAGTGCCCATGGTGGCCGTATCGACCATGTTACCGGCATTGCGGGACACGAACAATTCACCCAAGCCTACGCCGCCAAACAGCAGTTCAGGAGGAACGCGACTGTCGGCGCATGACACGAAGGAAGCCCAAGGGGCCTGTCCTTTGGCCACAGTGGCGCGATTGTTGGTCAAATCGGCAACGCAAAGCTGAGGATTGGAAACGTAACGCGCATTTCCAGCTTTCAGCTTTTCAAGAGCCTGATCGGCCGTCACTGAGGTTGTATTGCCTGAGGCCATAGCAGGTTGAGAGAAAAGGCCGGTTGCCCCCGCAACGAGACCCATGCCAGCCAGACCGAGAACGTCACGACGGCCCAACATACGCTGATCACATACTACACACATAATCTTTTTCCCTGTTTGAAATACAGCATCCTTGAACAGATGCGGTCTATTATTGATTGCTGATAAGGATTATCAGCTCTCATGATGCTTTGATACCAATATTTTATTGTTATAGTTC
>CANGQA010000082.1 GCA_947455995.1 Hyphomicrobiales bacterium | reverse complement strand
CGTGGGACGGTCGACCCCCAGGAAACCTACTTTGTAGGTGGGCGCCGTGATGACCGAGTCCACGGACTCAACCAGTGACAGCTCCCTTAAGGATCGATAAGGCCCCGGGGAATACTGTTGTCCTCACGAACCCAACAGCCCCGCATCGCAAAGATAGGCCTTCTTGCAGACTTTCACCAGTGCCAAATTGAGCATTTGTGCGAAACATATCATGCATACAGAATGTTTTTAGTCTTTACGACCGTTCATCAGCAGTCTTGCTACCGATTCAACGCGGGTGGCCGCTTCATCGACAGCCTGAATGGCTACCGTGACATCATGCTCTTGAGCCTCTCGCTGCTGCACCAGTTGGGCTTCGAGACTGATAATTTTGTCGCGCATTTCGGCACGTTCATCAAGGCAGGCAATCGCCGACATCACTGTGAGGCGACTGTCACCGATCTCGCCGAAGGCTTGGCGCATATCGTCTATCCGGCGGTCCAGCTCGGCGGCCAGCGCCATCAAATGCGCCTCTTGTCCATCATCGCACGCGATGCGGTATATTTTATCAGCAATGGTAACGGTCACCTGCCCCATGTTCAGGCCAAGCCCCCTGGTGGTGTATCGTGCGCTGTATTTGATTTATCGTCGCCCAGCACCTTCTTGATGCTGCGGGTCACCGTGGCCAGTCTTTTGTCCACCTCGCGATTGGCCTGTGCCAACCTTTCGGCCCGCGCCATGGCCGCATCCAACTCTCCGGCCAGTCTGGCCCGGTCATCCTGCATCAAGGCCAGTTCCGATGCCAGCGTATCAGTGCTTCCCGCAGCTTTGATACGCCTGTCTGCAGCCGATTCCAGTCCGCCCAAAGCTGCCCGCAGCCTTGCCAGTGATTGTCCCAAACCCTGTGAATTGACCTGTGTCGCCACGCATAATCCTTATCAGAGGCCTTATTCTAACAGCAAAGTGGCTAAAGCCATATCCCACTTTTGCCACTGTCACTGTGGCTGACTAGCATAAATCCACAGTGTCGGAAATCATAGTTGTGCATCTGGCGAGGGACAGATCTCATATTTTTGCCTCATCTGGAGCGTTTTGCATGTTATTTGGTGGACAGGAACGTAAACTTTGCATCACAGGCACTCTCCTGCGTCTATCAGCGCATTGACACGCTTAGGCGAGGTGTTATCAGGGGCGCGTTGCAGTAAATTGCTGATCTCGGGACAGGGGTAAATCATGGGTGCTTATTCACACGGCCAGCTGATGGCCAATGCCATCCGTTCTCTTGCCATGGATGGCGTGGAAAAAGCCAAATCCGGACATCCGGGCCTGCCCATGGGTGCTGCCGATGTGGCGACGGTGCTGTTTACCCGCTTTATGACATTCGATCCGTCCGATCCGCATTGGCTGGATCGTGACCGGTTCATTCTGTCGGCCGGTCATGGCTCGATGCTGCTTTATGCACTTCTCTATTTAACCGGCGTTGAAGGCATGACGCTCGACGAGCTGAAAAACTTCCGCCAAATGGGTTCTAAAACCCCCGGCCATCCCGAACATGGCCATACGCTCGGTGTTGAAATGACCACCGGTCCATTAGGGCAGGGCATTTCGTCCTCGGTCGGCATGGCTTTGGCCGAGCGGATGCTGAATGCGCGTTTCGGTCAGGATCTGGTCAACCATTATACCTATGTGCTGGCTTCTGATGGCGATCTGATGGAAGGCGTCTCGCAAGAAGCGATTGCCTTGGCCGGCCATTTGCGTCTGTCGCGCCTGATTGTCTTGTGGGATGATAACGGCATTTCGATTGATGGCCCATTGTCGATTGCCGACTCGGTGGACCAGCCGGCCCGTTTCAAATCGGCAGGCTGGAACACCTTGCGGGTTGACGGTCACGACCACGAGGCGATAGCTGCAGCGATAGGCGCCGCACAAAAATCCGATCGTCCCACGCTTATTGCCTGCAAGACGGTGATCGGCTTTGGTGCTCCCAAGCGGGCCGGAACATCCAAGGCCCATGGTGAGCCGTTGGGTGCAGAAGAATTAGCCGGTGCGAAGGCCGCTTTGGGCCTATCGGCTGAGCCGTTTCATGTCGATGCCGATATTCTGGCCTCCTGGCGCAAGGTGGGTGAACGCTCGCACGGCATCCACGAGGCGTGGCAGAAGCGTTTGCAGGCTGCAGATCCCGATTTGCGTGCCGAGTTTGAACGCACCATGGCCGGTACTTTGCCGGCGGCTCTGCCCGCAGCCATTGCAGCCTATAAAGCCAAATTGTTCGCCGATCCGGTGAGTGTGGCCACCCGCAAGGCGTCTGAAATGGCACTCGAAGCCATTACCGCCGTCATGCCAGAACTGGTGCTGGGCTCGGCCGATTTGACCCCTTCCAACAATACCCGGGTGAAAGCGGCGCAGGATATCAAGCCGGGCGATTTCTCCGGGGGCTATATCCATTATGGCATCCGCGAGCATGGTATGGCCGCTGCCATGAATGGCATGGCGCTCCATGGCGGCTTTGTGCCCGCTGGCGCGACTTTTATGGTGTTTACCGATTATTGCCGCCCTTCGATCCGTCTGGCAGCTCTGATGGGGCTCAGGGTCATCTACGTGATGACGCATGATTCCATCGGTTTGGGTGAGGACGGTCCGACCCACCAGCCAGTCGAGCATCTGGCGGCTTTGCGTGCCATTCCCAACCTGCTGGTGTTGCGTCCCGCCGATGTGGTGGAGACCGCCGAGGCATGGGAGGTGGCGCTTGCCCATACCAGTGGTCCGAGCCTGTTGGCCCTGACCCGCCAGAACCTGCGTCAGATGCGCCATGCTGGCGATCTGGCCCATCACACAGGACAGGGGGCCTATGAGCTGGTTCCCGCCAAGGGCGAAGCGCAGGTGTCGTTGTTTGCCACAGGTTCGGAAATCGAAATTGCTGTCGATGCCCAAGCCATGCTGGCTGAAAAGGGCATTTCGGCCCGTGTCGTTTCAGTGCCCTCGATGGAACTGTTCGCCCAAGCCCCTGCCGTCGTGCGCAGGGCGGTGATCGGTCAGGCCAAGGTGAATGTGGCGATCGAGGCGGGTATCCGCATGGGCTGGGATCGTGTGATTGGTTCGGACGGCCTCTTTATCGGCATGTCCGGCTTCGGGGCCAGCGCACCCTACAAGGAACTGTATTCCCATTTCGGCATCACGGCCGAGGCCGTCGTTGCTGCTGTGATTGAACAGGGGCACTGAGCCGACAACAGAACACTGCAACAGATTTCGCACCAAAGGAGAGAAGATCATGACCCTTCGCGTTGCCATTAACGGATTTGGCCGAATTGGCCGTAACGTCTTGCGTGCCATCATTGAATCAGGCCGGACCGATATTGAAGTGGTCAGCATCAACGATCTTGGACCGGTTGAAACCAATGCACATCTGTTCCGTTTCGACTCCGTGCATGGTCGCTTCAATGGCGAGGTTAAAGTCGCCGGTGATACGATTGATGTCGGCCGTGGACCGATCAAAGTCACAGCGGTTCGTAATCCCGCCGAATTGCCGCACAAGGAATTGGGTGTCGATATTGCGATGGAATGCACGGGCATTTTCACCTCGCGCGCCCAGGCTGCTCTTCACCTCGATGCTGGCGCCAAGCGCGTGTTGGTGTCCGCCCCTGCCGACGGAGCTGATCTGACGGTTGTCTATGGCGTCAATCACCAGAAACTGACCAAGGACCATCTGGTTGTGTCCAACGCTTCGTGCACAACCAACTGCCTCGCGCCTGTGGCCAAGGTTCTGCACGAGTTGGTCGGGATCGAACGCGGCATGATGACCACGATCCATTCCTATACAGGTGACCAGCCGACCCTCGACACCATGCACAAGGATCTGTACCGGGGCCGCGCTGCGGCTTTGTCGATGATCCCGACCTCAACAGGTGCTGCAAAGGCGGTGGGTCTCGTCTTGCCGGAACTGAACGGCAAACTCGACGGTGGTGCCATTCGCGTGCCGACCCCGAATGTGTCTGTTGTCGATCTCAAATTCGTGGCCAAGCGCGCCACCTCCAAAGATGAGATCAATGCCGCCATCAAGGCTGCCGCTGAAGGCCCGATGAAGGGTATTCTCGGTTTCACCACAGCAGCCAATGTCTCGATCGATTTCAACCACGATAGCCACTCCTCGATCTTCCACATGGACCAGACCAAGGTCATGGAAGGCACGTTGGTCTCGATTCTGTCCTGGTATGATAACGAGTGGGGCTTCTCAAACCGCATGTCCGACACGGCCGTGGCGATGGGCCGGTTGATCTGAACGGCGCGATCCGCATTCCTGTGTCTTTCGCTCAGACGATTTTCGCGAAAGCCACAGGAAGCGGGATGATCTTTCCAAAGCAGGGGTTTGGTCGATGACGGGTTTTCATACTCTTGATGACGCTCAGGTGGCAGGCCGGCGAGTGCTGGTTCGGGTGGATCTGAATGTGCCGATGGATCAGGGGCGTGTTTCGGATGCGACGCGCCTGGACCGGATTTTGCCGACACTGCGCGAATTGTCCTCCAAAGGGGGGAAGGTCATCCTGCTGGCGCATTTTGGTCGCCCTAAAGGCGTTGATCCGAGCCAGTCGCTCGCCCCGATTGCCAAGGCCTTGGCCGAACATCTGGGTCAGCCTGTCGGCTTTGCCGCTGACTGCATCGGGCCGCAAGCCAAAACGGCTGTGGATCAAATGACCAATGGCGATGTATTATGCCTCGAAAACACCCGTTTCCATGCCGGCGAGGAAAAGAATGATCCGGATTTTGTCAAAGCGCTGGCCGGGAATGGTGATCTGTTCGTCAATGATGCCTTTTCTGCTGCCCATCGGGCCCATGCCTCGACTGAAGGGCTCGCGCATGTGATGCCAGCTTTTGCCGGACGTACGATGCAGGCTGAAATCGAAGCGCTATCCAAAGCGCTTGAGAAGCCCGATCATCCCGTTCTAGCCGTAGTGGGTGGGGCGAAAGTCTCGACCAAGCTTGATCTGCTGGGCAATCTGGTCAGTAAGGTGGATGTGCTGGTGATTGCCGGTGGAATGGCCAATACGTTTTTGGCCGCCAAGGGCGTGCATGTCGGCAAATCACTGTGCGAGCATGATCTGCTTGGCACGGCGCGTGACATTTTGGCCAAGGCCGACGCGGCCCATTGCTCCATTGTTTTGCCGGTGGATGTGACTGTCGCGCGCGAATTCAAGGCCAATGCCGATAACCGCGTGACAGGCATTGATGATGTCCATGACGACGAGATGATCCTTGATATCGGTCCTGCCAGCATCAAGGATGTGGCTGCGCGTCTGGCACAAGCCAAAACCCTTGTGTGGAACGGTCCGTTTGGCGCTTTCGAGTTGGTCCCGTTCGATCGCGGCACCACAGGCGTGGCGCAAGAGGCAGGGCGGCTGGTCAAAGCCGGTGCCCTGCTGGCAGTGGCAGGGGGCGGAGATACGGTTTCCGCGCTCAACCATGCCGGAGTGGCCGACGAATTTACCTATGTATCGACGGCAGGCGGGGCGTTTCTGGAATGGCTTGAAGGCAAGCCTTTGCCAGGCGTTGATGCCCTGCGCAAATCATGAATTCTTAACAATCCAAACACAGGGGAAACCACATGGCCCGTATTACATTGCGACAGTTGCTCGATCATGCCGCCGAACACGGCTATGGCGTTCCGGCCTTCAACATCAACAATATGGAACAGGCTCTGGCAATCATGGCTGCCGCTGACGCCACCGACGCACCAGTCATCATTCAGGCTTCGCGCGGAGCGCGCCAATACGCCAATGACATCATGCTCAAGCACATGATGGACGCTGTCACCGAAATCTATCCCCATATTCCGGTCTGTGTGCATCTGGATCACGGCAACGAGGCCGCAACCTGCATGACGGCAATCCAGTCGGGCTTTACCTCGGTGATGATGGACGGTTCGTTGAAAGCCGACGGCAAAACCCCTGCCGATTGGGATTACAATGTCGGTGTCACCAAGGCGGTGACCGATATGGCGCATCTCGGCGGGATTTCGGTCGAAGGTGAACTCGGCGTGCTCGGCTCGCTCGAAACCGGCGAGGGCGACAAGGAAGACGGCCACGGTGCCGAAGGCAAGCTGTCGCATGACCAGTTGCTGACCGATCCCGACGAGGCCGTGAAATTCGTACAGGCCACCCAGGTCGATGCGCTGGCCATTGCCATGGGTACCTCGCATGGCGCTTATAAATTCTCGCGCAAGCCCGACGGAGCCATTCTGGCGATGCATGTGATCGAGGAAATCCACCGCCGCCTGCCGAATATGCATCTGGTGATGCACGGTTCCTCCTCGGTGCCGCAGGATTTGCAGGACATCATCAACACCTATGGCGGCAAAATGCCGCAGACATGGGGCGTGCCGGTCGAAGAAATCCAGCGCGGCATCAAGCACGGCGTCCGCAAGATCAATATCGACACCGACAACCGCATGGCAATGACCGGCCAGATCCGCAAAGTGCTGGCCGAGCACCCCGGCGAGTTCGATCCCCGCAAATATCTCAAGCCCGCGATGGATGCGATGACCAAGCTGTGCAAGCAGCGTCTGGAAGAATTCAACACCGCCGGTCAGGCCTCCAAAATCGGCAAGATCATCACCGTCGCCGACATGGCCAAGCGCTACGCCAAGGGCGAGCTGGTGCCGAAGATCGGCTGATTTTTGAACGGTTGAATTTGGATTTTAAGCGTTCGGGGCTTGCTCCGGACGCTTTTTTGTTGAAATATGTATCTTGAAAACAATCTATTGACGGCCTTATGACAGTCTGTCCATTGTCAATTTAACGTGTGGTAAAATTAGTTCATCAAAATAATTTATTTTAGTTTTTTTAAACATTTAAACGGCTTCCTTATTATGAAAGGTTCAAAAATGGTTGACTGGATGAAGTCGTTTTTTACTAAAATTTTTACGGATTTGTTTATAAAAATATTAATGTCAACTAGTGTGGGGGCTAGTGTGGTGGCATTGGTGTTGGGTTTATTACATTTTTATGTTGACGAAATTATACATTATTTAAATGAACAAAAAATGGTGATTATTTATGTAATTGTAATTTTAATAATCAGTATTTTTACTAATGTATATTTTTTAATAAAAAAATTTTTAGATAAAAAAATTAAAAATTTTAATAAACTTTCAAAAGATGCGCAAGAATTTTTAATAAAAAAATATGAAAATGGAAATATACGTCAATTTGATGAGCATAGTAAATTTTATAAAAATGCTATATGTTACGAATTAATAGAAGAATATTATATAAAATTTTATGAACAAAAACAATATGGTTCTTATGGTCCAATAGATGTTTATGAAATAACAAAAGATGGAAATAAACAAATCCAAAAAAATATAAACAGAACATAATTACTCGGGCTTTTGCTCGGATTGTAAAATAGATCTTCCAAATCATTAAAAACAAAAGGTCCCTGCAAGCAGGAGCCCTGTGCCGACCAAGAAAGCCCAGTCAACTACTTTTAATAACTCTCAAATCAGTTATTTTCAATCCTAAATTTAGATAATATCAAGATATTATTATGCACAGAACACTACCCCTGAAGTGGTCGTTCAGTTTCTATTCCCTCCCACACCCCTCATTGTTTCATTTGGCCTTTGGCGTGGTTTGCGCTATCAAGCGGCTATGTCACAGCATCAGCGTCTTATTCTCATTGCTCCTGCCTTTGCCACGCCCGAGGAACTGCTTCCTGCATTGGAAGCCGCCTTGTCGGCTGGGCGGATCGATGCCGTGGTTTTGCCTTTGCCCGAGGGCGACGACCGTTCGCTGGTCAATTTTGTCAAGGCTGTCGGCCCGATGGTGCAAGAGGCCAATGCGGCCTTGCTGTTGCAGGACCACATGCATCTGGTGGCGCGTTCCGGCGCCGACGGGGTGCATCTGACCAAGCCGGAAATGCTGGAGGAGGCGCTGGCACTGTTGCGTCCGCAGGAGCGGATTGTCGGCTGTGCGGGCCTGCGCGCCCGCCATGATGCGATGGAAGCAGCTGAAGCGGGTTGTGATTATGTGATGTTTGGCGAGCCTTTTGCCGATGGCGGGCATTTGCCTTTGTCCTCGGTGCTGGAACGCTCGCAATGGTGGTCGGAAGTCTTCCAGACCCCGTGCGTGACCTTTGTCTCGACCATCGATGATGTGGAGGCGGCCGCCATGACCGGGACCGAATTTGTCTCGCTGGGCGCCGGTGTGTTCACCGCCCCCCAAGGCGTGGTCACTGCTGTCAAACAGGCTTTGGAGACCATAACCGCCACTCCCGCGCCCGAACGCTGATGGTCTCGGACAGGCTTTGCCATTCTTGATCGTTCCGGAATTTGCTTGATCGTGCCGGAATTAAGGCCGTTTTAACCGCTTGGACTTAGCCTTGCCATCTGATTGCCATGTTTTCTGCCCAATAACTCCGTGATCCCGCGCTACCGCTCTTTCAATCTGCCCTTATCTTTGCCTCTAGCCGATGAGTTGATCCGATGATTCGTTCGCCATTGATGACCGTGATGGTTGATTCCGTCATGAAAGCTGCCAAAAGCCTGCGGCGAGATTTCGGCGAGGTCGAGAATTTGCAGGTCTCGCGCAAGGGACCGGGTGATTTCGTGTCTTTGGCTGACAAGCGCGCCGAAGAAATCATGCATGACTCTTTGCTCAAGGCGCGGCCCGATTTCGGATTCGTGATGGAAGAAGGCGGTGTTGTGGCGGGTAAAGACCCGGAACACCGTTGGCATATCGATCCGCTGGATGGCACCACCAATTTTCTGCACGGGATCCCGCATTTCTGCGTTTCTGTCGGGCTGGAAAAGAACGGCGTCATCATCGCCGGTGTGATTTATGATCCCGGCAAGGACGAGATGTTTATCGCCGAACGCGGGAAGGGAGCTTTTCTGAACAATCGCCGCCTGCGCGTTTCTGGTCGCATCGACAGTTATGATGCGGTGTTTGCAACGGGGATTCCGACCATCTCCAAACCACGCCATCCGATTTTTCTGAAACAGTTGGCGGCTGTCATGGCCAAAACCGCCGGTGTGCGCAGGATGGGTGCAGCAGCCCTCGATCTTGCTTATGTGGCGGCAGGCCGTTGCGATGCCTATTGGGAAGAAGGCCTGAATTCGTGGGATATTGCCGCGGGCATTTGCATCGTGCGTGAAGCCGGTGGCTTTGTGAGCGATTTTCAGGGTCGCGATACCATGCTAGAAAGTGGATCGCTGGTCTGCGGCAATGAGGCCATGCATAAGGTGATGATTGAACTGCTGAAAGAGACCGAGGCGGTCTGAGTCCATATCGGCTTGATCGGGGCGCGGGAATCGCGGCCTAATGGTTCTTGCGGTCCAGTGCCTCTGCCTGTTCCACACCGGTTAAATGTTGGACCAGCTTGTCTGTTGTCAGCTTGTGTTTCTGCAAGGAGGTATAATGCGCCCGACAACCAATACGGATCATATCCGGCGCGTTGCCGCTGCTGCCCGGCTTAACCCATTGTCACGGCCCGGGCTTTATATGGTGCGCATGGGTGTTTTTGTTGTGCTGGCCGGCTTGATTGCCTACATCCTGATCAAGCCGATCCAGACGGCCTTCATGGCCAATCCGGGTTTGAACGGGTTGATCGTCGGCGTGCTGGTGTTGGGTATTCTGCTGGCATTCAGGCAGGTGGGCCGGCTGTTCCCCGAGATTCGCTGGATCAATGACTGGGCTAATGGCACGCTGATGAATGTTGGCGATGATCCGGTGTTGCTGGCCACTGTGGCGCGAAGCATCGGCCCAACAACCGCGCCCAAGCGCGTGTCCTCCCATGGTTTGCGGACCATGCTGGATTCGGTTGGCCTGAGGCTCGACGAGGCGCGTGATGTGAGCCGCTATCTGACAGGTTTGCTGATCTTTCTCGGGCTGCTAGGGACTTTCTGGGGCTTGCTTGAAACCGTCACCTCGGTCGGAAAAGTCATCCAGTCGATGAAAAGCGGCAATGATGCCGCTTTGATGTTCGAGGAGTTGAAATCCGGTTTGGCTGCGCCTTTGCAGGGAATGGGCATTTCATTCTCGTCCTCGCTTTTCGGTCTTGCGGGCTCGCTGGTGCTCGGGTTTCTGGATTTGCAGTCTGGTCAGGCGCAAAACCGGTTTTACAACGAACTCGAGGATTGGCTGGCCGAAACCTTGGTCGATGTATCGACCACAGGCGAAACACCGCAATTGGCGGTTGAGGGGCTGGCACGCGGTATCAATCATCTGGTCGAACAGATGCGGCAGGAGCAGCAAATGTTGCGCGATTGGGTCGAGGCGCAGGCGGCTCGGGATGCCAGCGTCGAAGCCCTGTTGCGGCAATTGACCGAGCGTGGGGGCAAGTTGTGAGCATTTTGCGCCAGCGGCGCCGCCAAGCCGGAATTGATTACTGGCCAGGCTTTGTCGACGCGCTTTCTACCCTTGTTTTGGCAATTGTATTTTTGTTGTCTGTCTTCATGGTTGCTCAGTTTTTCCTGAGCCGTCAGGTGACGGACAAAGATGCCGCTTTGTCTCGGCTCAACCGCCAGATTGCCGATCTGACCGATTTGCTGGCGCTGGAGCGGTCAGGTCGCCGTCAGGTCGAAGACAATCTGTCTTCCTTGTCAGCCACGTTGCAGGCCGTTGAACAAGAACGCGACCGGCTCAAGGCGGGGGCCGGCCTGAGCATTCCGCCGATCAATCCCAAGGATCCATTACGCAATTTGCCGAGCGAGGCGCAGGCGCAAATTGATATTCTCAACCAGCAAATTGCCGCTTTGCGCCGACAGCTTGCGGCGTTGGAGGCAGCACTGGATGCCTCGGAGGCGCGTGATCGGGAATCGCAGGCCCGCATCAGTGATCTGGGGCAGCGGTTGAATGTCGCATTGGCGCAAAAGGTCCAGGAACTGGCGCGCTACCGGTCGGATTTCTTCGGCCGGTTGCGGCAGATTCTGGGTTCGCGGCAGGATATTCGTGTTGTCGGTGATCGGTTCGTATTCCAGTCAGAAGTGCTGTTTGACAGCGGGCAAGCCGCAATTGCTTCTGTCGGGCGCGAGGAGCTGGATCAGTTGGCTGCAGCCATTGTTGTGCTGGAAAAAGAAATTCCGGCCGATATTGCCTGGGTGTTAAGGGTTGACGGCCATACCGATCGCCGTCCTGTGTCCGCGCAAGGCCAGTTCAAATCGAATTGGGATCTGTCGAGTGCGCGCGCTATTGCCGTGGTGCAGTATCTGATCGAAAAAGGCGTATCGCCGACCCGTTTGGTGGCAGCCGGTTTTGGTGAGTTCCAGCCGATTGATTTGGGCAGCAGCGACGAGGCCTTGCGGCGCAACCGCCGGATTGAATTGAAACTTACTGAGCGTTGAGGATGCCGGAGCGCTTTTAAGCCTGCCCGGCGGCTTTACTGGACTGGTTGAATTGCAATTCAGCCAGTCTTGCATAAAGGCCGCCCTTGGCCACCAGTGTGGCATGGGTGCCTTCTTCGACAATCCGTCCGTGTTCCATGACCAGAATCCGGTCGCAGCCCAACACAGTTGCCAGCCGATGGGCAATCACAAGCGTGGTCCGGCCTTCCATCAGCCCGTCAAGGGCGGCTTGAACGAGCGTTTCACTTTCTGCATCCAGCGCCGAGGTGGCCTCATCGAGCAGCAGGATAGGGGCGTCACGCAAAATGGCACGGGCAATGGCGATGCGCTGGCGTTGGCCACCAGAAAGGGTGACGCCGCGTTCGCCGATCATCGTATCATAGGCATCGGGCCATTCCCGCACAAAACGGTCGACTTCGGCGAGCTTGGCGGCGGCTTCAATCTGCGTATCGGTCGCATCGGGACGGCCAAAGCGGATGTTTTCGCGGATCGTGGCGGCAAATATCACTGATTCTTGGGGGACATAGCTCAAACAATGCCGCAAAGCAGCCGGATCAACCGCTCGGACATCACAGCCATCAATCCGCACTTCGCCTCGTCCGGCATCATAAAACCGCAGGATCAATTGCATCACAGTGCTTTTTCCCGCCCCCGACGGTCCGACAAGCGCGACGCGTTCGCCCTTTTTGAGCGCAAAGCCTACGCCTTGCAGAACCGGTTGGTCAGGGCGTCCCGGATAGGCGAATTCCACCTGATCAAAAGCCAGCGTTCCCAGAGGCGGGTTAGGCAGGGCCAGCGGCTGCGAGGGGGCCTGAATCCGTGGTGTGATCGACAGGATATCGGCCAGACGACCGGCCGCACCGGCTGCCGCGCTGATTTCGCCCCAGACTTGTGACAATTCACCCAAAGCGCCAGCCGAAAATACAGCGTAAAGGACGAATTGGGACAGTCTGCCGCCGCTCATCCGGTTGGTCAGCACCTCTTGCGCACCCCACCATAAGACACCGACCACCGAGGTGAAGATCAGGAAAATGGCAACAGCAGTCAGCACAGCCCGTGCACCTGTTGAATCGCGGGCCGAGGAAAAGGCATCTTCGACCGCATGGTTGAAGCGGGAACGGGTGGCCCCTTCGGCTGTAAAGGCTTGTGTGACCTGCATCGCACCGATCGCTTCGGTGGCAAAGGCGGAGGCGTCTGCCAGGCGGTCCTGGGCATCACGTGATCGGCGTCGTACGGCGCGACCCGACAAAACCAGAGGTAGCACGATGACCGGAATGGCAATGAGCACAAGACCGGACAGATGCGGACTGGTGATCACCATCATCGAAATGGCACCGATGAATAAAACGAGATTGCGCAAGGCAATGGAGGCAGAAGAGCCGAAAGCGGATTTGATCTGCGTTGTGTCTGCTGTCAGTCGCGAGACGATCTCGCCACTGCGGGTCATGTCGTAAAAAGCGGCATCGAGCTTGGTCAGATGATCGAAAACTGCGATGCGGATATCGGCCACCACGCGTTCACCCAAGGTCATCACCAGATAATAACGGCTGGCGCTTGCCACGGCCAACATGCTGACAACGGCAATCATAATCAGGAAATAGCGATCGATCAGATCGGCTCCGGCTGCCGAAAAGCCAAAATCAATCATGCGGCGAACCGCCAAAGGGATAATGAGTGTCGCCGTTGACGCCATGATCAGGGCCACCAAGGCAGCGGCAATCCGGCCTTTATAGCGCAAGGCGAAAGGAACCAGTGGTTTCAAGCCTTTGAGGGAGGCTTTGTCTGGGCGTGCCGGTGCGGCTGGATCTCGTGATGTCATATGCACTTCTTGGTCTTTCTGGTCGGCCTTGTCCAGTTTCATTGCTGGTTGGAGCAAAGATGTCCACGGATCTGAGTGAGTTTTTCACTTACGGCTTGTCATCTTCCTCTGGCTGGGGTATAGGCTGCGGCCTTCACATGCAAACGTGTTTGCCGACAGGATTTTCTGTCCGGACGGACCGGCGAGGGACGATCATGAAGGCCGATATTCATCCAAACTACCACACCATCACCGTTGTCATGACTGATGGAACCGAATTCACCACCCGCTCCACCTGGGGCAAGCCCGGTGACAAGATGCAGCTCGATATCGATCCGAATTCTCATCCGGCCTGGACCGGTGGTTCGCAGCAGCTGCTTGACCGCGCTGGTCGTGTATCGCGCTTCAACAAGAAGTTCGAGAGCTTCGGTCTCGGCACCAAATAACAAGGTCAGCCCGTCCGTTTTTCCGGGCGCGGGTTTGTTCCTGGCGTAAAGTCGATAGAGCCAAAGCAGCAATGCTTTGGCTTTTTGGCGTTATACCGCTTGTTGTGAATAACAATCCTTCAGGACTGTTTGGGATAAAGACTTGTCACATTCGGGCCGAAGGCTGTGCGCAGGGTGTCTTGCTGGGCAGCAACAGGATTATCCTGAGGGATATTCGGGTCCTGCCGTTGTGACGGGGGGGTATCGATATGGCGGATGCGCTTCTGGAGCCGCAACGAACGGGCGATCAGATGGCGCAATTCGGGCGGTAATTGCTCGAACATGTCAGGGCTGGATTGGCTGGCAGGCTCGTGATGGATGCGGCATTTCTGGTTTGCGGCTTCTTCCATCGTCATCTCGCCGCATGAAACGGCCCGATAGACCAGCAGCCAAGAGGCAATTTGCATCAGCCGTGTGGTTAGGCGCATGCTTTCTGTCGAGTAGGTCAAAGCGACAATGCGCGGCAAAAACCGTGATTGTTCCCGTCCGGGCCCGTCAAGAAAGGCTGCGGCCTCTTCCACCAATGCCATGCCCTCGTCAAAGAGAGCCTGAAAGGCGCGGGACATGGCAAAAGGATCGCCAAAGGCGACCGCAGTGAACTTGGTGTCCCGATTGTTCATTTGATCCATTACCATGAGCACCTGACTTGAGAGTGCTGTTCTAGCTGTTTCATTCTCCCCACGCTGCAATCTTGCACTGTTAGGGTTAATGTTCTGGGTTAAAAATGCCG
>CANGQA010000081.1 GCA_947455995.1 Hyphomicrobiales bacterium | reverse complement strand
CCGCTGCTGCTTTCCGTGCGCTCGGGCGCGCGGGCCTCGATGCCGGGTATGATGGATACCGTGCTCAACCTCGGCCTCAACGATGTCACGGTTGAAGCGGTGGCCAAAAGCTCGGGCGATGCGCGCTTTGCCTATGACAGCTATCGCCGCTTCATCCAGATGTTCTCGAATGTGGTGCTCAATATCGACCATCATCATTTCGAAGACATTCTGGAAGAATTCAAGGACCGCAAGGCCTATCAGCTCGACACAGACTTGAAGGCCGATGAATGGAAGCTGGTGATTGCCTCCTACAAGGATCTGGTGGCGCGCGAGAGCGGCAAGCCATTTCCGCAAGATCCCAAACAGCAATTATGGGGCGCGATTGGTGCGGTGTTCGGCTCATGGATGAACCAGCGGGCGATCAAATATCGTGAGTTGCATGCCATTCCGGCCTCATGGGGCACGGCTGTGAATGTTCAGTCGATGGTCTTCGGCAATCTGGGCGAGACCTCGGCCACCGGCGTGGCCTTTACCCGCAATCCGTCGACCGGCAAAAAAGAGCTTTATGGCGAATTCTTGATCAATGCGCAGGGCGAGGATGTGGTGGCGGGCATTCGTACGCCGCAAAACATCACCGAAATCGCCCGGATCGAGGCCGAATCCGACAAGCCCTCGCTCGAAGTGGCGATGCCGGAAGCCTATGCCGAATTTATCCGGATTTGCGGTCTGCTCGAAAAACACTACCGCGATGTGCAGGATGTCGAATTCACCATCGAGCGTGGCAAGCTTTGGATGCTGCAAACCCGTTCGGGCAAGCGCACCGCCAAGGCCGCGTTGAAAATCGCTGTCGATATGGTAACCGAAGGCCTGATCACCCGCGAGGAAGCGGTTGGCCGCATCGAGCCTGCCGCTCTCGACCAGTTGCTGCATCCGACCATCGACCCAAAAGCAGAGCGCAGGATTATTGCCTCCGGCCTTCCTGCCTCGCCCGGGGCAGCAGCCGGTGAAATCGTGTTTGACTCGGATGAAGCCGAGGCAGCCAAAGCGGCTGGGCGCAAGGTCATTCTGGTGCGGGTTGAAACCTCGCCCGAAGATATTCACGGCATGCATGCGGCTGAAGGAATCCTGACCACGCGTGGCGGCATGACATCGCATGCCGCAGTCGTGGCGCGTGGCATGGGCAAGCCTTGTGTGTCTGGTGCTGGCAGTTTGCGTGTTGATTACGCCACCCAGACCATGACGGCCGGCGGCGTGAAGCTGAAAAAGGGTGATTTCATCACGATAGATGGCTCGCTTGGTCAGGTGCTGCAGGGCCATGTCAAAATGCTGGAGCCGGAATTGTCTGGCGAATTCAGCACGCTGATGGAATGGGCGGATTCAATACGCAAACTCAAGGTGAGGACCAATGCGGATACGCCGCTTGATGCCCGCACCGCCCGCAGTTTCGGTGCGGAAGGCATTGGCCTGTGCCGTACCGAGCATATGTTCTTTGAAGGGGAACGCATCGTTGCGGTGCGCGAAATGATCCTGTCTGACGACGAGAAAGGCCGCCGTGCCGCTCTGGCCAAATTGCTGCCGATGCAGCGCAGTGACTTCTATGATCTGTTCACGATCATGAAAGGCCTTCCGGTCACCATCCGTCTGCTTGATCCGCCTTTGCATGAATTCCTGCCCCATTCGGATGCCGAAATCGCCGAAGTGGCCAAGGCGATGGGAGCCTCGGAGGACAAATTGCGCCGCCGCGCGACGGAACTGCATGAATTTAACCCGATGCTCGGTTTCCGTGGGTGCCGGCTGGCGATTGCCTATCCTGAAATCGCCGAAATGCAGGCCCGCGCGATTTTCGAGGCGGCCGTTGATGCCGCACGTGATACCGGTGAGCCGGTGATCCCCGAAGTGATGGTGCCTTTGGTGTTCGGTAAGCCCGAATTTGATCTGGTCAAAGGCCGGATTGATGCGATGGCTGAAGCGGTTCGACAGGAAAAGCAGATGCCAGTGTCCTATCAGGTTGGCACCATGATCGAATTGCCTCGTGCCTGCCTGATGGCCAAGGAAATTGCCGAAACAGCCGAATTCTTCTCTTTCGGCACCAATGACTTGACGCAAACCTGTTTGGGGATTTCCCGTGACGATGCGGCCAGCTTCCTTGGTCCATACACCGCACAGGGTATTCTGCCATCCGATCCATTCGTAACAATTGACCGCGAGGGTGTCGGTGAACTGGTCAAGATCGGTGTTGAACGCGGTCGCCAGACCCGTCCTGACATCAAGCTTGGTATTTGCGGTGAGCATGGCGGTGATCCGGCTTCAGTGACGTTTTGCCACGAGGTCGGGCTTGATTATGTGTCCTGCTCGCCCTACCGCGTGCCGATTGCCCGTTTGGCTGCAGCACAGGCTGCTTTGGGCGTGAAGCCTGCCGGTCAGGCCTGATCATGATGAAAGCGACCATTACGACTTGGTTTTTCCTTGCCGTCATGCTGGTCGCTGGTCTTGCAACAGGGGGTGTGGCGTATGGTTTTCCCGCCGCAGCCCATGGATCTTTCCCCGCCTATACCTGGCCGCTGATGGCTGCCTTTGTTTGTGAATTGTTGATGCGCTCACGCATCGAAGCGGGGGTGTTGCCGCCTTTGCCGATGCCAATACGTTTTATCGGTGTCATCGGGGCGACGTTAATCGGCTATGTGGTTGAGCATGGGATGAACGCGCTGCAGGCAGTTGACCCGGTTGTGCTGACCAACCAATAAGCCTTAGCGAACCTGAATATCCAGCCCCAGATCCAGTACGCGCGGTGAATGGGTCAGAGCACCAACAGAGACCATATCCACCCCTGTTCGGGCAATCGCTGCCACGCTGTCGAGATTGACCCCGCCAGAGGCTTCGGTCAGCATGGCACCCTCAACCAGTGCGACGGCCTCGCGCAGGGTCTCGACGCTCATATTGTCGAGCAGAACCACATCAGCGCCTTCGGCCAGGACCTCGCGCAATTGGATGAGGGTATCGACCTCGATCTCGATCTTGACCAGATGGCCGACTGCGGCTTTTGCCGCTCTTAACGCTGCAACGACACCACCCGCTACTGCGATATGGTTGTCTTTGATGAGAACGGCATCATCCAGACCATAACGATGGTTGAAGCCGCCGCCGCAGCGCACCGCATATTTTTCGAAAGCGCGTAAACCCGGCGTGGTTTTGCGGGTGCAGACAATCCGGCACTCGGTGCCCGTCACTTGCTGAACGAAGCGGTTGGTCAGCGAGGCTATGCCCGACAACCGTCCGAGAAAGTTCAGGGCCACCCGCTCGGCCGACAGCACAGCACGGGCCGATCCTTCGATTTCTGCCACCACATCACCGGGATTGACATGCCCTCCATCGCCTACAAGGGCGGTGAAGCGCAAACCAGGTGCAATCATGTGAAATGCGGCTTGCGCCAAAGGCAATCCTGCAATCACACCAGCCTCCCGTGAGGCAATCACAGCCCGGGCCCCGGCAGAGGCCGGAATGGTAGCGGTGGTGGTAATATCCCCGGCGCGTCCGAGATCTTCATCCAGTGCGCGACGGACACTGTCCTCGATTAGCAAGGGGTTCAGAAAGGCTATGCTCATCGGATGGTCCGCCTTTGGCAAGGATCAGGCATTCAGATTGATCATCCGCTCGATTGGCAGACGCGCCCGTTCGGTAATCGCCGGATCAATCAGCACTTCCTCGGTCATATAGACGAGGGAATGCAGGATATTCGGCAAAGTGATCATCTTCATGTGGGGGCAAAGATTGCACGGCTTGATGAATTCAACATCCGGAACCTCTGCTGCGACATTGGAGGCCATGGAGCATTCGGTGACCATGACCACTTTGGCAGGGCGGCGTGATTTGACCCAGTCGATCATATGGGCGGTCGATCCGGTAAAATCGGCTTCGGCCAGCACGTCGGGCGGGCATTCTGGATGCGCGATTATCTGTACGGATGGGTCTGCTTCGCGATAGGCGCGCAGTTCCTCTCCGGTAAAGCGTTCATGCACCTCGCAATGGCCCTTCCACAAAATCAGTTTAACCTTGGTCAGGCTTTGCACATATTTGCCGAGATATTCGTCGGGCAGAAAAATGACCCTATCGGTGCCCAGACTTTCCACAACCTGCACGGCATTGGAGGAGGTGCAGCAAATATCTGTTTCCGCCTTCACATCGGCAGTCGAATTGACATAGGTCACCACCGGCACACCAGGATAGCGCTGTTTAAGCAGGCGAATATCGGCGCCGGTGATCGAGGAAGCCAGTGAACAGCCAGCGCGGCTGTCGGGGATCAGCACGGTCCGGTGCGGATTAAGCAATTTGGATGTTTCGGCCATGAAATGCACACCGCACTGCACGATCACATCGCCTTCGGCCTTGGTGGCCAGACGCGCCAGCTGCAGACTGTCACCCACCACATCGGCGACACCATGGAAAATTTCCGGAGCCTGGTAGTTGTGGGCCAAGATCACTGCATTGCGCTGCTTCTTGATGCGGTTGATGGCATGGATATAGGGCGCGTGGAACGGCCATTCGACCGGGGGAATGATGTTTTTCAGGCGTTCGTAGATCGGGGCGGTTTCGCGCTCGACGGCGGGAGACCACGTGACCTCCGGCATTTCGAGGCTGGGCCAGTCTTGGGTGGAGGTGGCCACTGTTTCCGACATGGCCTTTCCATGCAATCTTGCTGCGACCAATCGCTTGGTGGCATCCTGTGCGGTAGTATGCGTCGCTTGCTGCATTGAAGCCATCAGAGCCTCCATTATGCTCGTTTTGAGCATATCAAAGTCCATAAAAATGGCCGCACCCTTACGACCAAATACTCAACTTGAGCAAAAGAATTATACTGTACTCTTCACGGTCTGACCAGTGGCTTATCGTTCAATGTTTCATGTTGCCTAAGTCTGGCTGTTCTGCGTCTGGAACATGATTGATCTATGTCAAACAGCATGGTCATGGTAAAGCGGTGCCATTATGATATGGCAGTCAATGATGGTGAATGAAACCGTCAGATGCCTGACTTGATCCAAGGGGGACTGATCGCATGGCGCACTCGCAAAGCGAAGAAAAACAGGGCGGCCCTATGCCGACCTATGCCCCCTTGCTGATTTTGGCGGCGGGTTGTCTGATTGGTATGGTGACGTTTGGCCCGCGTTCCGCGATCGGCCTGTTCCAGATCCCCATGTCGACCGGGCATGGCTGGGGGCGTGAGGTCTTTTCGTTTTCGGTGGCGATCCAGAACCTGTTATGGGGCGTGGGCCAACCGTTCGCCGGTGCCATGGCTGACCGTTTCGGCACAACCCGGGTCCTGTGTGTCGGTGCTTTGCTTTACGGGCTGGGGCAGGTGATGATGGCCTATGCCGATACGCCGACCAGCCTGACGGTGGCAACTGGCGGGCTGATCGGATTTGGTCTGGCGGGCTGTTCGTTCAACGTGGTGCTTGCGGCTTTCGGCAAGGTTTTACCTGAACAGTGGCGCGGCATTGCCTTCGGGGCTGGCACGGCGGCGGGGTCGTTCGGGCAGTTTCTGTTTCCCCCGATTGCCAGCGCGCTGATTGACTCCGTCGGCTGGCAGGAAACCGCCATTATGTTCGGCTGCACTCTATTGCTGGTCCTGCCATTGTCGATCCCCTTGGCCACCCGTGCATTAAGTCAGGAAGCGGTATCGGCAACCCCCAAGCAATCCATCTCGCAGGCTTTGTCGGAAGCGTTCCGGCACAAAAGCTATGTGTTGCTGGTGCTGGGCTTTTTCACCTGCGGTTTTCAGCTTGCCTTCATTACAGCCCATATGCCTGCCTATCTCAATGATTTGGGCATGGAGGCCTGGGTGGGGGGCTGGACGTTGGCACTGATTGGCCTCGCGAACGCGGTGGGCTCCCTGCTTTCGGGCTATTATTCCAGTCGGGTGCCCAAGCGCTATTTGCTGGCCCTGATCTATTTCGGGCGTTCGCTGGCTATTCTCTACTTTATCATGGCCCCGGCGTCGCCCGCCAATGCGCTGATTTTTGGTGCAGCCATCGGCCTGCTGTGGTTGTCAACGGTGCCGCCGACATCGGGGCTGGTGATTTTGATGTTCGGCCCGCGCTATATGGCGATGTTGTATGGCTTTGCCTTCTTCTCCCATCAGCTCGGGGGTTTTTTAGGTGTCTATCTCGGCGGTTCGCTCTACGAGATGACAGGATCCTATATTGTCGTCTGGTGGCTATCGATTGCCTTGGGCATCATCTCGGCACTGATCAATTTGCCCATCAGCGAGACGGCTGTGGTCAGGCCTGTCCCTGCCAATGCCTAACCGCGCGAGGTCTCCAAAAATGTCGACATTCAAAGCAGTTGTTATTGAAAAGACCGACGCAGGACAAAGCATCGGCTTCCAACAGGTCGGGGATGATTTTCTGATGGATGGTGATGTGACGGTTCGCATCACCCATTCGACCGTCAATTACAAGGACGGATTGGCCGTGACGGGCAAATCGCCGGTGGTTCGACGGTTCCCGATGATTCCGGGCATTGACTTCGCCGGAGTTGTGCTTGACTCGAACTCCCCCGATTACAAAGTCGGGGATCAGGTCATTCTGAACGGCTGGGGTGTCGGTGAAACCCATTTGGGGGCTTATTCGGAGCGCGCCCGGGTCAAGGCGCAGTGGCTGCTGCCCAAGCCGGATGGCCTGACTTTGGCCGAATGCATGGCCATCGGTACGGCAGGCTATACAGCCATGTTGGCAGTGATGGCCCTCGAAAAGCACGGCTTAACCCCTGCCAATGGTCCTGTGGTGGTGACAGGCGCAGCGGGTGGCGTTGGCTCGGTTGCCGTGACGCTGCTGGCTAAGCTCGGTTGGCATGTGATCGCTTCGACCGGACGGTCGGGCGAGGCTGATTATCTGAAAAATCTTGGAGCGGCAGAGGTGATGCACCGGGCCGAACTGTCCGCGCCCGGCCGTGCTTTGGGCAAGGAACGCTGGGCTGCAGCGGTTGATTCGGTCGGCTCCCATACGCTGGCCAATCTGATTGCACAGACCCAATATCATGGGGCTGTGGCGGCCTGCGGTCTGGCGCAGGGGATGGATTTGCCGGCCTCGGTCGCGCCGTTCATTTTGCGCGGTGTGGCCCTGTTGGGCATTGATAGCGTGATGTGTCCCGTTGCCAAGCGTCGCGAGGCGTGGCGGCGGCTGTCAACCGATCTGGACCGTACCAAGCTTGGTGCCATGACCACCCATGTCGCCTTTGCCGATGTGCTGGATACAGCGCGCGCCATTCTGGATGGCACTGTGCGCGGCCGCGTGGTGGTGGATATAGGCTGATCAGGTCATTCTGATTTCAGCAAAATCCCTCATCGTTTAAAACCGGAGCCGCAAAAGACAAGTCAAGGTGCAGATGCCGGTTGCAGTCAGGGGCGCGGAGCTGCTGCACGCCGCAAACGGTCATTAATGGCGGCGCCCAGATCGTTGTCAGGGATCGGCATCACCGCAATTCCTGTAATGTCGTGCCGGTCGAGACGGCGCAAATAGGCATAAAGATTGGCCGCGGCCTCGGTCAGATCGCCGCGCGGGCTGAGGTTGAGGCGGATTGTCTCCTCAAGGATACCGGCAGGCTTGTCGGCGCCGAAAAGCAACACGGCTTCACCAGCGCTGACTGTTTTGGCCCCGAGCCGAACCTTGGCATTGGGTGCGTAATGGGAATCGAGCATCCCAGGTGCCAGCGGCTTGGTGGTGTCTGCTGTCTGATGGGAATCGGAAATATCATAGCCCAGACAGTCGGCAATCATTTCCCGCGTGATTCCACCGTGGCGCAACATCACGGGGCTGTCATCCAGACAGGCGATGATCGTCGATTCAACCCCGACGGGACTGGCAAAGCCTTCCAATACGGCATCAATACGGGTGTTGAGGTCGTCCCAGACATGGTCAGGCGTCGTCGGGCTGATATGGCCCGAGCGATTGGCCGAGGGGGCGGCAATCGGCCGTCCTGCTTTTTCGATCAGGTAGCGGGCGATCGGATGCGAGGGCAGGCGCAGCCCGATGCTGGCAAGGCCTGCACAGGCCAGATCACAGACCTGGCCCGCCGGATGGCGTGGCACCACAAGTGTGAGCGGTCCCGGCCAGAACCGTTCTGCCAGCTTGAGGGCGGAGGCATTCAAAATCCCCTCGGCCCTGGCCTGATCCAGCGTGGCGACATGGGAAATCAGTGGGTTGAATTGGGGACGGCCTTTGGCGGCATAAAGTGCGGCAATGGCTGTGGCTTGGGTGGCATCCGCGCCCAGCCCGTAAACGGTCTCGGTCGGAAAGGCGACAAGCCCGCCCTTGCGCAAAAGGGCCCCTGCCTGTTCGAGACCGGCGGAATCAGGGACAATCCGCACGGTATCCCGATAGGGGGGTATGCCACCAAGGTCAGGATTGGCTGAAGTCTGGTTTATGTCCACTATGCTCTGGTCCATTTGACAAAATCGCTTACGCGCTGCTTTAGGCTTGGTCTATCATGAGAGCAAGGCTTAAGCTCTGCTGTAAACCCCGAAGTGGCCTAGCGTATCAGGGAGAGACGAAATGCACTATCAGGCACCGGTTGACGATATCAGGCTGGCTTTGCGCGTTGCGGGCTTTGACAGGCTGGTGGAGGATGGGTTGGTGCCGGAGATGGACGAAGGTCTTGCCGATGCCATTCTGGAGGAAGCCGGCAAATTTGCGACCGACCGGATCGCCCCGCTCAACTGGATCGGCGACCAACACGGCGCTGTGTTGCAAGATGGTCGCGTCACCATGCCGCCTGGCTGGAAGGAAACCTATCGGGATTGGGCCGGAGCAGGCTGGAACGGCTTGATGGCCGATCCAGAATTCGGAGGGCAGGGATTGCCGCAAATGCTGCAATCGGCCTGTGGTGAAATGTGGACGGCCGCCTCTATGGCTTTTGCCCTTGGCCCGTTATTGACCGCCGGAGCGATTGAAGCTTTGCAGTCACATGGCTCGGATTCCCTGAAAAAGACCTATCTTGAAAAGCTGGTATCGGGGGCGTGGATGGGCACGATGAACCTGACCGAACCGCAAGCCGGATCTGACCTCAACGCCTTGCGCGCCCGTGCCGAACCGGTGGGGGATGGCACGTATCGGATTTCGGGCCAGAAGATCTTTATCACCTATGGCGAACATGATTTTACCGACAATATCTTGCATATGGTATTGGCCCGCTTACCGGATGCGCCTGCGGGAACGCGAGGCATATCGCTGTTTCTGGTCCCCAAATATCTGGTCAATCCCGATGGATCGCGGGGCGCCCATAATGATCTCTATTGCCACAGCATCGAGCACAAGCTGGGGATTCATGCCTCCCCGACCTGCACCATGATCTTCGGCGACCAAGGCGGGGCAACGGGCTATCTGATCGGCGAGGAAAACCGCGGTCTGGCCTGCATGTTTACGATGATGAATGCAGCCCGTCTGGCAGTGGGGATCGAAGGCGTCGGCATTGCCGACCGGGCTTTTCAGGGGGCTTTGGCCTATGCGCGCGATCGTCGGCAGGGACGCACCAGGGAATGGCGGGAGGAGGCGATGAGCCCGATCATCATGCATCCTGATATTCGCCGCATGCTGTTGCAGATGCGCGCGCAAACCCAGGCCAGCCGTCTGATCTGTTTCATGACTGCGGAAGCACTCGATCGGGCCCACCGTGGAAAGAGCGAAGCGGATCGCAAGACGGCCAGTGATCGCGCCGCTTTGCTGACACCGATTGCCAAAGCCTATTCCACCGATATCGGCATCGAGATGGCTTCGATCGGTGTGCAGGTCCATGGTGGTATGGGATTTGTGGAAGAAACCGGTGCGGCCCAACATTTGCGTGATGCGCGCATTGCCGCCATTTACGAGGGCACCAACGGGATTCAAGCCATTGATCTGGTCACGCGCAAATTGCCTTTGAACGGCGGCAATACCGTCCGCGCTCAATTGTCAGAAATGGCGGCGGTTATATCCGATGTCGAGGCCCGCAATTCACCCGCCTTCGGCAAAACGGCCACGCGCTTGCGCTTGGCCCATCAGGCTTTGACGGCAGCGACAGATTTTATGCTGTCGGCCTTGGTGTCAGCACCCTCCCAGGCGCTAGCAGGTGCGACGCCCTATCTGAGATTGTTCGGGATCACCCAAGGTGCGGTGGCACTGGCCCAAGCGGGATTGATGGCGGATGGCGAGGGGCAGGAGGCCCAGATTGCTCTTGCCCGATTTTTTGCCGAACAGATTGCCACTGATGCGCCCGGCCTCAGCGACTGCGTTGTGGAAGGTGCCGATAGCCTAGATGCGGCCTCTGCTACGTTATTGGCGGGTTAATACCCTTGATTTAAAAAACATTATCCCAAAAGCGTCAGCACCTTGTACAAGCATGAGCGCTGGTCCACGCTCATCGGGCATGATTCTGAAAGAAAGTGCTTTGCATGTTGATAGTGGCGACGCATGTACCGGATACGGATAATGGCGGGATCGGACAAATCGAGCGGCGGATCCTGCCTTTGGCGGAATCCATTCCTGCCCATGCCTTGTGGATCGACCTGATCGAGCCTACCCGCGAGGAGGATCGCAAGGTTGAACAATTCCTGTCGATCTCGATTCCCACACGGGAGGAAATGAGCGATATCGAGCCGTCTGAAACGCTCTATAGCGAAGGCGGGGCACGCTATATGACCGCGCGGCTGTTCTATCATCTTGATGACGAAATGGCCGATATTGCCGGCATTACCTTCATTCTCACGGACAAGACGCTGGTCACGGTCCGCTATGTCGAGCCCTTGTCATTCCAGATGTTTGTCAACCGGGCCGGTCGGCCTAACGGGTGCGGTGATACACCCGAAGCCCTGATGGCAGGCCTGTTCGAGACCATTATGGATCGTAGTGCGGATGTGTTGCAGGCCGCGGGTGCACAAATTGACCGTCTCTCACGCAGTGTTTTTACGGATACGGTAGACCCCTCGGTCCGCAATGCCGGCTATCAATCAACATTGCGGGCATTGGGACGACATGCCGATGTTATTTCCAAAGTCCGTGAGAGTCTGGTGTCCATCGAGCGTATCCTGCTGTTCCTGTCGGCCAGTTACCGCACGGCGCGGGTGCCGCTTGACATGCGAGAGCGGGTCAAAACCACTTTGCGCGATGTGACCTCTCTGGAGGAGCATGCGAGTTTTCTCAACAATAAAATCCAGTTTCTGCTGGATGCCACTTTGGGGCTGGTCAACCTCGAACAAAACAACATCATCAAATTATTTTCGGTGATGGCGGTGGTCTTTATGCCCCCCACTTTGATCGCGTCGATTTACGGAATGAATTTCAAAGTCATTCCCGAATTGGAGTGGAGTTTGGGCTATCCGATGGCATTGTTGATGATGGTCGGGGCGGCGGTTTTTCCTTATGTGTTTTTCCGCTGGAAAAAGTGGTTGTGACCCGTTAACCGGGAATGATTGTTGAGGAGGTTGTATATGCGTTATTCTTTGTCGGGTACACTGATGCAGACCCTGAATATCGATCTGGAGGTCGGTGAAACGGTCTACAGTCAGACCAGCTGCATGTGCTGGATGACCCCCGATATCGAGATGGACACCAATACCGGCGGCGGGTTGTTTTCGGGTCTGATGCGCAGCCTGTCAGGCGGTAGCTTTTTTGTGACCCATTTTACGGCCCGTCAGGCCGGACATGTGGCCTTTGCCCCGCATTTTCCCGGCACGATCATGCCGATCCCGCTGCAGGCCGGACAATCGCTGATTTGCCGGAAAGAGACTTTCCTCTGTGCCGAAAAATCTGTCACACTCGAAATCGCCTTCCAGAAACGGTTGGGCGCGGGACTGTTCGGCGGTGAAGGCTTTATCCTGCAAAAGGTCACGGGCCCGGGCGTGGTGTTCCTCGATCTGTCGGGCGAAGTGATCGAGCGCGATCTGGCAGCCGGCGAAAGCCTGCTGGTTCAAGCGGGCCATGTCGGTATCATGGATCCGACAATCACGTTCGATATCCAGATGGTCAGCGGCTTCAAGAATATCGTGTTTGGCGGCGAGGGATTGTTTCTCGCCAAGCTCACAGGGCCGGGTCATGTCGCGCTGCAAAGCATGCCGATCATGAATCTGGCCAATGAGATTGCCCGCTATCTGCCTGCCACATCCGAGGCACCATCCTCATCGTCCGCAAGCAGTCCTTTAGGGGCCACCACGGCTGTGGTGGGCGGTATTCTGGGCAGCATGATGAGTAGCAAGGACGATTAAGCAGGGGACATTCCCGTCCTAACCAATATGCTTCAGGATTTGTGCTGTTACAGAACCCGCCCGGGGTTCAGGATATTGTGGGGATCAAGCATCTGCTTGAGGCTGTTCATCAGTTCGAGCGCAACCGGATCCTTGACCTGTTGCAGAAGGTGCTTTTTCAGCCGCCCAATGCCGTGCTCGGCCGACACCGAACCGCCCATTGCCAACACATGTTTGTAGACGATGGCGTGCATGATTTCGCGCTGGTCCATATAGGCCTGCTTGTCCATGCCGACCGGTTGGGTCAGGTTGTAGTGCAGATTGCCATCGCCTAGATGTCCGAAAGGCATCGGACGAATACCCGGCATGGCAGCGCTGACCTCGGCATCGACCAGTGCAATCAGCTCCGGTACTTGCGAAATGGGGACAGAGACATCATGCTTGATTGATCCGCCCTTGAATGACTGAGCTTCGGGCAGGGTTTCACGCAATCGCCAGAAATCATTGCGCTGGTCGAGAGAATTGGCCACCACCGCATCCAGAATGATCGCCTTGTCCAGCGCGTCCTCAAGCAAGGTCTGGGCCCGTTCATCCAGATAGGGATCGGATGCAGATGACAGTTCCATCATCACATACCATTCGTATCTGTTAGCCAGCGGATCGCGGCAGCCAGGCATGTGGTCGACCACCATATCAATGGCAAGCCGAGGCAGAAGCTCGAAAGTCGTGACCGCCTGTCCGGCGCTGCGTTTGGCGAGTTCCAGTAAATCCAACGCATGTTTGGGCGATTCCAGCCCGCAAAAGACGGTCACCAGACTATTGGGTTTCGGGAACAGCTTCAGCACGGCTGCGGTGATTATGCCCAGCGTGCCTTCCGAGCCGATAAACAGATGTTTGAGATCGTATCCGGTATTGTCCTTGCGCAATTTGCCCAGGCCATTGAGGATCCGTCCGTCGGCCAGCACCACTTCCAGCCCCAGGACAAGATCGCGCGCATTGCCATAGGCCAGCACGGCGGTGCCTCCGGCATTGGTGCCGAGATTGCCGCCTATCGTGCAGGTGCCTTCCGAGGCGAGCGAGAGCGGAAACAGGCGGTCGGCCTCAGTGGCGGCCTCTTGGGCGCGCAACAGGGTTACGCCCGCTTCCACCGTCATTGTATCAGACAGGGCATCGACCTCGCGGATATGGTTGAGACGGGCCAAGGACACAACGATTTCGGTGCCTGACTCATCCGGCGTATTGCCGCCCACAAGGCCGGTATTGCCACCTTGCGGAATGATTTTAAGGCGGTGCTCCTGCGCGAATTTGAGGACATCAGCCACCTCCTGCACCGAGCCGGGTTTGACCACCAGCAAGGCGGTGCCCTTGAACAGCCCTCGCCATTCGGCCTCGAACGGGGCTTTGTCACCGGCATCATCGATAACATATTTGTCGCCGACAATGGCGTTCAGTCCGGCAATGATCAGATCGGTCGAAAGAGCATGACGCAACATTGTAATGTCCCAGCAAGTAATTATCCCAGAAGCCGCCGCACTTTTTTGGCGGCTGGTGGCCGCTCGAACAAGCCTACCACTTCCACATGCGGTGAATAGAGAAATTGATCGACGGGCCAGAGATCATGCAAGCGGTAGCCGCCTTCCATCAATATTTTGGCATCGCGGGCGAAGCTGGCAATGTTGCAGGATACAGCAACAATACGCGCTACATTCGATTTGGCGAGCTGGCGCGATTGCGCCTCGGCGCCGGCGCGCGGTGGATCAAACACGACGGCGTCATAAGGAGTTAATTCGGTCGGGATCAGCGGACGTCTGAACAGATCGCGTGCCTCACTGGTGACCGAGCGCAGTCCCTTGGCCTCGCGCCAGCCACGATCAAGGGCTGCAAGCGCCTTGGCATCTGACTCAACGGCATGAACCGTGGCCTTTTCGGCCAGACGCAGGGCGAAAGTGCCGACCCCGGCAAACAGATCCAGCACCCGTTTGGATTTGCCGACCGCCGCCAGCACTGTGTCGGCCAGCATCTGTTCTCCCGCCTCGGTGGCTTGGAGAAAGGCTCCCGGAGGAGCAACAACCTCAGCGGCACCGATGGACACCGAGGCGTTTTCGATCTGCACGATCACATCACCGTGGATGGCCAATCGTGCAAGTCCTAACCGCCTGG
>CANGQA010000080.1 GCA_947455995.1 Hyphomicrobiales bacterium | reverse complement strand
TGCATCGCGCTATACTGTTTCAAATTTTAGACATGAATTTTAGGGGACAAAACATTACTATTAATCAAATACTTGAGAAAAAAATATCAAGCAGAAGTTCTGTTTATAGAAAAATATCAGATCTCAAAATAAATGACTTTATTACCGAAGAATGGGACGGTTATGTCTGTCATCTTGTCCCTTCGAAAAAAATAGAAAATATTCTTTTGGATGTAGACCACTGGTTAAATACACATCACGATCAAGGCTCATGACAACCCGAATGGAGATGTCATTTAACAACAGATGAGGGGCTCACCTTTTGGCAGCCCTATGTGTTACTATGTTGAAAATCACTGGATAAGCTGCTGGAAATCCACAGCATGGCTGACTGTACACAGGCTCCATACCGTTGGCGGCCACATGAATCCCGGGATTTTTGCTGCCCTCAGGCTTTTTATCGCCGTTCGGTCTAGTGAAGCCTGATAGCCCCGGAAATCAACAAGGCTTCTTTGTGCAGGTGTTTCAGACGGCGGTCCACCGATCCCAGCTGATATTTGACCCGCTCGATCTGCTTGAGAATAGCAGTGTGGTTGCCGGCTGGATGGTGCTTGAGCTTGCTCTGCTCCCAATCGAGATCGGTGAGTAAATCCTCGCGGTCAATATAACCGATTACGATCATGATCACCTGCTCGGCCAGCAATTTGACACGGGTAATTTCATTTGGCGTCAATTTCGGCAAATAGGCCACGATTTCATTGAAATTACGCATCAGGCGCGTCAATTCACTCGAACTATGGACTGTAAAAAACACATCCTCCAGCACTTTGTAAAAATTCTGCAAAGGCAACTGCAAATCATTTGACAGGCGTAGCGGGCGGATTGTCTGTTTGAACGAGAAGGCAAAATCGGCATAAGCAAGCGATAATTTGATATTGTCGACGCGGCGCTTGTCAATGGCACGTTGGACATCCGCCATCACAACCGGTGCCTCCGGCGTGCTATCGATCAGGCTATCATTGGCTCGTTCAGGCATGTGCATGTCCATATAGGACCACTTCGCGGCAAAATGATGCGTCAGATCCAAACCCAACTGAACCGTGGTTGCATTGGCAGGGTGTGCAAGGGCCATCGTGGTTTCCAAATCGCTTAGGACAATTCATGGAAACCCAGGTAAGCGTTTACTCAACGTTAACTATAATTTTCCACTCTGCCATAAAGACGGTTGTTGTAAAAAAATTCCAGTATCAAACATGAAAATAATCTGGTTTATCCACTATAAGTTGTACTACATGCGCTGGGCGAGCCAGGTCCAGCTGCCCAGATTGGTTTCGATGGTATAGGTGCCGAGATTGCATGGCATCATATAGACCAGAAATTCTTTTCCAGACCGATAGGTTTTGCGGTATTCGAAATTCTGGGAGGACAAACCGCTGGATTTGACCAGTTTGTTCAATTCCTTCGGATTTTTGTCATAATAATCCTGCATGGTCATACAGGCGCCTTCATTGGCTGTGACGCCGATAATGGTGACGCTGTCACGGGTCACAAGGCATTCGATATGGGTTTTCAACCCGAATTGTTTCAATCCGCATTCGAGGGGCGAGACAATCTCGGCACGGGCGGCGGGTATCAGGCTCCAGAGCCCTGTCATCAGGATCAGGGTGATGAAGACAGGCTGCAACAGACGGTTCAGGGAGAGCAGATCACGCATGGGCACCTTCTCGATCATCAAGAGCACAGATATAAGGCTCTGCAGAGGCGCCATCGTAGCGGATCGCCCCGGCAAACTGCAACCAGTGGGTGTATTTCACCCCATACTTTCTTCAATCAGGCGGACTGGCCAGCAATGACAAAGCAGCATCAGGTTACCATCTATCACAACCCTCAATGCGGAACCTCGCGCAATGTGCTGGGTTTGATCCGCAATGCGGGGATCGAGCCTGAGGTGATCGAATATTTAAAAACACCGCCAAGCCGCGCCCTCTTGCAGCAGCTGATCGTGCAAATGGGAGGCAGCGTGCGCGGTGTCTTGCGAGAAAAGGGCACCCCCTATGCCGAATTACAGCTGGATCGTCCCGAGCTGGACGATGATGATCTGTTGGATATGATGATGGCGCATCCGATCCTGATCAATCGTCCGATTGTCGTGACAACAAAAGGGGTGTTGCTGTGCCGTCCTTCCGAAAAGGTGCTGGATATTCTGCCTGCTCCCCAACAGGCGCCCTTCAGCAAGGAAGACGGGGAAAGGGTGGTCTAAAGTTGTTGTTTCTGACCAAGCGGCAGGAATGTTGCAACAGGCTTGTTCTTGGCTGAAGCCATTTCCGCGACATTGGGTCTCATGACCGCACGTAAAGGATGGAGCACTTCAGCTTTGCATTTTGTCGGGGTTGTTACGTTGGGTGCTTGGGGATAACGTCTGCCAAATTTTAAGGTTGATTGTGTCACTTAGGACCCAAGGACTGAACGTGTCTGATCCGGCTTTTTCCCATGCGATCCCCTGTTGCCCCACCGTCGCGGCTATCCGGGCTTTGGTCGGGCAATGGCGTCAGGAGGGGCAGACTATAGCCCTGGTCCCGACAATGGGTGCTTTGCACGAGGGGCATCTGTCGTTGGTCAGGCAGGCCAAGCAACAGGCCAAACGTGTTGTGGTATCGATTTTCGTCAATCCAACCCAATTTGCGCCCAATGAGGACTTCTCCAGCTATCCTCGCCAGTTGCAGCGTGATCTCGACCTGTTGGCCACGGTTGGAATCGATGCGGTGTTCACCCCTGATGCGGGTGTAATGTATCCGGCAGGTTTTTCGACAACCATCAGCATGGTTGGGCCAGCCACTGTCGGATTGGAAGATGCGTCGCGCCCTGTTTTTTTTAATGGCGTTGCCACGGTCGTGGCAAAATTGCTGATCCAGGTCGCGCCGGATCTGGCAATTTTTGGTGAAAAAGATTTCCAGCAATTGGCGGTGATCAAGCAATTGGTGCTCGATCTCGATCTGCCGGTGACGGTGCAGGGCGGGCCGACCATGCGCGAGGCCGATGGTCTGGCCATGTCCTCGCGCAATGTCTATCTGTCGACGGCAGAACGGGCTTTGGCACCTCGTCTCTATCGCTCGATGAACGGCGTCAAAGACGGTATAGCAGCCGGACAATCGGTGCCGTCATTGATCAGGGCTGCAAAGACAGAACTGGAACAGGTCGGTTTCACAATCGACTATCTGGTGCTGAGGGATGCCAGCACACTGGCTGAATGGCACGGTCGTTCGCAAGGCCGCTTGCTGGTGGCTGCATGGTTGGGAAAAACCCGTTTGATTGATAATATCGGGATTGGTTACGTCGACCTCGACGGACATATCAAGGAATAAAGATGGCTTATTTGTCAGACCAGCGTCCGCTGAAACTGGGTGATTTCTCGCGCATGGCCATGGAGGGCGAAAAAATCACCGCGCTCACGGCGTATGATTCCAGTTTTGCCGCTTTGCTTGAGCGTTGCGGAGTCGAGATATTGCTGGTGGGTGATTCCATGGGCAATGTGTTGCAGGGTTATGACACTACGCTGCCTGTCACCTTGGAACAGGTCGAATATCACACCCAATGCGTTGCACGCGGCTCCCGGCGGGCCTTTGTCATGTCAGATCTGCCGTTTGGCTCTTATCAAGCCAGTCGGGAACAGGCAATGCACAGCGCCTCGCGTTTGATGGCTGCCGGCGCCCATTGTGTAAAGCTCGAAGGCGGCATGGTAATGGCCGAGACAATCCGCTTTCTGGTCGAACGGGGTGTGCCTGTCTGTGCGCATCTGGGCCTGACACCGCAGTCGGTTCATCAATTGGGGGGCTACAAGGTCCAGGGCAAAAGCGACGCGCAGGCCGACCGCCTTAAGGCCGATGCGCAGGCCCTGCAAGATGCGGGAGCTGCGATGCTGGTGCTGGAAATGGTGCCTTCTGCCTTGGCGGGCGAGGTCACAAAAGCCTGTTCTGCCATGCCAACCATCGGTATCGGAGCGGGCGTTGATTGTGCGGGACAAATTCTGGTGCTGCATGACATGATCGGCATCTATCCCGGCAAGACGGCCCGTTTTGTGCGCAATTTCATGCAAGGGGCCGATAGTATCGAACAGGCGATCAGCCATTATGTGCAGGCGGTCAAGGACAAGAGCTTTCCTGCGCCCGAACACAGCTATTGATCCTGAATTGTCCAGTCCAGACCTAGAAAAACAGCCATGTCTGGATGGCAAACAAAGGCATCAGCAATCCGAAAGACCAGACAAGATAGCCAAAAAAGCCGGGCATGACCACGCCACGGCTCTCTGCCATGGATTTGACCATGAAATTGGGCGCATTGCCGATGTAGCTATTGGCGCCCATAAACACCGCTCCCATTGAAATTGCCGTCAAAGTGGGGGCCATCGGCCCCATCAGGGCGATCGGATCGGCACCGGCTGCATTGAAAAATACCAGATAGGTCGGCGCATTATCCAGGAAGCTTGACAGCAAACCGGTTATCCAGAAATACATGACCGGATCCGGCTGGCCTGTCGGTGTGGTCACCAGCCTGATAATGGCGCCGAGCGCCCCGTCTTGTCCGGCTTTGAGAACGGCCAGTACCGGAATGATGGTGACAAAAATACCCCCGAACAGTTTGGCGACCTCGCGGATCGGTTCGAGGTTGAACTGGTTGGCCTCTCTGATCCGGTCATTCGATAACATGAAAGACAAGCCAGCCATCAACAGCAAGACCGCATCGCGCAGAATGTTCTGCCACTCAAGCGGGACGCCGAACAGCTCGACCGTATCGAGCTTGACCGAACCGCTGGTAATCACCGCAGCCAGAATGACGAGGATGAGGATAACGTGATGCCCTCCTTCGATGGCCAATCGGCTATCGGGTGTCGGGTCCGGCTTTTTGTGCCCCTCGCGGCGGTAAAGAGTGAGATCAATGCAAAAGAAGATCAGCAAAAGCAGCCCTGCCAGCATCAGGGTTGGCTTGAGCAGGGCTTTTGTGGTCCAGAAAAAATCGATCCCCTCCAGAAAACCAAGAAAGAGCGGTGGATCACCCACAGGTGTCAGGGCACCTCCGATATTGGCAACCAGAAAGATGAAAAAAATCATGACATGCGCACTCTCTTTGCGGTCATCATTGGCGCGGATCAGCGGGCGTACCAGCACCATGGCTGCCCCTGTTGTGCCGATCACGCTAGCCAGTACAGTGCCGATGGCAAGAAAAGCAGTGTTGACTGCCGGCGAGCCGTGCAAATTGCCACGGATATGGATATGTCCCGTGACACAATAGAGCGAGCCGATCAGGATGATAAACGGCAGATATTCCAGCAGGAGACTGTGCAAAATTTCATAGAGAATTGTCGATATGCCAAAAACAACGGCCGCAGGTCCAGACCAAGCCAAGATCCAGAACAATGCGACCTTGCCGTAGTGATGATGCCAGATCTGTGGCGCGATGAGCGGGAACAGGGCAATCGACAACAGCAAGCCGGCAAATGGCAGAGACCAGACCAGGCCGATTTGTCCACCCTGAAGATGGGGCATTGGTTCTGCGGCGTGGGCCGGCAGGGCCACCAGCAGGCCAAGGACCACCCCCATGATGATGGAGCTTGCAAGCCGCTTTTGGGTGTGGCTGGATGATGACAAAGGGGCCATGCTTGCTTGTGTCTCCTGCCTGTCAACATTTGCTTAAGGGTAATGTAAGGCCGTTGGCGTGCAATGGCCACAGGCCCTGTGATAGCGCGCATGGCTGATACAAAAAAGCCCCGTTCAAGACGGGGCTGATCTGGTGTGCTTTGAGCAGACACGCTTAATCCCGAACAATCCGCACCGCTCCCTTGGAGGCGCTGGTGCTGAGGGCGGCATAGGCTTTGAGTGCTGTGGTCACTTTGCGCGGACGCAGCTTTGCAGGCTTCCAGCCTTTGGCATCTTGCGCCTTGCGCCGCTGTTCAAGAACGGAATCGTCAACCTTGAGGTTGATGCTACGGTTGGGAATATCGATCTCGATCTCATCACCGGTTTCAACCAAACCTATCAGTCCGCCTTCGGCTGCTTCGGGCGAGATGTGCCCGATCGACAATCCCGAACTGCCACCCGAAAAACGCCCGTCGGTGATCAGAGCGCAGGCTTTTCCCAGTCCCTTGGATTTCAGATAGCTGGTTGGATACAGCATTTCCTGCATGCCGGGGCCACCGCGTGGACCTTCATAGCGGATCACCACAACTTCACCGGCAATCACCTTGCCGAGCAGAATGGCCTGAACGCTTTCATCCTGGCTTTCAAAGACACGTGCCTTGCCATGAAAGGTCAGGATGCTGGCATCAACACCGGCAGTTTTAACAATGCAGCCATCGGCGGCGACATTGCCGAACAGCACCGCCAACCCACCATCCTTTGAATAGGCATGATCGATATTACGGATGCAGCCGGTTTCGCGATTGTCATCAAGGGCTTTGTAGCGGTTCTCTTGCGAAAAGGCGACTTGTGTCGGCACCCCGCCGGGGGCGGCCCGGAAGAAGGTTTTAACGGCTTCATCCTTGGTGCGGCCAATATCCCACAGGTCCAACGCGGCGGCGATGGTGGGGGCGTGGACGGTGGCGCAATCGCGGTTGATCAAACCGCCGCGATCGAGTTCACCGAGGATAGACATGATCCCTCCAGCCCGATGCACATCTTCCATATGCACATTGGCCACCGATGGGGCGACCTTGCACAGCACCGGAACGCGGCGTGACAGCCGATCGATATCTTTCATGGTGAAATCGACTTCACCTTCATGTGCTGCAGCCAAAAGGTGCAGCACGGTATTGGTAGAACCGCCCATTGAAATATCCAGCGTCATCGCATTTTCAAATGCAGCGAAGTTGGCGATATTGCGCGGTAAAACAGTCTCGTCATCCTGCTCGTAATAGCGGCGGCACAAATCAACCACCACACGCCCTGCCTGCAGGAACAGCTTTTCGCGGTCCTTATGGGTAGCCAGAACCGAACCGTTGCCCGGCAAAGCCAGACCCAGCGCCTCGGTCAGGCAATTCATCGAATTGGCGGTGAACATGCCCGAGCATGAACCGCAAGTCGGGCAGGCAGAGCGTTCATAACGGGCGACATCCTCATCCGAGATCTTGTCATTGGCGGCTGCAATCATCGCATCGATCAGATCGACGGCATGTTCGACATCGTCAATTGTGACCTTGCCCGCTTCCATCGGGCCGCCCGATACAAACACCACCGGGATATTCAGGCGCAAAGCGGCCATCAACATGCCGGGCGTGATTTTGTCGCAGTTGGAAATGCACACCATCGCATCAGCGCAGTGGGCATTGACCATGTATTCGACGCTGTCGGCGATCAGCTCGCGCGAAGGCAATGAGTAAAGCATGCCGTCATGGCCCATCGCGATGCCGTCATCAACGGCGATGGTGTTGAATTCTTTGGCAACGCCGCCAGCCCGTTCGATTTCACGCGCAACCAGCTGGCCGAGATCCTGCAAATGAACATGGCCGGGCACAAATTGGGTGAAAGAATTGACAACAGCAATGATAGGCTTGCCGAAATCCTCGTCTTTCATGCCGGTGGCGCGCCAGAGACCACGGGCACCAGCCATGTTGCGGCCATGGGTGGAAGTGCGGGAACGATAGGCAGGCATCGTGTTCTATCCTTATGAATGATGCGGAGTGTTGACCCTTTATAAAGCGCATAAAAGGGTTTTAGAAGTGCGAACTGACAAGGCAACCGAGTCAGTAGAACCAATTCATTAGAGCCAAGTCAGTTGTTTGCTGTCAGTTTTATGTCATAGGTTAGCCATTTGGTGCGATCGGCCTTGCGGTCGTAAACGGCGCGTGCGCGATAGTTATCCTCGGCGGTGATCCAGCGGATCACCGACCAGTTGTGTTGACGGCCCAGCTGCGCCAGCCCTTCCAGCAAGGCATCGGCCGCGCCGCTGCCGCGGGCCTCGGGATCAACGAAGAGATCATCGAGAAAGCCGCCTCTTGTTGCCGATAGCGGGCGGGCAAAGGGGCGATAGTGGGCCAAGCCAATTATTTTGTTGTGAGGGCCAACCGCCACCAGTGCCTTGGTTTCGTGCTGCGGATCCATAAGCCATGTCCAGACGGTGTCTCGCATGGCCTGCGTCTGCGCCACGTTATAGAATGCGGCATAGCCTTTATAAAGCTGCTCCCACGCAGGGCGATCTGTGGGCATGACGGGGCGGATGCTTGCAGCTGTATTCATGCGGCCAGTCCCTTGGAAAAATGGTGGGAAAAGTGTTTAAATTCTTCGTGTTGGATCAGTATATCAACTGCGTGCCGCTTCTCAAATAAAAACAGCAGGGCCAGTGAAGTCTCTCCTTAATCGGTTGTGCAACCTTAAGTTTGACACTTTTCGGGCGGTACATGGCGGGGCAGACGGCATTTTGGACGATATCTGATGTGCTTTTAGGCGGGCTTTCACCGTTCAGAGCGTCTGGTTAAAAATATATAATTTACGAATAAAAAATACCAATTTATGTTCAAATTGAACATGAAGAGGGATTATAAATATTATTTAAGCACATACATAGAATAGAGTTCATAAAGTTGGGAAAGCATGATCACGTTTAATGGAACGCCTACGCCTGTAAAAAACAGGATATTTGGTTTTAAATTTGGTGATTTTTTCATTGAAATTTGCCGTGTTTTGAAAAAATTTGCAGATAATGATATCGATAACGCACTTATTATCTATGTTGTGGCTAACGCGGCCATGCAGGATGTCGTTGAGTCGGGTTTGCACAACAAGGAAATGAGTGATTCCGAGCTAATAACACTACTTTCAGCAAGAGGCGTTAATATTTCAACTGTTGCAAATACAACTGGTATTGATCGTGCGACTGCTAGACGTAAGCTTAAAAGATTGCAAGAAATAGGCTTTCTGATGCGTAAGGATGATGGCACATTTATTATCAAGCCGGGCTTTGCGTCCAACAATACCGATGTGGACACTTTGGTTGAGGCGCAATGGGGAGCATTACGCAAACTCATCAAGGAGTTGATTAAATATGGTGTTATTTCAGAGTAAATATTAACGTCTGCTGTTGTCAGTCTGATCATAGGATCCCATTGCAACCATTGATTTTGATATGCTTTCGGTATGGCTCAGCAGATTATCCATTGATGATGTGAAGAAATCCTGTTGCAGAGATAATAGCGCCTTGAGGTCCGTAATACCGGCCATTTTTTCAAAAGTTTTCTGATAAATTTCAGCGCGGGCTACCTGGAATATCCCGATTTGAAGAATGATATCGTGCACGGCATTGATATTGGTGATCATCTGGTGGGATGCGTGGTGGGGATGGTCCGTGATAGTTTGTTGGCTCTGTTCCATGGGCTTTTGCATGAGCGCCTCCCTATACCTTGCAGCAGAATAGATAAAAGTCGCTCTCCGACATTGATTTGCATCAAAGCGTCCTGTTCAATGCTATGGTCTTTGGATATATTCTTGGCGTTTTACGATCATCAGATCGGCGTAGGGGTGGAGTTGTAACAGTGATGGTGCGTTCAAGTCGTAGAATGCTGGTTTTGCTCGGGTTGCTGGCGCTGGTCCTTACTGTTGGTCTTTCCGGCGAAGCTGATGCTTCTTGCTTGCGCAAAGGCGGGGACAAGGGGGCGTTGAAAGAGGCCGAGCTGCATCCTGAAAACAATGACAGCATTACCTTGCTCTATTGGCTGGAAGGCGTTTCGGTCTGCATGATTCGTGTGCCAATCCCCGATGGTTACGAGATGATTGACACTTCGCTTGCCGGACAGCCTGTTTGGGGAATAGTCAAACAGATCGATAAAAATATTTTCCAGTATACTAAAAATCCCGGCCATATGGGGATGGATCAATTCGCGGTCAAAGTCTGCGCCAAAAAGCGTTTTGCAACCAGCGGATGCACCCACATCCAGTACAATATGAACTCGATCAAGGGCAAGCAGGGTCAAGTGAACTGAAGAGGCTGCAAAGTGCTTGGCCACTCGTGCCCGCGAGGATGAGGCCGCATATCTATTCGGTTTAACGAGCGGTGCTAACGGGCTTTGGCGATAAGGGCGATCAGCGAGACCAGCAGAGACAGGTCGAACGACAGGACAATGACCAGCAGGCACCAGAAAGGCCAGGAGCCTTCGATGGTCAGTTCCAGATCCCGCTTGAAGAAAAATTTCGGAATAGCAGAAAACATCGTGTCGCCCTGATCCATTCCGGTCGTATCGTTACGCACCGTACACTTTAATTGGGTAAGCATACAGGAAAAACAAGCCAAAACAACAGGGGCTATGCCGTGAAAGGATCAATATCGGCCGAGCATACACTGTATAATCTATCAGTCAGACCGATCCCTCGGGTTGTATGCCTTCTGCGATACTGATCGGGCGCCACAAATCAGGCGATGCTTGGCGGGTGGTATTCAACACACAAAAAGCCCCGCAAAAGCGAGGCTCCATCATGTCTCAACTTTCAGACCAAATCAGGGTCACCATGTCCCTGATCCGATCACCCCTCAGGGCGATCGCGTCAGGATTTAGCCCTGACGTGCCTTGTAGCGAGGCTGGGTCTTGTTGATGATGTATACGCGGCCTTTGCGACGGACCAACTGGTTATCGCGGTGACGGTTGCGAAGCGACTTCAGGCTATTGCGGATTTTCATCGTCGGTCTCTTTCTTTGTCCATGGACGGCTGGTCGGAACCAGCACGGCCAAGTCATCAAAACAATTCAGTTGGACCCATACACGACCGGGTGGCAGTTCAGCAAGTCCTTGATCGTGAATTTTTGATGAATCTGTCATCAAATGATGTTTTTCCACGGTTGCTATGGCTTTCAGACGGTTCCCGAACCCGCTGTCTCCAGTTGCCCGGGCATGGTCAGCGCCGCAAACGTGGCTCTTTCGGGCCTAGATAATAATCCGCAACCACCGAAGGGGTGATGAACCTTTCGCTATTCTCCGCATTATTGCGCTGTTCTTGCGCCTTGCGGAGATCGGCCCATTCCTTCTCGTTGACTTCAGCTTGCGCGCGGCTTCGTTCCCTGATCTGGGCTTGCTGGTCGGTCATAGCATCGGAATGCGAGACCGGACGGGGCGGGGTGCTTCCACTATGCGGGGTACTTCCTGACTGGCCCTGTGTGTTCAGCAATTGTTCGAGTTTTTGCAATCTCTGGTTGAGTGATTTCAGTTCTTTGTCGATCAGGACCATTGCAGCCTGCACCGCGCGTGCATTGGGATCACCGCTTAACGGGGGCGCAATCATGATGCCGCCTGAGGGAGCAGGGGGACGCTGGGCCTGATGGGACGGATCGGCATTGCCGCCGCGTGGAAACGGGCTGTTGGGATATTCCTCTTTCCACTGCTTTTCGCGTAATTCCTGCGCTTTTCGGGCTTCTTCCCGATCATGCGCCTGTTTGTCAGCCTGTGCCTTGTCCTCGATGTCCTTCGAGCGTTCGCGGATTTGGTCCTGCTGTTTTTTGATTTCCTCGGCAGTCGCACCATAGGCAGGGTCAGTGGCTCTGCCGAAAAGCAACAGGGCCACAAGGGCGGCAAGGGTGAGAGGTTTCAGCCGTGATGTGAACATGATGTCTCCACTGATCCTCCCAATGGGGAGCATGATCCATTGTATCAGGGTAAGTTCAACATCGCATTCCACAAGGGGTTTTTCTTGTATTGCCCCTCATTGGTCACTTCTTCTTTGGATTTTTGCACCGCCAAAGGCGAAAGCGATGTGGTAACAGGCCCGTTGTCAATGGCTTCGCTTTCGACAGTATCGGTCAGAAGCGAGCGGTTTTGCCGCACAACCCGCTGGATTGGCTGCACCGGCTTCATGTTCATCACACTGGTATTAAACGAAATCCGCATCGTCTCACCCTCAACTCTAGCCAATAAGACGGCTTTTCGGGCATTTGCTTAAACAGATAGGGCGACTGCCTTGGCTTTATGGCACAGCGCTTTATGCTGGGGATCAATGGACAAGGCACAAGATTGGCCGGGCGGGTAAAAATGGGTATCGCAGCAAGAATGGCGCGGATGTTAGGGATGTTTGGCGTTGTTGTGCTGGGCATGCTGTTGTTGCCAGCGATGGCCCTTGCCCAATCGGGCAGTCTGGCAGGGTTCGGTATTGTCATGGTGCATGGCAAAGGCGGCAGGCCAACGGGCCCGACAAAGGCGCTGGCCGATGCACTGGAGGCCGAAGGCGCGGCGGTGATGTCGCCCCGTATGGCCTGGTCGGGCACGGCTGGACAGCCTGACAGTTATGACATCCCCTATGAACAGGCCCTTGCGGAGATCAGCCAAGCCATCGCCGGATTGCGAGCAAAAGGAGCGCGTAAAATCGTGATTGCCGGACAAAGTCTGGGCGCAAATGCCGTAATCGCCTATGCCGCGCGCCATCCGGCAGGGCTGGCAGGGGTGATATCGCTGGCTGCAGGACATACGCCTGAGCGGTTCGACCGTCCAGACATCATTGCCGCTGTTGAAAAAGCCCGCCAGATGATCAAAGCCGGACGAGGACAGGACGTGGCCGACTTTGCCGATTCCAACCAGCGCAAGAATTTCCAGGTCAAAGGCACGCCTAAGGCCTATCTGAGCTTTTTTGATCCGACCGGTCCAGCGGTGATTCCGCGCAATGCCGCCGCAATGCCCAAAGTTCCATTTCTATGGGTGATCGGAAATGCCGACAGGCTCGCGCAATTGGGCCCGGGCTATGCGTTCGAGGCGGGAGCCAAGCACCCTAAAAGTCAATATAAAGTGGTGAATGCGGGTCATATCAATACGCCGACAGCGGCAAAGTCCGAGGTGATCGCCTGGCTGAAAAGTCTTTGAGCCGAAAACGGATGAGATGATGAGGATTACAGGGAGTGTGATGATGCGTCAGCTTGTGGGGTTGCTCTGTCTGGTTATGGTGCTTGTGGCGGGCGGTGCCGCTTCTGCTGCCAGTTTTGATTGCACCAAGGCCAAAAGCAAGCTTGAGGTTCTGATCTGTTCGACACCGTCACTCAATGCAGCCGACGAGAGCATGGGGCAGGCCTATCAGGCGGCCAATAGCGGCTTCCCGATCAAGGGTTTCGTGCGGGCGTCACAGGCAATCTTTCTGAGCGAATATCGCGCTTGCGCCAATGACAGGGCCAAAGATAAAGGGGCCGCCACCTGCATCGATCTGGCCCAACGGCGCACACTGGAATTGCAGGAGCTGTTGACCGCCAAAATCTATGTCGACGGTATCACCAACTACACACCCGAAGATGCGGTGCTGCTGATTGTCGAGCGTATGGGCAAGGCCTATCTCAGGATTTTCGGAGCATGGATGCCCGATGCCTATCGCCCCAAACCTTTCCCGGACGGTTTTATCTGCAACGAGGAATTTGCTTTGGTTCAATCCAAAAACGGGTTGCAGATCAAGGAGGGAGATTGGCAGATTAAAATTTCGGAACAGCAGATTGATGCCGAATTTTATTCCTGCAGTCCGCGTAACGGATTGAGTGGCACATTCAAGCGGGTGAAGTGAACAGAGCCATTCCAGAGAGAATTTAAAACATGCCCTTCGCTTATTCTTGGTTTGTTGAGCAGTGTTATGTGGAAAGGGCTGCTGCAGCATATCAAATTTCTGGATTTTTTATGCCTTAAAAGCGAAGACTGATAGCGAGTGATTCTTCTCGTTCAACAGGCTTCCTTCCTATGATAAGACGGCATTTTCTGATTGCATTGTCCACGCTCGGTTTGGCTGGGTGCAATTTTGCAACTTTTCCCGATCCCGCTGTTACGCCGCGTGATACCAAATTTCTGGCGATGGTGCCGAAAGTCGAGGTCGAGCCGAATTATCTGCGCTATATGATCGAAGATCCCACGGGTGAAGCTCCCGGGACGATTGTGGTCGATAGCAAGCAAAATTTCCTTTATTTTGTGATGCAGGATCGCAAAGCCATCCGCTATGGCGTGTCGACGGGAGTGGAGGCTGCTGGCTGGAGTGGCGTGACCACCGTAGGTCAGAAGCAGGAATGGCCCCATTGGACGCCGCCTGCTGAAATGGTTGAACGCTGGCCGCATTTGAAGCCGACCGCTGCAGCCGGTGGCTTGCCCGGTGGTCCCGACAATCCGTTGGGGGCGCGTGCTTTGTACCTTTATACCAAAAACGGTGACACGCTCTACCGCATCCATGGCACCAACGAACCAGAAATGATCGGGCGCAATGTGTCATCAGGTTGTATCCGGATGCGCAATATTGATGTGATAGATCTGTATAACCGCGTGCAAACCGGCACGAAGGTCATTGTCAGGGCCTGATCGGTCGAATTGGGGGGACGTGTTTCAGGCTTGATGGATCTGTTTGCCGATTGCCATGGCCTCGATGGCCGAGTGATCCCATTCGATCCCCAGGCCCGGCTCGTCAGACGGCACAGCTCGTCCGTCTTTGATGGTCATGCGCGAGTGGGTTATTTCGTCAAGCTGCGGGATATATTCGACATAGCGGCCATTGGGCACCGCGGCTGACAGAGAAACATGCAATTCCATCAGAAAATGTGGACATACCGCCACATTATGCGCTTCAGCCATGTGCGCGACCTTGAGCCACGGTGTGATGCCACCAATGCGTCCGACATCGACCTGAACAATCGTGCAGGCCTTGCGAACCAGATAGTCTTTGAACTGGCTGATCGAATACATCGATTCCCCAACCGCAATCGGTACAGAGGTGGAACGTGTCAGCTGGGCATGGGCCTCGACATCGTCGGCGTGCATCGGTTCCTCAAACCAGGCAATATCCAACTCCTGATAGTGGCGTGCCCTCCGAATAGCCTCGGACAGGTTGAAGCCTTGATTGGCATCGGTCATGATTTCAAACGCCGGACCCACTGCATCGCGCACAGCGGACAAGCGGGCCACATCTTCAGCCACATGGGGACGGCCGATTTTAATTTTCGCGCCGGAAAAACCTTTGGCTTTGACGGCCAGTGCATC
>CANGQA010000079.1 GCA_947455995.1 Hyphomicrobiales bacterium | reverse complement strand
CCGGACGGATCAAAGCCGCTCTTGCCGTTATGGCTGGGTAAAATAGACCGACAGGATCAAGATCGATTCACCTGTCAGAACACCGGCAAACACCGAGCGGCGAAAGGCCATAAAGGCAGCAAAGGCAGCCACCACAGCCCCGAGCCGTCCCCATTCTGGGGCCAGAGCCAATGCTCCGGAGGGATTGGCAAGTAATTTTGCAACAACCCCCGCCAGCAAAGCGGTTGCGACAAAGCGCACCCATTCAAACACCAGCGATTGGCTTGAAATTGAGCGCGACAGCACAACAGCAGCGGCACGCCATAATCCGGTCGGGATGGCTGCGACAACAAGCATCAATGCATAGGGTGCCAGCATCTCGATCATCTGACCGCCCCGCTTTTGCCGAGCCTGTTCATTTTGAGCATAAAAGCAACCGTGCCGCCGACCAAACCCGTGACAAGCAAATCGAATTCCGGCCCTGCCACATGTAAAGCCAGCGGTTCCAGCACCGCCCCCATTCCGATGGCCAGCCAATCAGGAAAATCACGCGCTCCGGCACAAATCGAGCATGTAAAAAAAACAGGTGTCAGAAACAACAACCCTGCCGCAAAATGGGAAGGAACAGCGCCAGCAAGCACATAACCAAAGGCCGTTGTGAAGGTTGATAACACAAGGCAAGTAATGGCAAACCCAAAGAAATAGGAAATCCGAAGCTCTTGGCGCATATCGGGCAGACGGCGCAAACATTCGGCCCAAACCGTTACGGTCACAAAATGGGCAATGGCAAATTGGGTCAGAATGGATTGGTTGGGACGTCTCAACATCTGCATAATGGTCATCGTCATCGGCAAAAACCGCATCGATGACAGTCCGATTACGAAAGCGAGTGCCGGATAGGCCATGCCTGAGCCTAAACCGCCATAAAACAGGACCTGTGCAGGTCCAGCCCAAACAAACACGGTTGAGGCCATCGCAGCGCCAATCGGATGTCCGACAGCTTGAGCCAGCGGGCCCACACCGATCAATGCAGCAGCAACCACCCAAGCAGGCAACCGCAAAGCATCCTTGATACCGTCAAGTGTAGCACCCCAATACGGCCCTTTGGTCTCGTCAACGGAAGAAGGCATAGTTGAAGGCATCGCAATAATTCATTTCAACGGTTCAGGGAGATGGCGGCTTCAAATTCATCAAAATCGGGGTCAAAAATGATCCGAATCGCTCATTTAATTCAATGGTCGACCACACCAAAGCCCAAACGATCAGAGGGACAACCAGCCAACCCAAAAACTCCTCCTGCCGCAGCCGTTTGCGACGGCGACGTTGGCGGCGAGTGAGCGTTGTTGGGGTGGTTTTCAAACGCACAAACTTTCAAGCAGCAGTCAGGATTTGGTTAGCGGCAATTTCGGAACCGTTGTGATGGCTTTCGGACGTGGTGGCAAGGGAGATGTTTCAGGCGATTTGGATTTTGATTTCGCCTTACCCGCCTTTATCGGGCCCTTTACCGCCAGTTTCTTCGGCAATGTCTTGGGTTTAACCAACTCCTTTTCAGGTTTTGGCTGACCTTTCGTTTCGGGAAATTCAAAGCCGAGCTGCATTTTTGGCGGGGCTTTGGTATCTTCTGACGGCTTGGCTTCGACAATGACTCGCACAACACCACCCTGTTTCAAACGCCCAAACAGCAATTCGTCAGCCAGCGGTGTTTTGATGTCGGATTGTATCAGGCGTCCCATCGGTCTGGCGCCCATGGCTTCATCATAACCATGTTCGATCAACCAATCACGCGCCTCATCTGACAATTCGATGGAGACTTTGCGATCCGCCAATTGGGCATCAAGCTGGGCAATGAACTTGTCGACAACGCGTGCAATAGCCTCGCGTGGAAGTGGCGCGAATGAAATGGTTGCATCAAGCCTGTTGCGGAATTCAGGGGTAAAAAGCCGATTGATCGCTTCGTGGTCGTCCCCCTCACGCTTGATTCGGGTAAAGCCCATAGCTGGCTTGGCCAGATCGGCAGCACCGGCATTGGTTGTCATGATTAACACGACGTTGCGGAAATCAACCGATTTACCATTGTGATCTGTCAACTTGCCATGATCCATGATCTGCAAAAGGATGTTGAACAAATCAGGATGGGCCTTTTCGATTTCGTCGAGCAACAACACACAATGCGGGTGCTGGTCGATCCCATCGGTCAGCAGACCTCCCTGATCGAACCCGACATAACCTGGCGGTGCACCGATCAAACGCGAGACCGTATGACGCTCCATATATTCCGACATATCGAAACGGATCAACTCGACACCAAGGCTTGAAGCCAGCTGACGCGCCACTTCCGTTTTGCCAACGCCTGTAGGACCGGCAAACAGATAGTTGCCGATCGGTTTTTCAGGATCGCGTAGGCCTGCTCGGGCCAATTTAATGGCCGAAGTAAGCGTGGCAATCGCATGATCTTGTCCATAGACAACACGCTTTAGGGTCTCATCCAGATGTTGAAGGACTTCAGCATCATCTTTGGACACCGTTTTCGGTGGAATTCGTGCCATTGTGGCGATTGTGGCTTCAATTTCCTTGATACCGATAGTTTTGCGGCGTTTTGCCAGCGGCACCAACATTTGCGATGCGCCGGTTTCGTCAATCACATCAATGGCTTTATCGGGCAGCTTGCGATCACCGATATAGCGCGATGACAGCATCACAGCGGCCTCTATCGCCTCATTGGTAAAGCGAACATGGTGGAAGTCTTCGTAATAGGGTTTCAGCCCTTTCAAAATAGCAATCGCATCAGGAATTGAGGGCTCGGCCACATCAATTTTCTGGAACCGACGCACCAATGCGCGGTCTTTCTCAAAATGCTGGCGGAATTCTTTGTACGTGGTCGAACCGATGCAACGCAAAGTCCCTGCTGCCAGAGCTGGCTTGAGGAGATTGGAAGCATCCATTGCTCCCCCCGATGTCGCCCCTGCCCCGATCACCGTGTGGATTTCATCGATGAACAGGACCGCTTTCTTGTGCTGTTCGATCTCTTTCATCACCTGTTTCAGACGCTCTTCGAAATCACCGCGATAGCGCGTGCCAGCCAACAAGGACCCCATATCAAGAGCGTAGACGGTGACACCTTCGAGGACTTCGGGCACCTCATGCCGTTCGATCATCAAAGCGAGGCCCTCGGCAATCGCAGTCTTGCCGACACCGGGATCTCCGACAAAAAGGGGATTGTTCTTCTGGCGGCGGCACAACACCTGAATGGTCCGGGCCACCTCTGCAGTGCGGCCGATCAACGGATCAATACGGCCCTCAATGGCCTTTTTGTTCAGGTTGACACAATAGGCATCGAGCGCATCCGGCTTTTTACCGCTATCGCCGTCACCGTCACGCGCTGTGCCACGACGTGATTCGTCATCCGTATCATCACCTCCAACACCGCGCGGCGTGCGGCTTTCGCTCGCAACAACGCCTTTTGCAATGCCGTGAGAGATGTAGTTGACCGCATCATACCGCGTCATATCCTGTTCTTGCAGAAAATAGGCAGCATGGCTCTCGCGCTCGGCAAATATTGCCACCAGCACATTGGCGCCCGTCACCTCCTCGCGCCCCGAGGATTGGACATGAATCACAGCACGCTGGATGACACGCTGGAAACCGGCAGTCGGTTTGGCATCGTCACCATTGTGGGACACCAGCGTCAGCAATTCCTCATCGATATAATGGGTCAGATTGCGCTTCAACAAAGCGATATCAACACCGCAGGCGCGCATGACGGCAGCGGCATCAGGATCATCTGTTAAAGCCACCAACAGGTGCTCAAGCGTAGCGAATTCGTGATGATACTGGTTGGCCAGAGCCAAAGCACGATGCAGAGCTTGTTCCAAACTACGCGAGAAGGACGGCATGAACCCAAATCCCTTTTAAGATTTTTCCATCACGCATTGCAGCGGATGCTGATGTTTGCGCGCGAAATCCATCACCATCGTCACTTTGGTTTCTGCGACTTCATAAGTAAAGACGCCGCACAAACCGACCCCGTTCTGGTGCACATGCAACATGATTTCAGTCGCTTCTTCTAGTGTTTTATTGAAAAAACGCTGTAACACATGCACCACAAATTCCATGGGGGAATAGTCGTCATTAAGCAGAAGAACACGATAAAGACTTGGCTTTTTGGTGCGCGTGCGGGTGAGTACCGCCGTGCCGGAATCACTGTCCGAAACACGAACAGGTCTTTGCGAACCCACAACAACGCCATCCGGCAAAAGCCTTTCAATGGCCCCGCCTCGTGATATCTGTTGCCCATCCATGCCCAACATGTCCTCAATCCACTAAAACCGCACACCTAATGTAGGGCGCAAGACGCTTCGGCGCCAGTCCTTCAGGCTCATTGTTACAGAATAGTCGACTAGACACAAAAAACCCGGCCTCAAGCCGGGTTTCAATTACGAGCAAAAATCAAAAGCTTATTTGCTGGTTGCCTTGTTCAAGGCCACTTCGTAGGGCTTCACAGCGTCTTTGGCGATCGTGTTGACGATTTCACCAACCTTGGTGGCGTATGAAACAAAACCATCGTAAGCGGACTTGGAGAAAGCGGTCTGGATTTCCAAAACCTTATCGAGGCTCTTGGCCGCAACAAGCTTTTCAACCAGCGCCGATTGTTCCTGAAAGGCCTTCTTGGAATAGTCGGCGGTTTCAGTAGCAATTGTCTGGACGTTCTTTGTGGTTGTGCCAATATTCTTTACAGCGGCTTCCATATTGGTCTTGCTGATCTTCTGAATTTCTTCGAATTGGGAAAACATCATCTATCTCCAAAAAAGGGCTGCGAACGCAGCTAAAAGGGTTGAGCATTCCAATTGGCTCAAAGCTTTCAACGGTGCCTTTAGAGGTTGCCCGCTTGCCTTCAGCCTGACCGACCTGATGTCTCACATACTGCCAGATCGCTGTCATGTGACCTATTTATGTGCATTGCAACATCTAGTCAACAATAAATATTGCAGTGCAACAATATCTTTTTAAAATGATTCCGGCGGTGGCCGCTGTTCGAAAACTGTCTGGCGAAAAAACCGATGTTAGATTTATATTCCAATGACACGCCCTTGTTAACCCGTAAGTAACCCACCCTGCCTAAAAGAAGGAGAGAGAAGGTCTGTATGGCCTTGTGGAATTCCAGTTTCGTTTTGGGGGCACGGCGGATGGGTTTGCTTAGTTTTGCGTCGTTGAGACAGACATTGATCTGCACAACTCTGATTGCCTCCGTTGTGCTAGGTTCTGTTTGTACCGCCCAAGCAGCCTCGCGCAAACGGCCACAGGTTGGCGGCTATTCGCCTCCTACCGCCGCTATTGTTGTGGATGTTAAAACCGGCAAAGTCCTGTACGCCGAAAATCCGGATGCTCCCCGTCATCCGGCGTCTATCACCAAAGTGATGACGCTTTATTTGCTGTTCGAGCAACTCGATCGCGGCAAGATGACGCTCTCGACCGAATTGAAAGTCTCTGCCCACGCTCAAAAGCAGGCCCCTTCAAAATTAGGTGTATCGGCGGGCGATACAATCACTGTCGAAGATGCCATCAAGGCGCTGGTTACACGCTCTGCCAATGATGTCGCCGCTGTCATTGCCGAAAACATTGGGGGGTCGGAAGTCAATTTTGCACAACTGATGACCCGCAAGGCCCGCGCGATCGGCATGAGCCATACTGTCTATAAAAATGCTTCCGGCCTTCCCGATCCCGGGCAGATTACCACGGCGCGTGATCTGGCGACATTGGGGCGAGCGGTGCAAAGCCGTTTCCCCAAATACTATCCCTATTTCGCCACCCGCAGCTTCAATTATGACGGTGAAGTGATCGGCAACCATAATCATCTGTTAGGCCGGGTCGAGGGAGTGGATGGAATCAAAACCGGATTTACCCGCACCTCAGGCTTTAACCTGCTGACCTCGGCCAAACTCGACGGACACCATATTGTCGGCGTCGTGATGGGTGGTCGCACAGGCCCATCGCGTGACAATACGATGGCGAAACTGGTGGAAACCTACCTGCCGAAATCCTCGGCGACAGGCTCCATGCCTGTGATGGCGGATGCCGATACCGATGCAAAGCCCTTGACCACAGGCAGCGTCAATCCCCGCATGTCCCCGCCAGCAGATATCGGTGCGACCAAGGCCACCGAGAGCAAACCGGTTGCAAAGGCCAAAGTCCAACCATCAACATGGATGGTCATGATTGGAGATGCCAAAACCTCCAAAGAGGCGTCAGCCATGATCGGCCGCGCAAAAAAACAGTCCAAGGGCATTCTGGCAAAAGCAGATTCGGGAATGGTAACCGTCAAGTCCAGAATCAAAACCACCTATCTGGCTCGGTTTAATGGCTTGTCCGAGCAAGATGCCATTATGGCTTGCAAGAACCTCAAGGGATCGGGGTTGTCATGCTCCGCAACCCGCATATGAGTGGGCCAAACCTCATGACACGATCAAACAGATTACAGGCCCATCTGCAGGCAAACCGCCGTGCTTTAGCGTTGAATCTGGAGCAGAATGTCACGGGCCTGATTCACCCGGGTAGCAAGATACGTCGTTCCCCCTTGATCGGGATGAATTTTCTTCATCAACTCGCGGTGGCTCCGGTTGATGGCCTCGGTGGTCGCGCCTTTCTCAAGGCCCAACACCTGATAGGCCTCATCTTCGGTCATGCCCGTGCCCGGGCGATGCTCGGGACTCCCCGGATTGCCGTCAGCCTGATGTGCTTCACCCCAGGCGGGAGGCCGGCCGTTAAAATGCGATTGAAACAATCCTGAGACACTGCCAGACAGTAAAGAGATGCCTATTCCTGCGAGGATGACTGCAGCCTCGATACTGCCTTTTAATAACAGGATCAGGGCAAAGCCGAGAGCCAAAGCGCCACCACCTTGTTTGGCGAGCGCTATTTTCGTATCATCCTTGCCATAGGTCTTTATGGCCCACCAAATGCCCCCCGCCGCCAGCAATCCCAACAGCAGAATGATCATCTCGGGTTTTCCTTGTCGGTTTCGGGCTTCATATCAGTCCAAGTTGCGCCAATTCGCGCCGCATGTCATCGGGCATATCGACAATCGCTGCCTCGCCCGCTGAAATATCTGCAGGTTTTTCGTGATCGAGCAGATAACGCCAGCCCTGAAAAGCACGGCAGGGACGCGGCACAATCGGCATGATTTCGGGGTTCAGCACCAATTGGCAGCGTCCGATGCCGCTTTGGTCGGTAAAAGGACGAATATCGCGTAAAACCTGACGGCAAGACACTTGCCCTTTGATCACCCAATACAGTGAGCCGCCGTCCAACAATTCTTCGACGCGCTTGGGCACCATACGGGTTGTGTGGATTTGTTCCTCGGCCTGACCAGACCGGCGGCGCATGGTCATGCTCATGCTGATCCAGTCTTCCAGATCAGTGATCGAAGCGACGCCGACACAAAGTTTCAAAAGATGCAGAGACATCCCACTCCACTACCCTAAAGCCACCCAACGTACCAACAAAAGCACGGGCTTTACTGTGGATAGATCATGCGCAAGTGATTATTCGGCGTATTATTTAATGCCATCCCCAACAAGCCCACCAGCCTTTTTCCATGCCCCGAAGCCACCTTCGATATGGGCTACGGGCTTCAACCCCATGTCATGGGCGGTCTTGGCCGCAAGTGCCGAGCGCATGCCGCCGGCACAAAAGAACACATAGCGCTTGTCCTGCGCAAAAACAGGCTTGTGATAGGGGCTATCTGGATCAATCCAGAATTCCAGCATCCCGCGCGGGCAATGGAACGCCCCCGGAATATGACCGTCCCGTTCCATTTCCCGCGGATCACGCAGATCAACCAGCACAACATCCTGGCGATCGACTAGGGACAAAGCCTCTTGTGTCGGGATTGTCTCGATCACAGCATTGGCCTCGGCCAGCATTGATTTGACACCTTTGGTGATGGTCTGCGACATCGAAAGCCCCTATTATTGAAATCCACACTTAGATTTGCTCAATCACGCCAAGCGGTCAATCACCAAACATGGATCGCAAAATATCTTGTGCGAAGCAGTCGCTTTCGTCAGATTGGCCCAATGATAGACTTCACCTTGCAAGACAGTGCAGCCGTCGGGATATTTCTTGTCACGTGGTATGGCTACCACACGGCTGTGGAATCGTCGCGTCTGGGTCATAAAAGCCTCAACCAGCTGATGCACACCTACCGCATCGTCTGGATGGAGCGGATGCTGGCCCGCGATGTCCGTATTATCGATACCCAAATCACGGCTGGGCTTCAGAACGGAACCTCTTTTTTCGCCTCAACCTCGCTTTTTGCCATCGGTGGATCACTCACTTTGTTGCGTGCAACCGATGATGTCATCAATCTGTTCGCTGATCTGCCTTTGGGACTGAACACCTCACGAACCTTGTGGGAAATCAAGGTGATGGGGCTTGCCATGATTTTCACCTATGCCTTTTTCAAATTCGCATGGGCCTATCGGCTGTTCAATTATGCCGCCATTCTGATAGGTGCGACACCACCGCCACAAGAGGTCAATACCGAAACTGCACAACGCTTCGTGCATGAAACGGGAGCGATTTTTACGGAGGCAGGACGTCATTTCAATCGCGGCCAGCGCGGACTGTTTTTCTCACTGGCCTATATCGGCTGGTTCGCCTCGCCCTATGTATTGTTGGCCACCACCGCCGCCATCGTGGTGATGCTGGTGCGCCGGCAATTCGCCTCACCCGCCCATACTGCCGCGGAGAATCTCACGGTAAAGTCTGATCTCACGGTAAAGACTGATGGAAACACACACTCATGACCGAACCGCTTAAAATCTCCCATGAATTGTTGGAAAAGACCCTGCTTGACATTGCTGGTGAACAGGGTGCTGCCAAAACCTTCTGCCCCTCCGAGGTGGCACGCAAGGTCGGTGGCTCACATCCTGATCATTGGGGGCCACTGATGGTACCGTTGCGCCGCATCGCCGTTCGGCTGGCACATGAGGGCCGTCTGGTGATCTATCGCAAGGGAAAGCCGGCTGATCCCAATGATTTCAAAGGGATTTATCGCCTGGGACTTCCCAAAGAGCATTAATAAAATCCTGAATACGAAACTAGATTGTCTTTTCAAACAATTCACGACCGATCAGCATGCGCCGGATTTCACTGGTCCCTGCCCCTATTTCATATAATTTGGCATCGCGCAGCAGCCGTCCGGTCGGGTAGTCATTGATATAGCCATTGCCGCCAAGTATCTGGATCGCATCAAGAGCCATTTGTGTGGCCTTTTCCGCAGCAATCAGGATGGCCCCTGCAGCATCCTCGCGCGTGGTTTCCCCCCTGTCGCAGGCCTTGGCGACGGCATAGACATAGGCCTTGCAGGCATTCATCATCACATACATATCGGCCAACTTGCCCTGGATAAGCTGGAATGTGCCAATCGGTTGTCCGAACTGCTTGCGCTCATGCACATAGGGAATCACAATATCCATGGCCGCCTGCATAATGCCGAGCGGTCCCGCCGCCAGCACGGCGCGTTCGTAATCAAGCCCGGACATCAACACATTCACGCCCTTGCCGACTGATCCAAGCACGTTGTCTTCGGGGACTTCGCAATCCTCGAACACCAATTCACAGGTATCGGATCCGCGCATCCCCAATTTGTCGAGTTTTTGGGCTGTTGAAAAACCCTTCATGCCTTTCTCGATGATAAAAGCGGTTATGCCGCGTGATCCAGCATCGGGGTCGGTCTTGGCATAAACGATCAGCGTTTCAGCCTGCGGACCGTTGGTGATCCACATTTTGGATCCGTTCAGCACATAGCGATCGCCTTTTTTTATCGCCTTGGTGCGCATCGACACCACATCCGAACCTGATCCCGGTTCCGACATCGCCAAGGCACCCACATGCTGGCCAGAGATCAACTGCGGCAGGTAAGCGCGTTTTTGCGCATCATTGCCGTTGCGACGCAGTTGATTGATGCACAGGTTGGAATGGGCACCATAGGACAGGCCCACAGAAGCCGAAGCGCGCGAGATCTCCTCCATGGCAATGCAATGCTCGAGATAACCAAGCCCTGCTCCACCATAGTCTTCTTCCACGGTGAGGCCATGCAAACCCAAATCGCCCATTTTCGGCCATAAATCACGCGGAAAAAGGTTTTCCCGATCGATTTCGGCAGCACGCGGGGCGATTTCATCCTGCGAGAAAGCCCGCACAGTGGCACGGATCGCATCCGCTGTTTCACCCAGATCAAAATTGAAGGACGGCATGTTAGAAAGGGTCGCAGCGCTGCTCGACATATCCTGTTTCCTCATGGTTAGGCGCATCATGCTCGACGGCAATGCGGCTCATTGAACCAGTGTAAGCGCAACCAAGGCTGTTTGGATATTCGCCCAAAGAGGGAATTCAGGGCAACTGATGACAATCAAAGGGTTTATGCGTAAAAACACGCAGAATTCACAAGTTAATTTAGAAAAATTGCACCATTCATTCTATAAAAATGAATGGTGCGGCCAAGAGGACTCGAACCTCCACCCGTGTTACCGGACTAGCACCTCAAGCTAGCGCGTCTACCAATTCCGCCATGGCCGCAAATCAAAAGCCGCTTCGATCACATCAAAGCGTGGGGTCGTGTAACAGATCAATTTCCCAAGGACAAGTCATCACTGAAGAGGAAGTGACATATTGACCGATAACTCGTGATCAAACGTCAAAAAAGCCCTCTATCGCCTTCATTATGGATTCGCCTTCGGTTGACGAGCCACCTGATAAAGCCACAATAGCAAGTATGGTAGATCCAACTCAGCCCGTCAGCCCAACCCCACGTCTTCATTCCACTGCACATGTGCAGATGGGGAGGTCAAACATGCCCGTGGAATGGCTGATTGCGGACGGGTTGATCCCCTATCCTCAAGCCCTGCAATTTATGGAGCAGAGAGTAGCCGATATCATTGACGGCCGTGCGCAAGAATTGGTCTGGCTGGTTGAACATCCCAGCATTTACACGGCGGGCACATCAACCAATGCCGGGGATCTGAAATCAACACAATTTCCGGTGTTCGAGACCGGACGCGGTGGACAATACACCTATCATGGGCCAGGGCAGCGGATTGCCTATGTGATGTTGGACCTGAGACAACGCGGCCCCGATCTGCGGGCCTTTATTGCAAGCCTGGAAGCATGGATCATTGCAACCCTATCCGAGTTCAATATCACGGGGGAACGGCGAGAGGATCGCGTCGGGGTTTGGGTCAAACGTCCTGATAAGGGGCTGGATTACGAGGATAAAATCGCCGCTATCGGGATTCGAGTACGCCAATGGGTCACATTTCACGGATTGAGCATCAATCTTGAACCGGATCTCGGCCATTTCGGTGGTATCGTGCCTTGTGGGGTAGCCGATCCGCGCTATGGCGTCACCAGCCTTGTTGATCTGGGCCTGCCGGTCATGATGAGCGATCTCGATCTGGCGCTACGAAAAAATTTTATTCCCCTCTTTGGCCCCCTGACCTGAAAATAGCCATGGCAGACAGTCCATCAAAACTCTCCTTTCCCTATGAAGGCTTGCAGATACACAGAGGTTGGTTTCCCGGTGTGATCGGTTGGGTTGCCGCCGAACACGGGCGCTATTACGCCAAACATTGGGGATTGGGTGCGGTTTTCGAGGCAAAAGTCGCCGGTGCTTTGGCCGAACTCATGCTGCGCTACCAATCTGACACAGACCTGTTGCTGACAGTCAGCGACCAAAATGGCATTGTTGCTTCCATCACAGTCGATGGTGGACATGCCACAGTTTCTCAAGACGGTGCGCGCATCCGATTCGTCATTGCAACAGAGCAGAGCCACGGTCGTGGAATCGGTAATCTCCTGGTCAGCCAAGCAATGGACTTCATTATCAAAGCCGGATTCAAACAAGCATGGCTGACCACCTTCCAAGGACTCGATGCAGCCCGAAAATTATATGAGCAGGCCGGATTTGTTTTGACCGAGCAGTGCGATGACCAAAGCTGGGGCATTCAGCTTTCCGAACAAAGGTTCGATTGGAAAAGACTTGAATAACGCTCCTTAACAATTTGATTTTATGCATTTTTTCAAAAATTTAGCATTAATTTCAGAAATGTAATTGCCTTTATGTCATGCAATTATCATTAATTTTGGATGATTTTTTTAACAGTCATGCATTTTTCGCATATCTGCATTCGACCTTTGGATCTTCTTCGCACTGCAACATTATGGTATATGCAGTGCAACAGATCGGTGGTTGTGTTCCACCGACAACTTTACGGAGAGTCCCATGTTGATCATTCACGCCCTTATCGAACGCGCCCGTCGTTGGTACCTTTACCGCAACACGATCCGCGAATTGTCAGAACTTTCAGACCGCGATCTGAACGATCTCGGCATCAACCGTGCAGACATCGAATTTGTTGCTCGCAAGCACGCTACTGTCTAATTGCGGTTTTCTTCTATTCTCTAAAACGCCCGCTCCGACTTCGGTCCAGCGGGCGTTTTGCTGTGTGCCTCAGATTGCCTGTTGCCCGCAATCACTGATCACACTATGTCAATGACATGACAACATATCAGCCCATTCATATAATCGGTGGTGGCCTTGCGGGGAGCGAAGCGGCCTGGCAGATTGCCGAGCGCGGTGTTCCGGTTGTTCTCCACGAAATGCGCCCCCAACGTGCGACAGAAGCGCACCAGACCGACCAATTGGCCGAATTGGTCTGTTCCAATTCCTTCCGTTCAGATGATTCCCAAAGCAATGCTGTGGGGTTGTTGCATGATGAAATGCGCCGTCTTGGATCGCTTGTCATGCAAGCAGCGGATGCGAATCAGGTTCCCGCCGGTGGTGCTTTGGCGGTTGACCGTGATGGATTCGCCCAAACCGTCACAAAATATCTTGAAAACCACCCCATGATCTCGATTTCACGCGAGGAAGTGGCTGGCGCCCCGCCTGATGATTGGGATCAGGTGATCATTGCCACCGGCCCCCTGACCTCACCCGCTTTGGCCGATGCGATTCTTGAGGTGACAAACGAGAAGGCTTTGGCATTTTTTGATGCGATTGCCCCAATTGTCCACCGTGACAGCATCAATATGGATATTGCCTGGTTCCAATCCCGTTATGACAAGGTGGGACCGGGTGGCAATGGTGCTGATTACATCAATTGCCCGATGAACAAAGAGCAGTATGATGCCTTTGTTGACGCGCTGATTGCAGGAGATTCAATCGGTTTCAAGGAATGGGAAGGAACGCCCTATTTCGATGGTTGCCTGCCTATCGAAGTGATGGCTGAGAGAGGACGCGAAACCCTCCGCCATGGTCCGATGAAGCCAGTCGGATTGACAAATCCGCGGGATCCTCAGGTCAAATCCTACGCAATCGTGCAATTGCGACAGGATAACAAGCTGGGAACCCTCTATAATCTGGTCGGATTTCAAACCAAGTTGAAATATGGCGAACAAGCACACATTTTCAAAATGATTCCGGGGTTGGAGAACGCAGAATTTGCCCGTCTTGGCGGCTTGCATCGCAATACTTATCTGAACTCCCCGGCTTTGCTCGATCCGCAATTACGGCTGAAAGCCAAAAGACAGTGGCGGTTTGCCGGGCAAATCACCGGTTGTGAGGGCTATGTCGAAAGTGCATCTGTTGGCCTGCTGGCTGGTCGTTTTGCTGCCGCGGAGCGCATGGGCGCGCAACCGGTACTGCCGCCCATGACCACCGCTCTGGGGGCCTTGCTCAACCACATCACTGGTGGACATCTGGAAACGATCGATGCCGGACCACGCTCCTACCAACCGATGAACATCAATTTTGGACTTTTTCCACCTCCGACCGAACCTGTTCGGAGCCCCGATGGCAAACGGCTGAAAGGACCCGAAAAGTCCAAAGCCCGAAAGCTGCAAATCACAGAGCGGGCAAAAAGAGATTTGTCGATCTGGCTCGAACAAAACGGTTGATTTCAAATTCCCCAAACCGCAGCGCGCCAAAAGCGGAAGGGCTTTTGCCAGTGCGGCACATCCGATGGGGAAACCAACAGGGGATTAACTTCTTTCATACGGTCCAACCAAGGCGCGACAAGCGCAAGAGGTGCAAAAGCGGGCCGCACCGGGGCAGGAACAGCCGAAAACCCTTCGCCTGTTTCCCGCAAGCGTTGCAACGCCAAGCCCGACAAGTCACGGATAATCTCCAATGACTCCTTGGCTTTGATCCCGGACCGGATTTCGTCGGCTGTCATACCTTTCGCTTCCAGACTTTCTTGAGGGATAACAATACGCCCTTGCGAGGCCAACCAGCCACTTGAACGCAACAAGCCGGTCAATGCATAGGCGACACCGGCTGTTCCAGACAATGAGGCTGGTCCCGTCTCATCCCCATCAGCAAGAATCAGTGTCGCATAGCGAAACAACACCGAGCAGGTTTCGCCGCAATAGAGTTCAAGCGCAGTCACATCGGCGGGCGGAGAATCATACAGGTCATCGACACGTGCATCGATCAAAGCCAGCAAAGGAGCAACTGGCAAATGATAGCGGTTCAACACGGCCCATAGGGCTGAAGCCAGCGGATTGGCATGGTCTTGTCCAGGCTGTTCCAAGACATCCCGCCAATATTGCAGACGCATTTCACCTGCCAGAGGCTCGGAAACCACCTGCCGAATCCGTGCGATATCAACATTGAAAGCATAAAGAGCCATAACAGCGGATCGATGACGGGCTGGAATAAAACGGCATGCCAGCCAGCGATCCGGATCATTGTTTTGCAGCAGGTTTTCGCATTCGCTTAGCTGGAGGTGATCAAGCATCGCCTTGACTCACGCAACCGCAATCAGAGCGGCAGCCACGCGCCTGTTCTCAGAAACCATGATGTTATAGATGCGTGCAGCCGATCCGGTGCTCATCGAATCAACCGCCATCCGGCCTTCTTTCAATCTCCAGCGCAGGGACTCGGGCAATAGCGCCATATCGGATCCCGTACCGATCAACAAAGTATCGATTTGAT
>CANGQA010000078.1 GCA_947455995.1 Hyphomicrobiales bacterium | reverse complement strand
TTGGCAATCGGGAACAGCAAGGGTCCAAACAGCACAATGGCGGGAATTCCTTCCAGCACGCTGCCAAGCACGACAAAGGCAATGATCGACACAATCATGAACGAGATCGCGCCACCGGGCAGGCTGGTCATGGCTTGTGCCAGAGTGCGCGAAAAGCCCGATTGGGTAAGCCCCCATGCCATGGCCGATGCCGCGCCGATGATAAACAAAATCGCCCCTGACAGGCTGGCAGTTTCCACCAGCATGGGCAACAGCCGCTTCAGATCAAATTGGCGATAGATCAACAATCCCGCCAGCACCGAATAGGCAATGCCGATGGTTGAGACCTCGGTTGCTGTGGCAACCCCTTCCACAACCGCAGCGCGGATCACAAAAGGCAGGGCCAGAGCAGGCAGGGCTATCAGCAAACTGCGCCAAACAACGGCGGAGGAGGCCCGAACCACATGCGACAAATCTTCATTGCGATAGCGATGTGCAACCACCACGCACAGGCCTACGGCCAGCACCAGACCGGGCACCATACCTCCGGTAAATAACGCGGCAATCGACACGCCGGTTACCGAGCCGATGGTGATCAGCACGATCGAGGGCGGGATGGTTTCGGTCTGCGCACCTGTGGCGGACAGCAAAGCAACCAGATCGCCCGGTTTTGCCCCGCGCTTTTGCATTTCAGGAAACAGAGCAGGTGCTACAGCCGCCATATCCGCGGCTTTCGAGCCTGAAATGCCTGAAACAAGATACATGGCGCCAATCAGCACATAGGACAGGCCACCACGGACATGGCCCAGCAGACTGGCCAGAAATTGGACCATTGCCTTGGCCATGCCGGTCATTTCGATCAGCAGGCCCAGAAACACAAAGAGCGGCACCGCAAGCAGGATCAAATGGCTCATGCCTTCATCCATGCGGCCCACCATCACCATGGTTGGCACGCGCGTGGTCAGGGCAAGATATCCAAAGGTGGCAATGGCAAAGGAAATGCCGATAGGCACACCAGCCAGCACCGCCGTCATCACGATCATCACAAAAAATATAACCAGATTGAAGTTGCCAAGCGGCTTGAGGACCGGACCGAGTTTCCACAACAGCGCAACCAGAACGGTTGTCATGGCAAGTGCCAGCACCGCATGGGCCAGTTCCGTCTGCCGCCACAACCTCAAACCGGAAAACAGGGCCATCAAGGCAATGCCAACAGGAAAGGCGCTGGCCCGCCAAGAGCCGGAAATTTCCAGTGCCGAGGTGGTTATGAAGGACTCTTCATAGGCATATTCAACAGCCGAATGGCCGACGAGCAGAAAGAAGGCCAAAGCCACAGCCAGCGCGAGCGCATCGAAAAACTGTGATTTTCGCTTGCTCATCATGCTGATAAGGGCAGTCATCCGCATGTGGCTGTTTTGCCGCACGGCAATGACCGCCCCGAACATGGCCAGCCATAAAAACAGGGTCGAGGCCAGCTCGTCCGACCATGTCAGGGGTTTTTGCAAGAGATAACGCGACACCACACCTGCAAAGAGAATGACGACTTCAGCCGCGACCAGCAGCGCGGCGATTTTTTCAATCGCCCCGCCCACCAGTTGATCGATACATCCAAGCCAGCGCGGACCGTTGATGTGATCCGAAACGGTCCCGCCATGTGGGGAAGTATGATCCATTGGCTGAAGTCCCTCTCTGGAATGGTATCAGCTGAGCTTGCCGACTGAGGCTTCGAGTGTTGACCACGCCTGGTCGCCGAACTTCTGCTTCCATTCGGTGTAGAAACCGGCAGAGCGCAGCTTGTCGCGGAAGGCTGTGGCATTGACATCGTTGAACTTCATGCCCTTGGAAATAAGCTGCTCGCGCAGGGTCTTTTCCAGTGTGGCGACATCGTTGCGCTCGGCCAGGCCGGCGGCATTGATGTGCTTGGACACGATATCCTGAATGTCCTTGGGCAAAGCATCCCAGTTGCGGCGGTTGGCGAGGAACCAGAAGCCGTCCCACATATGATTGGTGGTCGAGCAGAAGCTTTGCACTTCATAGAGCTTGCCAGTATCGATGATGGCGAGCGGGTTTTCCTGCCCGTCGACAACTTTAGACTGCAAAGCCGAATAGGTTTCGTTGAAGTTGATGGTTGTGGGGGCTGCACCAAAGGCCTTGAACATCGAGGTCCAGAGCGGAGCTGGAGGAACGCGCAGCTTCATGCCGTCAAAATCGGATGGTGAGGTGATTGGCTTGGTGCTGGTGGTCGTCTGGCGGAACCCGTTGTCCCAAATCTTGTCGAAGGCGAAAATCTGGCGGCTTTTGGCAATTTCCTCGCGGATGAAATTGCCAAGGGCACCGTCCATAGTTTTCCACACGGAGTCATAATTATCAAAGGCAAAGCCGACGCCGCTGATTGCAGCCGCAGGCACCAGTGTGGACAGGATCAGGCCTGACAAAGTGAAGAAATCTACCGCGCCATTGCGGATCTGTCCCAAAGTGTCGGTATCGGAACCGAGCTGGCTTGAGGGGAAAATCTGCAGTTCAAAACGGCCTTTTGTCTCTTCCTTGATCTTTTCGGCGGCTTCCTGGGCGCGCTTGTTGACCGGATGGGTCAGGGCCAGATTGTTGGCGAATTTATAGGTGAATTCCGCAGCGCGCGCGCCTCCGATCGAAAAGGTGGCTACACCGGCAGCGGCGGCACCCATGGTAAAATGACGGCGTGTCAATCGAGCCATTGTCTCTCTCCCTGGTCTTTTATAGTCCGACAAACCGGACTGATTATGTTAACGCTAGTGTGGATGATTTTGCCGCACGAGTCATATTATCTTTAGCCAATTAATGCAGAGAAATCCAAATCTTTTCGCTTTTTGCCGTCATGGGACGGAATTGTTGGAAAGTCTGTCAACAGGAATACGGCAGCTATGCGCAATCGGTGGTTTTCATCCGCAGCAAAACAAACGATTGTATCACGATAAAAGACCAAGCAGAGCATCGGGGGAGATATCATGGGACAGGCGGCACAGCATCCGAAGGGTGGGATCACCCGGCAAACAGACCGTGTCATGAATCTTGCTTACTGGCTGACACAAAATGCCCGCCGCTTTCCCGATTTGCCCGGCTTTATCTGGGGCGAGAAGCGCTGGACATGGCGCGAAATCGATCAGGCGGTGTCTGGTCTTGCCGCGGGACTTGCGGCAGCAGGGATTACCAAGGGAGACCGTATTCTGGTCCATTCCAAAAATTCCGAGGAAATGTTCTGGTCGATGTTTGCGACCTTCCGGCTCGGGGCCGTGTGGGTGCCCACCAATTTCCGCCTGATGCCCGAGGAAGTCATCTATCTTGCGACCTCTTCAGGGGCCAAGGCATTTTTGTGCCATGGCGACTTTCCTGATCATGCTAAAGTGGTTGCCGAACATGCCCCCAATGTCGAATTCATCTGGCGGATGAATGGCGGCAGTTTGGGGACTGATAGCGTGGACGACGTGATCGCCCGCCATTCCGATGGGCGCATGCCCAATGCGGCGGTGGATTATAATGATCCATGCTGGTTTTTCTTCACCTCCGGGACCACGGGACGCTCCAAGGCCTCGGTGCTGACCCATGGGCAGATGGGCTTTGTGATTACCAATCATCTGTGTGATCTGTTGCCCGATTCATCCGAAAACGATGCCTCGCTGGTCGTTGCACCACTCAGTCACGGGGCAGGGGTGCATCAACTCAACCTGGTGGCACGCGGCGCACCGACCATTTTGCTGCCCACCGAGCGGTTCGATATCGAGGAAGCCTACCGACTGATCCAGACCTATCGCATCACCAATATGTTTACGGTGCCGACCATTCTGAAAATGCTGGTCGAGCACCCCGCTGTTGATCGCTATGACCATTCCTCCTTGCGGCGGGTTATTTATGCCGGCGCTCCGATGTATCGCGAGGACCAGAAAACCGCTTTGGCGAAATTGGGGGCGGTGATCATCCAGTATTTCGGCTTGGGCGAGGTGACAGGCAATATTACGGTGCTGCCGCCCGCTTTTCATGATCCCGTCGATAGTCCGCATGCGCGCATTGGCACCTGTGGATTTGAACGCACCGGTATGCAGGTGTCGATTCAGGATGATCACGGCAAGGAGCTGGCACCATTTGAAACCGGTGAAATATGCTGCATCGGCCCGGCGGTGTTTGCCGGCTATTACGACAATGACGAGGCCAATGCCAAAGCCTTCCGCGATGGTTGGTTCCGGACCGGTGATCTCGGGCATATGGACAATGAGGGGTTTGTCTATATTACCGGCCGCGCCTCGGACATGTATATTTCCGGCGGGTCGAACGTCTATCCACGCGAGATCGAGGAAAAGATGCTCACCCATCCGTCCATTCTGGAGGCGGCGGTCGTGGGTGTGCCTGATCCGCTATGGGGCGAGGTTGGGGTGGCTGTTTGCGTGTTGCGTGAGGGACATCATACCGACGAGCTTGAATTGGGCGGCTTTCTGGCGGAAAAGATGACCCGCTATAAATTGCCCCGCCGGATATTCTTTTGGGATGCACTTCCCAAATCCGGCTATGGCAAAGTTCCCAAACGACTGATCAAGGAACAATTGGAAGAACGGGGGGAATTACCGCTTGCTCCCGTGAAGGGGGCATGATGAGCCAGCCGCGCCAGATCAAACAACCCGGACCGGCATCGCCCGAACGGATCGTGGCGGTGGAAGGGCGTGGACGCGCCATCACCTTGACCCTTGAAGCGGGACGGTTGCTGGTCGAAACATTGGCCGAAGGGTTTATGGCGCAAGGTTTTGCCGGCGGCACAGTGGATATGGCCGGTGTGGTACTCTCGCCCTGTGCTTATGTGATGCCCGCTTTGTCGAAAACCGGAGAAAACGCGGCCTTTTATAGCGATATTTTTCGTCCCGCTCATGCCGTGACCATCGATCAGGGACAAATGAGCCTCGGACGGCGCGATGGCCAGGCTTTTTTCCATTGCCATGCGTTGTGGCAGGAGCAGGACGGGCTGACCCATGGCGGACATTTGATGCCGGATGAGACGCGTGTCGCACATGCCATTACCGTGCAGGCCTATGGGGTGGACGGAGCCATTTTCGAGGCCAATCCCGATCCCGAGACCAATTTCAAACTGTTCGGCCCTGTCAGCGAGCCCGATCATGGCAGCCTTGCGATGCAAAGGTGTTTTGCGCTGCGGTTACGGCCTAATCAGGATTTTCATGCTGCTCTGGAAGGGTTTTGCCGCGATCACGCAATATCCAATGCGCTGGTTTACGGTGGTGTAGGTTCCACCATCGAGGCGCGGTTCGATGATGGCCGTTCTATCCGTAATTTTGCCACCGAGGTCTTTATCAATCATGGCAAAGTTGCCCCAGATGCAACAGGCGGGCTTGTGGCGCATCTGGATGTCGGGCTGGTTGATTATCAGGGCCAAACCGCAACGGGCTTGTTGCTGCGCGGTGACAATCCGGTCTTGATGACCTTCGAGCTGGTGCTTGCCCAAATCGATTGATGGCGGCATGTCCAATTGACAAACCCCTTGTTTGTCCCCGAAGCTGGGCGTTGTCATCACTTGGACAGGCGGGATGGACCAGACAACATGCAGAGATTTCGGGGCAAGGGCATTGGCAGTGTTGCTGCCTGTCTTAACCCTGCCTGTCTCAACTCTGATTGTCTCAACTCTGCTTGTCTTGGCTCTGCTTGGCGGGCCAGCAAGTGTTCAGGCCCAAACCCGCCCCGATGATTGCTCCGATCTCTATACAGCCAAGCTCTATCCTGTGGCTCTGCCAGCCTGCCAGACACAGGCCGATGCCAAGGACACTTCGGCTCAATTTACCCTCGGACTGATGTATTATTTCGGTCAGGGTACCGTGCAGGATTATGCCAAAGCTTTCATTTGGTTCAAAAGAGCCGCAAAAGCCGGGCATTTGGGGGCACAAAACAATGTCGGCTATTTCTATTTCAACGGACATTCGGTGCCGCAGGACTATTTGCGGGCTTATGTCTGGTTCTCGCTGGCTGCTTCCTCTGGTTATAATGAGGCCGCCCGCTATCGCGATATGGCTGCCAGTAAGTTGACGCCCGATGTGCGAATTCAGGGGCAGGGGATGGCAACAGCCTGCAGCAATTCAAAATTCGAGATGTGCGAATAAATCGCTATCGTGTGCTCTTGCTGACCTGTTCCATTGCATCAAAAATGAAAAGGACTGCTCCAGCCGGGTCAACGGGGGCATTTCGTTGTCTTAAACGGCTCAACGACAGAATAGGCCTATAAGGCCCACGCCGTCATTCGGTCTCGGTTGTGGGTGGGGGGGCGAGAGGGGCGGATGGCTTGGTCGAAATCGCAAAACGCTTTTGCGCCATCTCGTACCAGTCCTCGCCTTTGAGTGACCGGCCACGTGGTGTCGGAGAGCCGATCTTGCCACGTTTGGCCGCAGCACGACGTTTCACCAGTGTTTTCAGTTGATCCTTGGGTGGTTTTACCATGCCGGTTCAACAGTCCAAATTATTGATTTCGCTTGAAGATTTTACTCCTCATACGTCATCTATTTCGCCTTGGTCAATTATCTTAAGGATTTATTAACCATTCCAGTAACGAATAACGGATATCCGTGCATTAATTTTAATCAAAATTAGAAAAAACTTGATTTTAAAAAAGAATCATCGCGCTGCGAATATGCGGCAGACGGATGCAGCGCCTGTGCGGATAGGCCAAAACCGTATCTAGTTCCATGCAATTGCCATAGGCGATTACCGATTGGTGCTTGTTGAGCATACGATAGTTGTTGTGCAAAAAGCGGTCGAGAATTTCCTTTCCGAACGGATTATACAAAAACACAAACCAGCGCTTGTCATCGAGCCGCCATTCCGCGGCATCGCCGATGAAGAAGTCGATCTCGCCGGAAATGGTCGACTGCTGATGGTTCATTCCAGCGATCTCGATAAATTCCGGGACAAAATCGAAGCCGGAAATACTGGCAAAGGGCATGTTTTCTCGCACATAGAGTGTCACGATGCCCTTGCCGCACCCGGCATCGATAAAATGGAACCCGCTTGGGTCTAGCCCGGATTGGCGGATCATCTCGTCGATGTCATGCAACCAGAACGGCATGAAATGGCGGGCAAAGGGCTTGTTGGGTGATGAGGTTTCAAATTCACGCACCATCACATGCCGCCAGTCTATAATCTTGCGGGTGTGCAGAAAATACAGGTTACGCCATTTGTTGATCATCCGGCGCAACCGGAAATGCAGAGTGTCGCAGTGTGCCGGCATTGTCATTTCCCGCTTGCATCAACAAACACCCAAGTCTTGCCCTGTCGTAAGGGTCACTGCAAGTCCTGAAGGGCGCGAGGATTCAAGTTTTAGCGGGCATGACCGTCTCTTAGAGCAACAAGAGGTCCTGTCATGTTTGATGCAATTCGTGCCGTCCAGTCAGTCACAGATGCACCCTATCATCGGCCTCAGCCGGTTGAATCCCGCTCGAACAAGCCCGTGTTCAGCCTCGATTTGGCAGCACCCCTCACACCTGTTCTCTATTCCGCTCCAACGGAGCCAGCATATAATGCTTCTGCTTTATCGGTAATCCAGGCGGCTATTTTGCACCATGATTATCCGGTCGATGTCAAAAAGATCGAGGACCAGCGCCGCCGTGCCGATATGCGCATCGGTTCGCATGCCGCACATTATTCGGTGCTGGCACTGATCGACGGGATGATGCAGGAAGGTCATTGAAGTTTCAAGGTAACGGAAATTTCTGTGACATTTCAGGACGTGAGGTCTTAGGGCCCGTTTTTTGGAATCAAAACAGCTAGAGCTCAAGACATGGACAATGCGCGGTCGCGGGCATGCCCGATATGGACCGCAAAGGCATCAGCTGCTTTGGCACCATCGTGCGAAGCCAGCGCATCAATCAGGATCAGATGTTCTTGCATCACCGGGATCACCAGAAGCGGATGCAATCGCGTCCTGCTTTGGCGGATCAACCGTATTTTGATTGAGTTGATGCGATAGGCATTGGAAATAATCGCATTGCCCAGAAAATCAATCACAGCGTCATGGAAGCCGTCATCCAGCTTCTGTGCAGTTTCGATCAGCTTGGGGGTAATTTGCTGTTCGGCCTGCTCCAGAATATCGGCATGGGCTTTAAGCCAGCGCTTGATTTCCTCTGCCGGTGCCGTCCTGGCAAAATGGGCGGCGGCTTCGCGTTCAAGAATGGTGCGGAACTGGAAAGCATCCCGCACCAGATTGATATCGACATTGGCAATCTGCATGCCGCGCTGTGGCACGGTGCGGATCAACCCTTCGGCTTCAAGTCTCGGAATGAGCTCGCGGATCGCCCCCAATGTCAGGCCGGTCAGTGCGACAAGCTCCCGCTGCGAAATGAACTGGCCAGGAACCAGTTCATTGGCAAGAAGGTGCTGCGTGAAACTGGCATAGGCCTTGTCACGCAGCTTGGCTTGATCGTGTAAGGGACTCGGCTCTGACATAAGGGACGAAAGCCTTATTTCGATTTTTTGGACGGAGGGAAGATCTGGTCGAACGCCGTGACCAGTTTCCTCGATTGTGCGGGCGACATGTCGCCCAATGGCGGACGCATCCGCTGCCAACCTTTATAGCCGGTGCGGTGCGCCAACAGGGCTTTGATGGCTGGCATAAAGGCATAGACCAACACAGCATCAACCGCTTTGTGGATTTTGGCATTGTCCTTGCCTTCCACTGCGAGCGGGCGCAATTCCTTGGGGCACAGATTTGCCAGGCCGCAGATCGAGCCGGCCGCGCCATGCTTGACGGCATTAGCCAGTTGGCGCTCGTCACCCACCAGAATTTGCAAATCACCGTGGTCGGCCAGCAAAGTGGCGGTATTTTCAGCCGATCCGCTGGAATCCTTTACGCCGATAATGGCTTTCGGATAGGCCTTTTTCAATTTGGCGACCAGCGTTGGCGAAATGCCGACACGGGTCATTGAAGGAATATGATAGAGGATAATGTCGCGCAATTGTCCGCCAATGCCTTGAAAAACCGTCGAATACCAGCGGAACAGACCCGCATCATCCGCGCTTGAGAAATAGAAGGGCGGCGCCAGCAATATGGCGCGGCAATTGGCCTCATAGGCGATTTTGCACTGGTCGATCACTTCCTGAGTAGTGCAGGCGGCAACTCCCAGCGTAACAGTGTTCATATCGAAACCGGCACCAGCAAAATAGGACATCGTGGTGATGCGTTCTTTGGTGCTGATCGAGGCACCTTCGCCTGTCGTGCCAAAGACAGTGACACCATCGCAGCCATTGGACAACGTCCATCTCGCGTGCTCGCTGAACGCTGGGAGATCAATCATATCCTGACTGGTGAAAGGGGTAGACAATGCGCAGCTCAGACCGATCCGGCTTGCTGCTTTTTTTGATTTCGACATAACACTCCTCCAATGAACGAAATTGGAGAATGGACCGAGTAGACCAGTTTCGTCAACACTGACATGTCAGATCGTTTATCATTCATCAAAAACTGGCATAAGCGCGTGTGACGGTTGCAATTCGGATCTGGTAATCCTCGTACCAGCGTTCACGCCCCAGTCTTTGGGCGATTTGGTGCTGGCTATCGGCTTTCCAATCGGCCACTGCCTGTTCGGTTGTCCAGTAAGAGACCGTGATCCCGAAGCCCTCGCTGTCGCGGGTTGATTCGGCTCCCAGACAGCCGTCATGGGCCATTGACAGTTTCACCATCAGTGCCGACATGGCTTCATAGCCCTCGTGATCGCCCGCACGTTGCGATGAAAAAATCACGGCAATATAGGGCGGGTCGGGGGTTGTGGCGAAGCGCGGCTGATGACCAGACATCAGACCAGCAACAATGCCGCACCGAACAGGCCGAGCGCGAACACTGTATGGCCGACCACGTTTAAGAAACGCACTTGCCATTTATTGGCGCGTTTGTTGGCGGCCCAACCGGCACCCATCCCGGGTTGTAACAGGAACCAGCCGGCGCCGACTGTAACCCAACCGACGATCAGAGCCGGCAGGAATGTCGGGGCAGACATCCAGTCAGAGCCACCCCAGACCAGCAGCGCTGCAGCGTAGATAATCCCGATGATGTAATGGGCAGCCCAGCCTATCGCTGTTTCATAGCGCACCGAAGGGGTTTGACCGATATCCCCATGAAACAGTCGGCCGCGAGGAACATAAACGAACCAGCGGCCAATCAGGGTCCAATTGGCAGGGGGCAAACCAAACACCAGCTTCAGGATCAGTGCCCAGACATCCATCGCAGCCGTTGCAACACAGCCCATGATCAGTGAGCGCAGGATCAAATCAGACATCGTCAGGCCTTATCATCGGTATTGAAACCATCATGCCCGCTCTCATACCGATCACGAGAACAGGGCATTCTCTAAGTCTTTAGACTATGGCATCCGTCCCAATTTTCAAGCGAAAAGCTCCGCAGTCAAAACCATCAACGGGAATTACAGTTAAGCCAGACTAAAACATTCGCATTGTCTGCCGTTTGTCCTTATGACTGATGCCAGTTGTGTTGAGGTGCGTGGGACATGTGGAATTTGCGTTTTTGGCAGGAGAGAGCCTTGGCCTTTGCAGCTTTGGCCTTGCTGGCAAGTGTGCTGTTGCCTTTGACGGCATCGGCACAGCTGGCTCAGGATCAGTTCGAGCGCACCACGCTTTATCGCAACCTGATGGAATCTTCCTTTTGCATAGGCACGATTGATCGCAAGCTTGAACAGACCAATGTCTGCAGTAATCTGCAAAAATTCCACGAAGGTGAAGTGCGCGATCATTGGGAACGGTTCTGCAAAGACAATGCCGCCCTGAAAGACCGCTATCTGCGGTTTTTGAAAAACAATGATTTCAGGATGCGCTATTCATCGGCCAGTCTATCGGTGGCCCAACAAGATGGCCGCGATGCGGCCGATGCCTGCACTTTTACAAAAATCCGAAAAGTATGCCCGACCTATCAAGGGGAATGTGTAAATAAAATCCCGACTTGCGCCCGCATGAATGCGTGTGAAACGCCGCGTGCGCCGTTCTGATTTCGGGTGTACGGATCAAAAAACGGATCAAAAAAACGGGGCCATCAAGGCCCCGTTTTCATATCCTCATTGTCGCTCGATTTGTATCAGACCGGATCAGGGCGGAATGACTTAACGTTGCCGCCACTTCTTGGATAATCTCCATCCTCCTGATCAAAGCCATAGGTTGTGCCGTCATCCATGTAACGAGCACGCAGGGTGGACAATTCAAGCTGCAAGCGGGTGCGTTCCTTGCGGACCGATTCCAGACGACCTTCCGCCAAACCGCGTTCTGACTTCTCGCGTTCCAGCTCGGTGATCAATTCGGCTATGCGCTTGGACTGGGCTTCCATCGACAAGCGGTTCTTGTGCTCGGACCGGCTGAGCTGTTCGGCCAGTTGCGACATTTTGTCTTCGTTCTGGGCGATAATGGCGTCTTTGGCCTTCATCGCCTTTTCCAGCATGCCTGTACGGTCCTTGAGGGCTGTACGGGCCTGTTCGAGATTTTTGATCTCGTTCTGCATCGAGTCCTGATCGAGGGCCATCTTCTCGGCCGACTTTTCCAGGCGGCGGATGGTGCCTTTGAGTTCGACCTGACCACGCTCGGCGGCGCGGAAGGCTTCCGAACGGGCATTGACCTCGTTGCGGGCATCCGAGAGCAGCTTTTCAAGCATTTCATTGCGCTTGAGCAAGGCTTCGACACGGCCTTCATAGGTACGCTTCTCAGCCGCAGCGGTGGTTGAAACTTCGTCATACTGGGCCAGTAGGCGGGTACGCTCGTTCTCGGCTTCGGCCATCGCCTGCTTCAGGCCCGTAATCTGGTTCATACGGTTCAGCATTTCGGTCTCGGCATGGGCGAGACGCTGCGACAGATTGTTGAGTTCGATCGACGAATTGGTAAACAACTGCTCCAGGTTGCCCAATTCTTCGCGCAGGCTGGAATTCTTTTCGTTCAGCAGTCTGTTGTCGGCTGTCAGCTGGTTGATCTGCTGTTCGGCAAACATTTCGCGGTCACGAATGGCCACGTTTTCAGTCTGGAGAATGTCAATTTCGTCGTTCTTCTCATCGACCTGCTTTTCCAGTTCGACGAGCCGCTGGGTCTGCTTGGAGGTATGGGCCTTCAGAAGGGAGATTTCTTCCTGATTGCCCCGGATCATTACTTCACGGTTGGACAATTCCTCGCCTAGACCCGAAAGATCGATTTCCAGTGCGGAAATGCGGATTCGCAGTTGCGTTTCCTGCTCGCGTGATTGGGTCAGCGATTGGGTTGTCTGCTCGATAATGGAGCGCAAAGCCAGGTTTTCGGCGCGATGCTCGCGGTGATCGGCAAAAATATCATCGAGAGAGCCACGGGCCTTGCCTACAAAGTCACGCACGTTCTCGAATTGCGACAGAACATCATCAAGCCGCTGAAACTGATTGATGATGTTCTGGTGGGAATTACCCAGTTCGGATGCTTCGCGGGACTGCTGTTCTACCACGTTGTCGGGCAGAATGACCTGATCACGCGGATTGCCGGTGTCCGGCAAACGCACGGTCTTGCGGAAATCAAGCCAGTTGATTAGCCCAGCCATCAGCTCACTCCGTAAAAGAAACACTGCACAACGTCTGATCGAGAGAAAACGTGCGCAATCCGATTTCTATATCACAACTGCCTTTATCAACACATCCTCAGGATATGAGTAGACATGATGGTGGCAGACTCAAATTTCGATTTTCATATATAACTTGTTTCAAGCGAAAAACAAACGTTGAGACATAGATATGAAGTGCTTTTAAGTTGCTTAATGCTCAAAATTATCCAGAATTATCCGGCATTTTGTGCAAGGCATGTGACAGTCTACACTTCTGGATGATAGTAATTCAAAATCACAACCAAAACGGGTTGGGCAAAACGAGTCGTATTTGTGGTGCTTATGTCAATCGTCGGTCCAAGGCGTCGAATCGGTCATAACCGGCCGGGGGCTCTGACCGGATTATGGATGGGTTCATGATAAAAAACATCCCACAACGGGTCCTGGTGAAAGGATTACAGCGTTTTGGGGCCCTTGCAGGGCTTGCAATCGTGTTGTCTAGCGGATTTTCTGCCCCTGTCAGGGCCCTTGCGGGTGATGAAAACGATCCTTTGGTCAAATTGATCGAGCGCCAGCTTGATTCGGTTGTGCGTGGCACCAGTGCGCAGGTAGGGGTGCCGTTGGGGGATGGATCGGTGATCCGCGCAGTGCGCCGTAACCAGCGCGCGATAGAAATCGACATCAAATTGCCGGTCCGCCGTAATGACAGTGTGATCGAGCCAAGTTTCCAGGAACGTCGCCAGAAGCTGCAATCTGAATTGTGCTCGGGCGAGACGCTGAAACTGATCAGGTATGGCGTGTCATGGGTTTATAGTTTTAGTGACAAAAATGGCCGGTTTATGCAGAAAATGATTATCGATCGCTGCGATTAGGCGGTTTTTAAGGCCTAAGAGCGGGTGGCGAGCCGCATGGCTACCACTTTTCGTTCCTCCTCATAGCCATCTCCGCGCTCATCGCCTGAGGCGATGTGCCAGGTCCATTCCTCGTCCCCCTTGGCAAGGGTGAAGCCGAAGAGTAAATCCTGCCACGCTCCCGTGATGACTGTGCCGCTCGCATCAGGGCCTTGCAACCGTGCTGACTGATCGCTGATCAGGAGGCCATGGCGGGACTGGTGCAAAAGATCCAGATGGGCTTTGATGACGGCAAGGGAGAGTTGGCCGATCTCGTCCTCGCTACAACCGGAATGAGACCATAAGTCATGTGCTCCTATCGGTAATTGCGAGAGAATGTTGACCGAAATCACGCAATCAGCCGACAAAATTCGGTTTTGGAGGCTGGTCTCGACGCTAGACACGCTTTTGCCGCCTGCCAATGCATTCTCGAGCGTGCCACTGATGTCGGCCTCGATCAACTCGATGCGCCCTCCCGATTGAAAGGCCCGCCAACGCACCTCAAGTGGATGCACGATGTCGACCAGCACGACATGATCGGCATGATCCAGCAGAAAGGTCATGTCGATGTCGTTAAGATGGCCACTGCCGAGCACAATGACCTGCTGCGGGCGCGCCGTCATGGCAGCAACTTGTGCGTTAATAAAGTCGCGGGTGGCCTGCAAATGCGTTTGCCACAAACGGCGGCAGCGGGACGCCCTGTGCCGGATCGCGATCTGTCCGGCCAGCAGGCCCGATTGTCGCGCAAGGCTTGAAGCCGGTGTCACCAGCCATTCGAGAGCCTCAGCAATCATACGCATGACCTTTAATACAACATAAACAACAACTTATCCCTTGAAGGGGAATTGTCTAAACAGGATTATGACGAGCTGCGGGGAGTTCTTGGCTTTGTCAGAATAATCGCGCTGCCATTTTCTTCGAGACGTTTGGCTTCGGTATAAGGCACAATGGTGATCACCTGATCGGGCAGGGGCAGTCCTCGGATGACACTGGGGCGCAGCAATTTGATGTTGACCCATTCTTTGGTGCTGGGTGTCGCGCTGACCTCGCGCTCTTTGGGTGGCAGTGCCGCCTCGATTGCCGGATTCTCTGGCTGTGGTGCGTCAGCGATGACCCCGGGCGCTTGACTGCCGGGTTCGCCCGTAACCGAAGTTGCTTCCTCTGGCGCAGATTTTTCTGGAGCTTGCTGCGATGACAACATCGAGCGCAATGTGGCCAAGGCACTGGCTTTTCTTGATCTTTTTGGCTTTGGTTCTGCAGGTTGATCCTCTTCGACCTTCACTGATTCAGCGACTTGCGCCGCAGGCAAAGGCCCTATTGGCTTAGGATCTGCTTCTGCGGGATCGATTTGCACACTCTTTACTGGTTCGTCTGTGGCTTGTTCAACCACAGGCGCAACATCGGTCAGTGCGGGGATTTCGATCGTCATAGCCTCAGCAGGCGCGACTTCGGCAACCTCAGTAATTTCAGGATCAACACTCTCTTCTTCAACGATCTCGGCTTCAATGATCTCGGCTGTCGCGGGCGCATCCGCGATCACTGCAAAGCTCAAAGGCTTGAAACCGGTTTCATCGGCTTGATCGGCAGCTCTGACCGCTGTGACCGTTTCTGCCTCGATCACATCCGCATCAATCGTAAGAGCTTCTTGTGTAAGGGCTTCT